>JAEEWP010000005.1 GCA_016287465.1 Caryophanales bacterium | reverse complement strand
AAAACGAGTATCGAATGGTCTTAGAGCGTTCCTATAGCGGATATGAGGTAGCCTTCTCGCCGGAAGAAGTGAAAGAGTCGTTAGATAGTTTCTTCCCTAAAGGAAAGAAATAAATTATAATTCTTCGAGTCAATTATGCCGTTCAACAAAAAGTACATCAGAAACTTCTGCGTCATCGCCCATATCGACCATGGTAAGAGCACTATCTGTGACCGCATCCTCGAAAGCACCGGAGCGGTTGAGAAGCGCAATCTTTCCTCACAGATGCTCGATGATATGGAACTTGAGCAGGAACGCGGCATCACAATCAAACTCAATGCCGTCACCGTGACTTTTAAGTCAAAGGACGGAAATGAATACGTTTTCAATCTTATCGACACTCCTGGGCACGTGGATTTCACTTATGAAGTCTCCAGAAGTTTAGCGGCTTGTGAAGGCGCCATATTGGTAGTCGACGCAACGCAGGGCGTGCAGGCCCAGACGCTTGCGAACGTTTATCTCGCCGTCGATAACGACCTCATGATTATTCCGGTCATCAACAAGATCGATTTGCCAAGTGCCGATATCGCATTAGCTAAACAAGAGATTGAAACAAAGATTGGTCTTTCGACGAATGATGTTGTTTGCGTCAGTGGCAAAACTGGGGCCGGCATCGATGAAATGCTGGAGAAAGTAGTGGAACTCGTTCCACCTCCAAGCGGTGATAGCGAAGGCCCTCTCGAAGCCTTAATCTTTGATTCCTATTATGATTCTTACCGCGGGGTCGTCGTTTTGATCAGAGTCAAAAACGGCCGCGTCAAAGTCGGCGATAAGATCCGCCTCATGCAAAGCGGAAAGACCTACACGGTCACTGAGGTCGGTATCCGTACTCCTAAAGAACTCTCAACCGGTGTTCTCGAGTGCGGTGAAGTCGGTTATTTGACCGCAACAATCAAAGACATCAAAGATGTTTTCCCAGGTGAGACCGTCACTTTAGAGAATAAACCTGCCAAAGAACCATTACCTGGTTATCGCAAGATCATGCCTATGGTTTACTGCGGTCTTTATCCTGTCGATTCCCAGAAATATGGCGACCTTAAGGACGCTTTAGAAAAGCTCACTTTGAATGATGCTTCTTTAGTCTATGAACCAGAGAGTTCAAAAGCTTTGGGCTTCGGCTTCCGTGCCGGCTTCCTTGGCCTTCTCCATATGGACGTCATTCAGGAAAGACTCGAAAGGGAATATAACCTTAACCTCATTCTCACCGCGCCATCCGTCAAATATAGGGTCAACCTCACTAACGGCGAGGTCTTGACCATCGATAACCCAAGCGAAATGCCAGAGCCATCGAAGATTTCCTCTATTGAGGAACCTTACGTTATGGCCTCTATTATGACGCCAAAAGATTATGTCGGCGCGATTATGCAGCTTTGCCAAGACAAACGCGGCATCTATCAAGACCTTATCTATTTCGACGATACGAGAGAGACCCTTAAGTACCTCATCCCTCTTAGCGAGATCATCTTCAATTTCTTCGACCGCCTTAAGAGCGTCTCTCGCGGCTACGCCTCGCTTGATTACACCCTCGACGGTTTCAGACCAAGTGATTTAGCCAAGATGGATATCTACCTTAATGGTGACCCAATCGATGCTTTAAGCACGGTCGTCTATAGGAAAAGCGCCTATGGCAGGGGTCTTGCCATCGTCTCCAAACTCAAAGAAATCATCCCTAAGCAACAGTTCGAAGTCCCTCTCCAGGCTGCCATTAATGGAAAAGTCATCGCCAGAAGCGACATCAAGAGCGTCCGTAAGGACGTCCTCGCCAAGTGCTATGGTGGAGACATCTCCCGTAAGAAGAAGCTTTTAGAAAAACAAAAAGAGGGCAAGAAGAGAATGAAAGCCATCGGTTCTGTCGAGGTTCCGCAGGAGGCTTTCATGGCATTGCTATCAATTGACGAAGGCAACGAAAAATAGCCCAGCGTCTTTATAATTCCTATTAATCGCTAAAATTTTTAGTAGTTTTTTAGTTATCGTGTTGTGCGAAATCGCGCACTTGTCTATAATGTAGCCGTATGTCCAAATATACCGATCTCTATACCAATGAGAAGTATCTTAACCGCAAAGAATTGTCTCGTGCTTTGAACACGACTTTTGTCGATTCCTTCTGGAAAGAGCAAGAGGAGTACAGGAAGCAGTTCCGCTATGAGCTTCCGATCTGTCTTATCAACAGAACCCCGCTTTATGTCACTTTGACCCAATCGATCAATGACAGAATCGCGATGTTCGAGAATAAGATCGACAATACCCTCAGACTTTACCGTGGACTCGATGAAGCTGCGAAATACGAGGTCAGGAAGAATGCGTTCTATCCATGGCTCCGTTCTATCGCCATGTATGAAGGAGTGCAGATCAGCGACATCTCTATCAGGGCTTTGCTTAACGGAACCTACCGTGAGGACGCTCCTGAGCACATGCCGGTTATCCATTATCTCCACACCCTCGACCATTACCTTGCCGAGGATCAGAGACTTCTTCAGCCAGATGACAATTTCTTAGCTGACGCCTTTACTTATCTTCTTGGCGTTCCTGAGCTTACCAAGTTCTACCGCGAAGAAGGTCCAAGTTCCTATCGTCCTATCTCGCTTATCAATGGCTACGACTACGATAAAGCCCCAGCCAGAGATATCGAGCCAATGATGGAGAACCTCTTTGGAATGCTCAAAGGCACCGATAAGCTTCTCATCAACTCGTTGACCGCTCTTTTCTATGTGTCATACATCCAGCCGTTTGATAACCTCAACTATCCGCTTGCCATCCTTTTAGCCAAGGATGTCTATGCCGGTAGCAGCTCTGGTATCAGCGCCTTCATGCTTCCTTTGGAAGGAATCCTTAGCGACCACGCCATCATGGAAGCAATCAAGGAGTGCAAGAAAGACGGCGATTTGACTTATTTCATCCTCGGATCACTAAATTTCATGAATCGTTTGCTCGATAACTTGAAAGATCAGATCCAACAGGCTCGCATCACCCATTACAAAGGTGAATACCAGACCCTTTCTCCTGAAGAGGAGAAGAGGGCAGAGGAAATCGCCCCAGCTCCAGTAGCCCCGGCACCAGAGCCTGAGGAAAAGCCAATCGAAGAGCCAATCATGGAAGAAAAGGCCGAAGAACCTGCACCAGCGGTGTTCGAGGAGCCTACTCCAGTAGAACCAAAACCACAGGTCATAGAGAAAAAAGAACCGAAGAACGCCCTAAAGCCAAGCGGATTCATCACTCCTGAGGAGATGATGATGGAACAACCTTCCGTCCCTGGCTACCGTTTCGGCGTTCCTTCCAACACTTTGAGCGACAAGGAAGTCAAAGAATACGTCCGCTATCTCCTTGAGACCAACCCAAGCCTCAACAGAAAGCAGGCCAACTTCTTGGCGAACCATTGCACCCCAGGTCGTTACTACACGATCCAGCAGTACAAGTCGTTCTGCCGTTGCGCATACGAAACAGCCCGTACTTCGATGGACCACTTGGCCAGCGAAGGCTATTACGAAAAACTCCAAGTGAAGAACAAATTCGTTTATCGTCCAGCCACTAAAGGAGAAAAGAAATGAGATTCTACGCCAGCTTTTTTGAAAGCCCATTGTTTATAACAATTGCTCTTGTCGTGTTTTTCGGCATCATCGTTTTGGGAGTTATTCTCGTTAAGAAATACGTGAAACCATTCCAGAACCAGGAAAAGCCAAAGAGCGACAAAGAGATTGCGGAAGAAGAGGTCAATCGCCTTGTCACCGACATCACCGACGAAGCCACTCTTGAACAGATGAACGAAGCCGCTCGTGAGCTTGAGAAAGACAGCGATAAGCCAACCGAGGAAGAAGTCGCTGAAGAAGAAGTTTCCCGTGCTACCGAAGAAGTCGCTGATGAAGCTACAGCTGAGGCTATGCGTCGTTACGCCGAAGAGCATCCGGAAGAAGCTGCCGCCTTCGAAGAAAAAGAAGACAAATAATAGCTGTGGCCGAATCTTTATACGTTCACATTCCATTTTGTGCCCATATCTGCGGGTATTGTGACTTCACGAAAGTCCTCTACCAAGAAGAGTGGGCTTTTTCTTATATCGAACGCTTAAAGGAGCAACTCGATTCGCTCAATATCGATAAGCCTTTGAAGACCGTCTATGTGGGCGGTGGAACACCAACCGCATTGCCATCCTCGCTCCTAAAAGAGATCCTCAGTAAACTCTCGAGTTATCTCAACAAGAGTGACTATGAATTCACCGTCGAAGCCAACCCTGAGAATCTAGATGACGAGAAACTCTCAATCATGCGCGAATGTGGCGTTAATCGTCTTTCGATCGGTGTCGAAAGCACGCATCTTAAGTTCCTTAAACTGATGGGAAGACCACACACCTTCGAAGAGGCGAAAGCGAAAGTTGAACTCGCCAAAAAGCATGGCTTCACCAATATCTCCTGCGATCTGATCTATGGTCTTCCAACCGAAACCTTAGAAGACGTAAAGCAAGATGTGGTGGGGCTTTTATCCTTAGATGTCCCTCATCTTTCGACTTATTGTTTAAGCGTTAACCCTGGAACCGTTTGGCATAACAAGGGCTACAAAGAGATGGATGATGGAGAGGCCGCGGACCAATACGAATTGATCCTCAACGAATTCAGAAAAGCGGGCTACAAGAGATATGAAGTCTCCAACTTCTCAAAACCTGGTCATGAATCTCGCCACAACCTTGTCTATTGGAGAGACGAGGAATATTACGCTGCCGGACTAGGTGCCAGTGGCTACCTCGACGGTGAGAGATTCACCTTCACGAAGAATCTTCTTTCATACTTGAAAGGGTCCTTTGAAGGCGAAAGAGAAACCCTCTCAAGTAAAGACAAAAAAGAGGAATTCTTTCTCACTCATCTCCGCCTCGAGGAAGGCTTCCTTGATGCTGACTACACCAACCGTTTTGGTCATTCCTTTTTCGAAGAATTCGAAAAGCAATATGAGTCGCTAAAGTCCGATGGGCTCTTAACTTCTGAACAAGGAAGAATCCATTGCACGGACAAAGGAATGCTCCTTCTCGACCGCGTGCTTGTATCCTTATTTTAATAAGGTGAACATACGCATTAGAGGTCCCCTTAAAAGGGGATTTTCATTTTTCTAGCACTTGTATATTGACAGTGCTAATGAGCGCCCTATAATATCGTTAGCACCAGAAAGGTGTGACTGCTAAAAAGGAGACTAAACAGATGACCAGGCGTGACGAAATCCTCAAGCTTATAGTCGAGTATTTCATCAGATACGCTGAGCCGATTGGCAGCAAGACCCTGATGACGAAATACAAACTCGACATCAGTAGTGCGACCATCCGCAACGAGATGAACGCCCTCGAGAAAATGGGCTTCATCGAGAAGCCTCATACTTCCGGCGGACGCGTGCCAACCGAGAAAGGCTATCAGTACTATGTCGACAACCTCCGTACCGGTGGCGTCGAAGACAAAGCCAAGCATGCTCTTCAGAACATCCTCAGCGAAAAGACCAAGAGCGTCGAGGAAGTCATGAAAGAATCCTGTGAGATCCTCTCGCAGATGACAAATCTCGCTTCCGTCGTCATCGGCCAAAGCATCGATGATGAGAGGCTTGTGAGCGTCCAAGTCATCCCTCTTAGCAATAACACGGCTACCGCGGTGTTCGTTACCGATAAAGGCTATGTTGAGAACAAGACCTTCCTCATGGAAGAGGGCACGAGAGTGGACCAGGTCGTCAAGACCGTCAAACTCCTCAACGACCGCCTTACCGGAACCCCGCTCAGCCAAGTCGTCTCGAAGATGGAGGCGCTTCGTCCAGCCCTTACCGATTATATGGTCGGTCAGGAGCTCATCTACGAAGCCATCATGGGAGTCTTCGCCAAACTCGCTACCGAACGTATGGAGCTTTATGGCCAAGAAGAGCTATACAAGCAGCCAGAGTTCGCTAACGACGCCGGCAAATTAAGAGAACTTCTCTCCTTCATCGACGATCCAGAAGAATTCAAAAGGATTCTCAAATCAGGTAAAACAAGCGGCAACATCACCATTTCCATCGGAAACAAGGAATACGGTTACGAGAACCTCGCCCTCGTCAGCACGAACATCAACGTCCCTGGCGAGAAAGGTACCCTCTCCGTCCTTGGCCCAGCCCGTATGGACTATGACAAAGTCGTTGCCACTCTGCAGTACTTCGCTGAAGCCTTAGACAATTACTTCAGCGCTACCACGAAAGGAGGACAGGAATGTTCAACAAAAGAAAAGAAGAAGAACGCAAAGAGCCCGAACAGCCCGAAGAAAAAAGCGAAGAAATAAAGGAAGAGGACAAAGAACCGAAGACGGTCGAGATCCTCTATAGCGATTTCCTCAAACTGAAAGACGCCGCCGAGGTCGAGAAGAAAGAGAAAGAGGACTGGAAGAACAAATGCTATATGGCCTATGCCGATATGGCAAACCTCCGCAAATCCCTCGAAGCCGACCATCGCGATGCCATCAGATACAGGGCGGAAGGATTCGTTGAGAATCTTCTCCCGGCCCTCGATAGCTTCTATATGGCCTTAAGCGTTGAGCCAAACAGCCAAGAAGCCAAGAACTACCAGCAAGGATTCGGTTTCATCTATAACCAACTCCAAACCGCCCTCTCCAATGAAGGCGTCACGGAAATCCTTCCAAAAGTCGGCGATTCCTTCGATCCGGCCTTCATGCACGCCATGGAAGTCGAAGAGACGGAAGAAGATGCAAACAAAGTCCTTCAGGTCTATTCCAAAGGCTACCGCCTCCACGAGAAACTCATCAAACCTGCAATGGTCAAGGTGAGCAAGAAAAAAGAAGACAAACCAGCTGAAGAAGCCAAAGAAGCTGCCTCAGCAGAGAACACAAACGAAGCCAACAAGGCTTAAAGGAGATTAATCATTATGGCAAAAGAAATTATTGTCGGTATCGATCTTGGTACCACCAACTCCGTCATCAGCTACATGCAGGCTGATGGCCAGATCAAAGTCATCCCAAACCCAGAAGGAACCATGACCACCCCATCGGTCGTTGCCTTCAAGGGCAGCGGCGAGGAAATCGTCGGCAATGCCGCCAAGCGTCAGGCCATCACCAATCCTGACACCGTCAGAAGCGCCAAGCGCGCCATCGGCACTTCCGAGAAGTTCCACATCAATTGCTTAAACAAGGATTTCACCCCACAGGAGATCTCCTCTAAGGTCCTTTCCTACATGAAGAGCTATGCTGAGAAGAACATCGGACAGCCAGTCAAAAAGGCCGTCATCACCGTTCCTGCATACTTCAATGACGCCCAGCGTCAGGCCACCAAAGACGCAGGCACCATCGCCGGTCTTGATGTCGTCCGTATCATCAATGAGCCAACCGCCAGCTGCTTAGCTTACGGTCTTGATACCGATAAGAGCGAGAAAGTCCTCGTCTTCGACCTTGGCGGTGGCACCTTTGATGTCTCCATCCTTGATATCGGTGATGGCACCTTCCAGGTTCTCGCTACCAGCGGTGATACCAGACTCGGTGGCGATGACTGGGATAAGGCCCTTGCCGATTGGATCCGTGCTCAGATCAAGATTGAGACCGGCGTCGACATCAATGACAAGATGGCTGAACAGCGCTTCTTAGATGCCGCTGAGAAAGCCAAGATCGAGCTCTCTAGCTCCTTAACCACGACCATCTCCCTTCCATTCATCGGTATGGGTGCCAATGGTCCTATCAACTTCGAAAAAACCCTCAGCCGCGCTGAATTCCAGAACATGACCCGCAACCTCCTCGAGAGATGCAAGGCCCCAATGGAGAAAGCCATGGCTGATGCCAAACTCAAATACAGCGACCTCGGCCAGATCCTTATGATCGGCGGCTCCATCCGTATGCCAGCCGTCCAGGATATGGTCCGTCAGGTCACCGGCCACGAAATCAACCTTTCCGTCAACCCAGACGAAGCCGTCAGCCGTGGTGCCGCCCTTCAGGGCGCCGTCATCGCCGGCGACGTTAAGGATGTCGTCCTTCTCGACGTCACTCCTCTTACCCTTGGCATTGAGACCCTTGGCGGTGTCATGACCCCACTCATCCCAAGGAACACGACCATCCCAACCACCAAGAGCCAGGTCTTCTCGACCGCTGAAGACAATCAGCCAGCCGTTGACATCATGGTTTATCAAGGTGAAAGACAGATGGCCCACGATAACAAATTACTCGGCCACTTCCAGCTTTCTGGCATCAAACCAGCCAGACGCGGCCAGCCAAGAATCGAAGTCACCTTCAGCATTGACGTCAACGGTATCGTCAAAGTCAGCGCCAAAGACCTCGATACCCAGCAATCCCAGGACATCACCATCAGCGGTTCCAACGGCCTTTCCAAAGAGGACATCGACCGTATGATCAGAGAAGCCGAGGAGAACAAAGAGGCCGATGCCAAGCGTAAAGGCGACATCGAAGTCAAGAACAAGGCCCAGACCTATATCGACCAGATCAACCAGACCTTAGTCGAGCAAGGCGACAAGATCACCCAAGAGCAGAAAGACGAACTCATCAAGATCCGTGACGAAGCTCAGGGTGCCATGGGTGCCAACGACATCGAGAAACTCCGCGAGATCGTCGGAAGACTCGAAGACACTGCCGCCAAAGCTGCTCAGTATGCCCAGCAGACTGGCGCCAACCCAAATCCAGGCGCTGGTGCTGAGTCCCAGCAGACCGGTGCCGACGATGTCGTCGATGCCGACTTCACCGATAAGAAAAACTAATCATCATCTAAGAGGTGGTGGTGTCTAGAAATTAGGCGCCACCGACCTTTTGTTAAAACAAGGAGTAAAAAATGGCAGAGGCAAAACGCGATTATTATGACGTCCTTGGCGTGAGCAAAAGCGCGTCCAAAGACGAAATCAAAAGCGCCTACCGCAAACTAGCCAAGCAATACCATCCGGATATCAACCATTCTCCTGACGCCCCAAAGAAATTCGAGGAGATTCAGGAGGCCTATGACATCCTCTATGATGACTCCAAGAGAAAGCAGTACGACCAGTTCGGTCACGCTGCATTCCAGCAAGGAGGCTCAACGGGAGGAGCAGGCAACCCATTCGGAGGAGCAGGCTTCCAAGGCGCTGGTTTTGGCGATGTCGATCTCAATGACATTTTCTCGAGTTTCTTCTGAGGCGGAAGACGCTCTTCGAGAAGCTCCGGAGGACCGCAGAAAGGAAACGATGTCCTCATTCAGAAGACCATTTCCTTCATGGATTCCATCAAAGGAACCCATCTCACCGTCCCAATAACCTATGATGAGCCTTGCTCTCACTGCCACGGAACCGGTGCCGAAAGCGCAAGCGACATCACAACCTGTCCGTATTGCGGTGGCCGCGGATACACCCTGCATACCCAAAGAACCCTCTTTGGAACCATGCAGACCGAAGGCCCATGCGATCACTGCCATGGCACTGGCAAAGTCGTCAAAAACCCATGCAAAACATGCGGTGGCAGCGGATATAACCGCGTTCATAAAGACCTTGACGTCAATATTCCAGCCGGCATCAACAACGGCCAGCAGGTCCGCGTCAAAGGCAAGGGCGAAAGAGGCATCAATGGCGGAGAGAACGGCGACCTTTATATCGAGGTCCGCATCAAGAAAGATCCGACATTCACCCGTGATGGAAACGACATCCACATGGAACTTGAGCTATCCTTCGTCGACTGCGCTCTCGGCGCAAGCCTCGAAGTGAATACGGTCTATGGTTCTGTTGAGGTCTCTATCCCAGCCGGAACCCAGCCAAATCAGATTCTCAAACTCAAAGGCCAAGGCGTGAAAGACCTAAGAACCGGTCGTCCAGGCGATCAGTTCCTTCACGTGAAAGTCACGACGCCGACGAATCTATCGTCTACTGAGAAAGACTTGCTTAGACAGTTCCAGAAAGAAGAGCAAGCTAAGCTCGGTAAGTGGTGGAACAAAGGCAAAAAATAAGATTAAGGTCTCACATTGTGAGGCCTTTTTTATTGCTCGTATGCGTGTGAAGGGGTTATGCTATGAGTTGTATTAAAAGAACTAATTATGCCAACTTGTAGAAATTGCCATCGTACAATCGGAAAATTCGACGCCGACGTCTGCCCATATTGCGGAACAACCGATCCAATCGATTCCCAATACCAGACCAAAGACATGACCTCTTTCATCGACCCACAAAGACCAAAAGGCGGGTTATATAAGAGCAAGAGGCGCAAAGTCGCTTTCTGGCTTTGCTTTTTCCTTGGCTTTGCCGGTATCCATGATTTCTATCTCGGTTTCAAGAAAAACGGCATCGCCAATATCATCTTCACTACCTGTTTCGTCGGAATCATCGGAACAATCATCCTCATTCTCAACCTCACCAACGTGATTGAATGGTCGATTCCTGGCGGATACCTTTTGCCATTCGCCGTGGATTTCTTCGTCCATGCCGGATACGCCTTCCATTATGTTTTGAAAGACTCCCTTAAAGACGGGAATGGAGTGTTCCTTCGCTAAATATGGAACGCTTCTTCGGCCGCGTCGAAGGGGAGAAGGCCTATATTAGCCCCGATAAAGCACACCATCTTGTGCGTGTTTTGCGTGCCAAAAAAGGCGACAAGGTGGAAATCGCCGACACCGGTGAGCTTTATCTATGTGAGATCAAAAGCCTCGAGCCTCTTGAACTGGCGGTTCTTGAATCTTTATACAAACCAAAACCTCTTCCTTTCACCGTCGTTTTGGCATTCGCTCTCCTTAAAGGAGGACATGACGAACTCGTTCTTCAAAAAGGAACAGAGTTGGGCGTTAACGAATTTGCCCCGTATATCTCGAGCCGCACAATCGTCAGACTCGACCAGAAAGACAAGGAAAAGCGCCAGGTCCGTTTCGAGAAAATCGTTCAGTCCTCTTGCGAACAATGCAAGAGAATCGATATCCCAAAAGTCGACAGCATCTTATCTTTCGATAAAATGACCGATATGCAATTCGATCATGCTTTCTTCGCTTATGAAGGCCTTTCTCACGAATCCTTCAACCTCGCTGCTGAGGCAGCCAAGGTAAAGCAGGGCGAGAGAGTCTTGCTTGTCATTGGTCCTGAAGGCGGGTTCGACGAGAAAGAGGTTACTTTAGCGACCAAAAAGGGTCTTACCCCAGTCTCGCTCGGACAGAGAATTCTCCGTGCTGAGACAGCGTCCATCTACATGGCCAGCGTGTTTTCGTTCTTAGGGGAGAGCAAAGAATGAGCCTTTATCAACTCCTAAGCGACAACCAGGCCCCAACATCGTTCGATCACGGCGACGAAAGAGCGTTCTATAACCGTTATTCCTATAAACTGTCGGATAACGAGCCTTTCGCTTATCTTTCCAAGGTCGTCGATTCATTCGGCGTTATCCGCGCCAACATCGTCCTTAGAGCCATCATCAACAAAGAAGAGATTGAGAAAGCTTTCTTCGCCCACTCAAAGGTGCTTGAGAAGAATCCTAACGCAACTCCGATGAATGAGTTCATGGAGGACGTCACTAGCACATTGCCTTATATCGAGATCGGCGGAGAGAAGATTTATGTTCCGATCTTCCCATCGTCTTTAGCGTCCATCTACACGGATTCGTACGAAAAGCTATCGGTTCCGCCATATAAGAGATTGCTCAAGGATTATGAAGCCGCTTTAATTGATCCGTTTGATTACTATGGCATGGCTTTATATGATTCATACTTTACTAAGCTAGTCATCCTTCGCAAGACGGAAACATCGATGGCGGCTTATGATTACGACGCTGAGTGCATTTATTTCATTAACGAGCAAGGAAGGTTAGACGCGAAAATCGCCCTCTTTGACAAAGGCTTAACGAGACCTTTAAAGAATCACATGATTCCACGCATTCAGAAGGTCGTCGACGCTTATTACGAAGGCGATAGAGACAAGATGCTCAATGTCCTTCTCAAAGAGAAATTAATCTCGGACACATTACGCAAAAAGGCGGACGAGAAAAAGAAATGAAATTCTTCGTTTTCTCCCTTGGCTGCAAAGTAAATTCCTATGAGAAAGACGCCATCAAAGAGGCCTTGATTGAAAGAGGCGATGTTGAGACGTCTAAGCCTGAAGAGGCTTCTTTAATCGTGGTCAATACCTGCTCAGTCACGGCGACGAGCGATCAGAAATCCCGTCAGCACATTCGCAAATTCAGAAGGCTTTCTCCTGATGCGATCATCGCCGTCATGGGTTGTTATTCAGAAGGACATTTAAGCGAAGCCGAGACTCTTGGCGCAGACATCATCATCGGCACCTCAAAGAGAGACAAGCTTCTTTCCTATATCGATCAATTCGCTAAAGACCATAAGAAAATCGTCGATGTTACCTATCTTTCTAGAAAGAAAATCTATGAGGAACTCCAGTCTCATGCCTTCACCGATAACGCTAGAGCCTATCTAAAAATCCAGGATGGCTGCGACAAGTTCTGTTCTTATTGCCTAATTCCTTTTGTTAGGGGAAATTCCCGTTCAAGAACCAAGGAAGATGCCTTGAGAGAAGCTAAAGCTTTAGTCGAGAAAGGCTATCAAGAATTGATCCTTACCGGAATCGAAGTCGGGTTCTATGGGCTTGATCTTTATGGCAAAGAATACGGCTTAGGAGAACTCGTCGAAGACATAATCAAAGAAAACCCAACTCTTAAGAGACTCCGTCTATCCTCGATTGATATCAGCGAGATTTCAGACAAGCTTTTTGAGGACTTCAGACAATACCCATCTTTGATGCCGCACCTTCATTTATCCCTTCAGTCTGGCTCAGACAGTGTATTAAAGAGGATGAAGCGCAACTATACGACGGCTGAATATTTTGAGAAAGTCCAGATGCTGCGTAGCATGTGTCCTGATATTGCCATTACAACCGATGTTATCGCCGGTTTCCCTGAAGAAACGGATGAGGAGTGGCAGGAGACCGTCAATTTTGTGAGAAAATGCGAATTTGCTGAGATCCATTGCTTCGCATACTCCTCGAGAAAAGGAACGGTTGCCGCAAAGATGAAACAAGTCGATAGCGCGACCAAAAACAAGAGATCCCATGAACTCTTAGCTATCTCGAGAGAACTAAGAGATACATATGAAGCCAAGTTCTATGGCCAGGAGATGGAAGTCCTTTTCGAGGACTACGATGCTAAGAGCGGTTATGCTTATGGCCACACAAAAAACTATCTTCTCGTGAAGAAAAAGAGCGATCATTCTCTCCAAAAAACCTTCGACACGGTTCTATATGATGAGAGCAGCAAGGCAGACTAGCCTTTTGCTCGATGATTGTCATACTTTTTGAATGAAGTGTAACAAAAACCACATAAGACGTTAACGACACTTTACGGAAAAAATATGACATTGACCAAAAATAATTTGACTATAGAGGGCCCTTCTTTATAATTATGCAAGTCCAATAAAGGAGGATCGAATAATGGCAGTCCCGCAGAGAAGAACTGGTAAAACAGCTAAAAGAAAAAGAAGAACTCATTTCAACCTCGCAGCCCCGGCGCTCGTTCAGTGCAGCCACTGTGGCTCAATGGTTAGACCTCACCACGTTTGCCCAGAATGTGGCTATTACGATGGTAAGGACATCCTTCACCTCAAAAAAGGCGAATAATCTATCTTCGATTTGAATGGCGCTCCTCGTTGAGCGCCTTTTTTATTAAATAAAAAACGCTTATAGTTATAGATATGAAAGTCCTGCTCTATTTCGAAGGCCAAGAGGCAATCAAGACTAGCGGCATAGGCCGTGCTTTAAGCCATCAGATCCGCGCTCTTGAAAGCCAAGGCATCGAATACACCCTTAATCCTAAAGACACTTTTGATATTGCCCATATCAATACCCTCTGGGCTAAGAGTGGTGCCGTCTTAAGAAAATGCAAGAAGAAGGGAATCCCTGTGATTGTTCATGGTCACTCTACCTTCGAGGATTTCAGAAACTCATTCAAGGCCTGGCAACTTGTCGCGCCGTTCTATAATTCCCGCATCAAGCGCATGTACTCACGCGCTGACCTTGTTATAACCCCGACACCATATTCCAAAGGTCTTATAGAAGGCTATGGATTCGTCAAAAAAGTCATCGATATCTCTAACGGCATCGATTTAGAGGAATATGCCGAAAACCTCGATGCTCAGAAGGCTTTCAGAGAGAAGTTTGGCATCAAAGAAGGCGAGAAATTCGTCATGGGGGTTGGTTTTCCATTTGAGAGAAAAGGCATCAAGGACTTCTTTGAAGTCGCCAGGGCTTTCCCTGATGTCAAATTTATTTGGTTCGGCGCCCTTCAGAAAATTCTTACCAACCATAAGGTCAAAGTCTGGGTGAAGAACCGTCCAGAGAACGCCATCATGGCCGGATACTGCAAAGGCGATTTGATCCATGGGGCATATCAACAGGCAGCTTGCTTATTCTTCCCTTCTTTAGAAGAGACGGAAGGAATAGTGGTCTTAGAGGCTTTAGCCAGCCATTGCCCGCTTGTTGTTCGTGATATCGGCGTCTACGTCCCATGGCTCAAAGACAAAGTGAACGCTCACATCGAAAAAGATAACGAAGGCTTCATCAAAACCATTGATTACTTATTAAAGAATGGCGAAGACAAAACCATACTTGATGCCGGTTACAAAGTCGTTGAGGAAAGAACCCTTAAGATTGTCGGCGGCAAATTAAAAGAGGCTTACGAGAGCCTCCTTAAGTGATTAATTGAGCCACGCTCTTTCTAACAGAGGTGTATAGCTTCTTCCAGATTGCGGAAGAGGCTTTTTTAGATTTTTGAGCTCTTTCCACTCGGTCTTTACATTCTTCAAATAGATTTTGGTAGCGCCGTACTTTTTGTCGAGCGATAAATCAAAGAGAAGCGAGAGGTAGGAGCGGAATGTGGTTTTCTTGAACGCCTCGATCAAACTCTTGTCTTGGTTCTTCTCTAGGAAGTTTCTGATAAGAGCGAAAACCCAAAGATGTCTCTCGGCGCGGTCGGTGCGGTGGACGCTCATCGCGCTGGTAGGAACATTCTTGTAGTAATAGTAGAGAGGATCCTTGATGCAGACGACTTTCTCGCAATATGAGAGCATCGAAAGGCAGAAGGCGACATCCTCAAACATATCTTTGTGATCGGAGAGGAGAAGCAACGGACGTTTCTCAATGATTTCTCTCTTCCACATTTTGGTCCAAAGGAATCCGCGGAAAGAGATGTCCCAAAGGAAAGCGGTGATGGCTTCTTTCTTGTTATATGTAGCGCTTGAAGAGGAGAAGAAAGCCTTCTCTTTCTCCTTTTCATCAACCTGATAGAACGAGCAATTAACGCAGTCAGCGCCTGTGTTTCTCATGGTTTTGACAAGCGTGGACAAGCAGTCTTTTCTAAGCCTGTCGTCGGCATCCATGAAGTAGATGTATTCACCTTGGCTATCCATGATGGCTTTCCAACGGGAAAGAGCCTGACCCATGCGATAATCCTCGGTGTGCATCTTGATCTTGTCGGGGTGTTTCTCCGAATACTCTTTGGCAAGGGCGAAAGTGCCGTCATTCGCGTCATCGATACCCATGATGAGTTCGGATGGTTCTTCGAAATCTTGTTCGAGGAAAGAGTCTAGGGCTCTGGCCAATGTGTTTTTGTTGCGAAAGACAGGCATTATGATGGATACGACAGGTTTATTCATGCAGTAATCATAGCATATAAACCAGTCACTTAAGTGACTAAATAATTGAAAAAGGTTGCAAAACACCTACACTTCGATAGAATAATGAAGCACGAAAAAGGAGGTGAATGCATCCATGCCAGTCAAAACAGTTCTTCGCGAAGGCGAAAATCTCGATGAGGCCTTACGTCGTTTCAAGAGAAGCGTCAATAAGAGCGGCATTCTCCTCGAATCCAGAAAAAGAGAGTTCTATCTCAAAACCGGCCTTCGTAGAAAAATGAAGTCCGAAATGGCCCGCCGTAAAAAGTGGTAAAAACCATCCCTCAGCAAAATGAGGGATTTTTTATTGCCAATTTCCGAAAAATCATTCCCTTCCTCTCTATATAGAAAGTGATGGGAATTTTTGTTTATCAGGGAGATGAGGAAGGCTGCGGCCTTGCCACCCTCAAAATGCTCCTCTTGGATTTGACCAAGAAAAAAGGCTATCGTTATCTGACTTCCGAAAAGGAGGAGGATCTTTCGCTAGAAGACATCCGTCAGATGGCTTTCAAAGAAGGCGTCGATATTCAGTGGAAGCGCTGCTTAAAGGAGGAAGATTTGCTGTCCGCAACGACGTTTCCTTTGCTGATTCTCCTAAAAGGAGACGGGAAAGGACATCTAGTTTATCTAAGGAAAGCTAAGAGGGATCGCTTTCTCGTTTATGATCCGGCTATTGGCAAGAAATGGATTAAGAAAGAGGAATTGGTGAAGAGGTTCTCCTGCATCTACGGCGAAGCTGTTCTCTTCAGCGAGGAGAATTGTCCTTATTCGAAACCGAAGATATTTCCTAAGACGGGTTTCTTTTTGAGCGCGATTTCATCGCTCCTAGGAATAACAGCACTCTACTTTGCTCTATATCTATTAGGAAAAGAGGATTCTTATATCCTAACAGCGGCACTCTTAGCACTTTATGGACTCTTAAGCGTAGGTTCGAGAATCATTACTGGATATTTCAGTAAGAAATTTGATAAGAAGTGGCTTAAGTGCGTCCCCTCAACATCTAAGAAGAAACTGGCTAAGAATTACGAGCGTTACTACGCTTTCAAGAGTTCAACATTTCCTGCTGTTATGGCCGTTATCGAAGGCATAAGCGTGGTCTTTGGCCTGTCTTTCCTCTTCGGTTTGAACGATCCGTATTTCTATGTTTCTGCAATCGGCTTGACCGTCTATCTTGCCCTCGAAAGCCAGATATTCAGGAAGAAGGCGGTTAAGAAGAAGGAAGAACTCGTGATTGCCGAGGAAAGCCTTCTAAAAGGAAGGGATTCCATTCATGAACAGCTCAAGAAAATGACCAGTATTAACAATGAAGCATTCCAAATTGGTGAAGGGGTAACATACATCCAGATCATCTATATGGCGGTGGCGATTGGTTTAGCTTTCATTCCTGCTTTGATGAGCGATAACCTAACGATTAATTACTTCCTTTTCCATTTCTTTGGCCTCTTAGGCCTTGGTCAAGGAATAAGGTCTCTCCTCAATTTCTTCGAGAACAGATGCGACCGACAAAGGGCGTACGTCTATTTCTGTGAGAATTTTGTCAAAAAAGAAGATTCAAGATAATTTTATCTTGCCTCCTCATGTGCTAAAGTATTGCCGATATGGAAGTTGTTTTTGATAATCCTTACGGAAAAGACTTTGACTGGTTAGAGGGAAGATACACCGAAATCGCAAAGGTCGCTTTCTCTTACCTCAACATCAAAGAGAATTATGAAGTCGACGTTTCCCTCGTCGACGATGAGACTATTCATCAGGTTAACAGGGACTATAGGAACGTCGATCGCGTAACCGATGTCATTTCCTTCGCCTTCAATGACGATAAGGACCCGAAAGATCAAATCAATTCCTTAGACGTGCAGAAAATGCTCGGAGAAATCCTCATTTGTCTGCCACAAGCCAAGCGTCAGGCCGCTGAGATTGGCAATTCTTTAGAACGTGAGTTGTCCTTCCTTTTCACACACGGACTTCTCCATTTGCTTGGCTATGACCACATGACACCAGAAGACGAGGCCATAATGTTCCCTCTTCAAGAGAAGATACTCAGCCTCGTAGGAGATAAAAAATGAAAGTCGGATTTGTATCCATCCTTGGCCTTCCAAACGTTGGGAAGAGCACTTTAATCAACGCTATTCTTTCAAAGAAAGTTTCGATCGTTACCTCTAAATCGCAGACTACTCGTGATGCAATCATGGGTGTCTATAACGAGAAAGACCTCCAGATCGTCTACATTGACACCCCAGGGCTTTTCCCTGGCGACGAAGCCCTCTACCAGATGATGGAGAAGAGCGCCCGTAGATCGATGTCGGGCGTTGATGTCATCCTTTATGTCATCGATTCGACTTCCAAGAACTACTCGAAAGACGATGAGACGCTTGCCTCGATCAAGAGCGACGCCCCAATCATCCTTCTTTTCAATAAGATCGATGACGTTAGAGTAGAGCAGATGGAAGCCCTCTTGGCCCATTACAACGAGAAATATCCAAATTACGAAAAGATTCAGATCTCCGCTAAAACCAACTTTGGCTTGAAGGATATCAAAAACGCAGTGGTGGCGCACCTTTCTGAAGGTTTGCCATACTACCCGGAAGACGTTATCACCGACAAAGACAAACCATTCATGGCCAAAGAGGCAATCAGAGAGGAACTTCTCCGTTTCCTCAAAGATGAGATTCCTCACGAATGCGCCGTTGAGATTACTTCTTATGAGGAGAAAGACGGTGGCATCTTCATCAAAGCTACAATCGTAGCCGAGAAGGAAGGCCATAAGGCCATCATCATTGGCAAAGGTGGAGACATGATCAAGAAGATCTCCATGAGCACCCGTCATAACCTTGAGAAGATGTGGCAATCCCATGTCACCCTTATCTGCCGTGTCGAATGTGTCCCTGGATGGAGAAACGATCCTCGCAAACTCCAAAAACTAGGATATGGCAGAGAAGACAATTAAGAATATCGAAGGCTTCGTCCTTCGTTCATCCCCATATAAGGAAAGTGACGCCATGGTCAGCGTTTTGTCGTCTGACGGTCTCTTTTCTTTTTTAGGTAGAGGCGTTCAGAAGAACACCAGCAAGAACTTCGCCTCATGTCAGCTTCTTTCTAAAGCCAAGTTCTCCCTAGCCGAACAGAAAAACGGTGGCTTTGCCCTTTCCGAAAGCGAGGTAATTTCTCTTCCGGATGGCAAAGGCGATTTGACGAGATTAGCCATCTTCAGTTTCGTTAGCGAAATCAGCGTAAAACTTATCTCCGAGGAAGAAGCGAGCGCCCTATATCCGTGGCTCGATCAAACAATCGAAAGCCTTAAGGAGCAAAGGAAAGAAATCTCGACCGCACTTATCTATTTCTGCCATTTGCTCTCCGTAATTGGCTATGGATTAGAGGTTAATGAGTGCGTCGTTTGCGGCAAAAAGACCAATATCGTTGGCGTTTCCTTTAATGAAGGCGGCTTTGTCTGCGGAGACTGCGCCTCGCCTAGTTCGAAAATGTCCGCTAGAGACCTTAAGATCCTGAGATTCTGCTTCAAATGCGGACTTGAGGATGCTTTGCGTGTCAGCTTTGAGGCCAAAGAGAGCCTTTCTTTATTAAAGAAGCTCATTCATTACGTAGAAGATTTCACCGGCGTTAAACTCAGAAGCCTTGAATTGCTTTAATTCTTAACTAAAATTACTTTTGTTCACTTATAAAGGGTTGACTTTACATTTTGTCAAGCCCCATATTATAGCGTGGCTCTCGTAGAGAGATTTTTTATTCGAAAGGGAAAATATGGCAAATAAGTATTCATTTGAGAAAATTACTACCCATCTCCAACAGACGGGTTATGTTTTTCAAGGTTCACAGATATATGGAGGCTTATCGAACAGCTGGGATTACGGTCCTTTAGGCGCCGAGATCAAGAAGAACATTCGTGAGGCCTGGTGGAAGAGATTCGTTCAGGAATCACCGACCAACGTCGGCATCGATGCTGGCATCCTTATGAATCCACGCGTTTGGGAAGCTACCGGACACGTTACCACCTTCAACGATCCAATGGTCGACTGCAAGGCTTGCAAAGCCCGTCACCGCGCCGATGAACTCATCAAATCCGAGTTCCCAGATGCCGATGTCGACAACATGACCTTCGAGCAGATGGATCAGTTCATCAAGGAACACGAAGTTAAGTGCCCAGTTTGCGGAAAGGCCGATTTTACCCCGATCCGTAAGTTCAACATGATGTTCAAGACCCACATTGGCGTCACCGAAGACAGCAGCAGCGTCGTCTATCTCCGTCCAGAGACCGCTCAAGGCGTCTTCGTCAACTTTAAGAACGTTCAGCGTACCCAGAGAAAGAAACTCCCATTCGGCATTTGCCAGACAGGTAAGAGCTTCCGTAACGAAATCACCCCAGGGAACTTCACTTTCCGTATCCGTGAATTCGATCAGATGGAAATGGAATTCTTCTGCAAGCCAGGAACCGACCTTGAATGGTTCGCTTACTGGAAAGACTACTGCCTCAAATTCGTTGAGAGCCTCGGACCGAAAGCCGAGAACCTCCGTTTCCGCGATCATGAGCCAGCTGAGCTTGCTTTCTACTCCAAAGCAACCACCGATGTTGAGTATGATTTCCCAGATCTCGGTTGGGGAGAAATCCTCGGTGTCGCCGACAGAACCGACTATGATTTGAAGCGCCACCAGGAATATAGCAAAGAGGATATGAGCTATTTCGATCCTGAGACCAATGAGAAATACATCCCTTACGTCATCGAACCATCCATGGGTCTTGACCGACTCATCCTCATGGTCCTTATGGATAGCTACGACGAAGAGGCTTTAGAAGGCGGAGATGTCCGTACTGTCATGCACATCAACCCAGCTCTTGCCCCATACAAAGTCGCCGTTCTTCCTTTATCCAAGAAGCTCGAAGAGAAATCGAAAGAGGTTCTCTCTGTCCTCAACAAACACTTCCAAGTCGCCTATGACGTCACCGGTTCAATCGGCAAGCGCTATCGCCGCCAGGACGAAATCGGAACCCCATTCTGCGTCACCGTTGACTTCGATACTCTCGAGAACAACACCGTCACCATCCGTGATCGCGATACCATGCAGCAAATCCGCATGCCTATCGATGAACTCGTCAAATACTTTGAAGAGAAATTCGTATTCTAAGACCGCCTAAAGGAGGCAATCGATGGCTTATTCACCTGAACTCATCGCCGCATTATTGGCTCAAACCGATATCGTCGATGTCATCAAGGCTTACATCCCGGTTACCAAAAAGGGTCGTAACTACATGGCCCTTTGTCCTTTTCATGATGACAAACACCCAAGCTTGTCCATCTCCCCAGAAAGGCAGATCTTCAAATGCTTTGTCTGCGGAACGGCTGGAAACGCCATCACATTTGTCTCGAAATACGAGAAGATTTCCTACGCTGAGGCAGTTCGCAAAGTAGCCGACATTGTCGGCTTCCATGACGAAAGACTCACAAAAGAGGCCTTTGTTCCAAAGAAAGACCCGACCATTGAGCCTTTGTATAACTGCATCAACGATCTTCAGAAGTTCTACGAATACGACCTAAATATCCCTGAAGGCAAGATCGCCAAAGACTATCTCGCCAAAAGGAACATAGATGATGCCCAGGTTAAGAAGTATAAGATTGGTTATTCCTTATCAGATGGAAGAAAGACGATTGAGTTCCTTCTTGCCCATGGACACTCCCTCAAATCGATTGAGGATATCGGAATTGCTTTAGCCAGTGCGAACGCCAAGGACGCCAACGCCGGAAGACTTATCTTCCCATTATGCGATCCTAACGGGCAAGTCGTCGGTTTCAGCGCCAGAAAGCTCAGCGAAGAGCAGAATCCGAAATACGTCAATTCGCCAGAGACTCCGATCTTCCATAAAGGAAAGATTCTCTATAACTATCACAACGTCAAAGGTATCGCGCGCCATGACGGTTACGTCTATGTCCTTGAAGGATTCATGGATGTCATGGCCCTCGATAAGGCTGGCATCTCTAGTGCCGTTGCCTTAATGGGAACCGCGTTATCTGCCGACCAAATCGCGCTTTTGAGGAAGCTCAACT
Organism: Caryophanales bacterium; assembly: GCA_016287465.1. Lineage (GTDB taxonomy): Bacteria > Bacillota_I > Bacilli_A > RFN20 > CAG-826 > UBA4951. Next base: position 13,146 of record JAEEWP010000005.1, on the reverse strand, counting down.
GCGAAATCAGGCTTTGCCTTGATGGCGATAACGCCGGCCAAATCGGCATGATGAAGATCATCACCCAGCTCAATTCGGCCGGTTTGCCTTATCGTCTTGTCAGCAATCCTAAAGATCTTCGCGATCCTGATGATATCCTTCAGGAAAGCGGGCCAGAAGCCCTTAAGGAAGCCATGTCACATCTCGTCGATGCGATGGACTTCCAAATCAACTATTACCTCAACGTCAAAAAGCTTGAGACGCCGGAAGAACGCCGTAAAGTCATGCTTTACTTCATTAAGTTCCTCCGTAACGTCCCAGCTGGAATAGACCGAGACAATTACATCGCCAAGCTCTCAAAAGCCACAGGCTATGAGGCAGAAGCGATCAGAATCCAGATCAACAAGAAAGTCATAAGCAAAGAGGACGAGGAGGAAACGAGCATCGCCGTTGACGAACTCGACTTCTCGAGACTCCACCCTGAGAAACTCATCGAAAAGAGGCTTCTAAGGGCAGAAAGGCAGGCTCTCTATTACATGCTTAACGAGATGAAAGCCGTTAAGTATTTCGAGGATGAGGTCGGTAATTTCTACACATCGGTCTATAACTCGATCGCTAACTACATCGTCGATTACCAAGAGTCACGAAAAGAAAGCGTTACCTTGCCATTGCTTATCAACGACATTGAGAACGCCTCTGACGAAGAGGCAGACACTCTCATCGGCCGTATCACGGAAATATCGTCCGAACGTTATTACCCTCCTTACTCCGACCAAGGGATGCAAGAAGTAATAAAGGTCATCAACGATGAGAAAGACAGGCTCTACGATTGTGAGCAAACCATGAAGGCCATCAAGAACCCTTCGACGGATCCTCGTAAAGCCGGAGCGGCGCTAAAAGACTTCGCTGCCAGACAAAGAGAACGCCTCAACCGTAATAAAAAGAACTAAGAGAAAGGAAGAAAGACCCATGCCAAAGAAAGAAAACAAAGAAGTCGCCGAAGAAACCAAGAAGGCGAAGAAGGCTAAGAAAGAAGAAAAGCCAGCCAAGAAAGCCAGCAAAAAGAAAGCCGAAGATGACCTTTTCGAGTCTTTTGACACCGGCTTCAACGATGTCGATATCGACGACAATGAAGATTCTGGCGTTGAAAAAGCTTTAGAGGCCATCAAAAAGCAGTTCATGAAGAAGGCCAAATCCAGCGGTTCCATCAGCCAAGAGGAACTTATGGACGTCGCCGCCAAACAAGATATCAGCGAGAACGACCTCGAAACCCTTATCTCTTTCTTCAACGAAAACAAAATCAAAGTCATTACTGACGAAGAAGAAGCCGGATCTGATGATATCGGCCCATCATTGGATGACCTCGAGAAGGCCAACCGTGAAGCTGAAGAAGAAATCATCGATGAAGATATCGATGAAGCCGACCAAGAGATCGCAAACATCGATGACAGCGCGATTGATGAGTTCGCCAGAGTCCAATCCGGCGACGTCAAAGTCAACGACTCCGTCAAGATGTACCTCAAAGAGATCGGTAAAGTCCGCTTGCTTACGGCAAAAGAAGAAACCGAGCTTGCTGAGACCATCAAGCGTGGCGAGGCCGCTAAAGAACAATACGATAAGCGCATCGGTCACAAAGACGAAGAACTCGCCGCTCTTAAGGAAAAATGCGAGGCTGAAGGTCTTAACTATGACATCGAATCTCGCAAGCTTGAGGCTGATTTGAGAGGCCTTAAGTTTGAAGCCGACGAAGGCATCACCGCCAAGAACCGTTTGATTACCGCCAACCTCCGTCTTGTTATTGCTATCGCAAAGCACTATGTCGGCCGTGGAATGCACTTCCTTGATTTGATCCAGGAAGGCAACATGGGTCTTATCAAAGCCGTCGAAAAATTCGACTACACCAAAGGTTTCAAGTTCTCAACCTATGCAACTTGGTGGATCCGTCAGGCCATCACCCGTGCCATCGCTGACCAGGCTAGAACCATCCGTATCCCAGTACACATGGTCGAAACCATCAACAAGATGACCAGGGTTCAGCGTCAGCTTGTCCAAGAGCTTGGCAGGGATCCAACACCAGAAGAAATCAGCAAGAAGATGGAAGGCGCTCTCACCCCAGAGAGAATCCGTGAGATTCAGCGCATCGCCTTAGAACCTGTTTCCCTTGAAACTCCAATCGGTGAGGAAGACGATTCCCACCTTGGCGATTTTATCGAAGATAAAGAGGTTCAATCCCCAGAAGAATTCACCACAAAGTCCCTTTTGAAGGACGAATTATACGAAATCATGCACGATTTGACCGATCGTGAGGAAAGAGTTCTCAGACTTCGTTATGGTCTTGACGACAACCGTCCAAGGACCCTTGAGGAAGTCGGCAAAGAATTCGGCGTTACCCGTGAGCGTATCCGTCAGATCGAAGCCAAAGCCATCAGAAAGCTCCGCCATCCAACGAGAGCCAAGAGACTTGGCGATTATCAGGACGCCTATTACCCAGAAGGACCAGATACCCATTCAAAGGGCAATAAATAAGCAAATATCTCACAATTAGATGAAAAGACTATCTAACAGACTATTAAAGTTAGCGGAATTCATCGTTCCTGGCTCTTTCATCGCGGATATCGGAAGCGACCATTGTTTGCTTCCGATTTTCCTTTGTGAGCAAAACCTCATAGAAGGTGCGTTCGCAGTCGACAACAAAGAAGGGCCTTATAGCCGAATGGTTAAGGCGATTAAGGATGCAGGGCTAGAGGATAAGATCTCTTATTCTTTGAGCAGTGGCATCGAAAAGCTTGATCCACGTTGCGATACGGTTGTACTAGCTGGTATGGGTGGAAGGCTAATTTCCGAAATTTTGACTAGCCATAAAGAAAGATTAGAGAATATACAATATATCGTTATCGATGCGCATACTGATCTAGATATCGTCTATGAAACCCTGATTTCATTGGGTTATGAGATTGAAAAGGGGTACTTTCTCATCGACAAAGGCAAACCATACGACATAATGCGTTGGAAGAAGTCCGAAAAGGAACCCAATTATTCTCCGCTTGAGAAGAAGTATGGGTATTTCAACGTAAAGCACCCGAACGAGGCTTGGAAACAATATTACGAGAAACAATTGCAGATTCTTGAGAAGATAAGAAACTCATTATCACCAGATTCCCCGAAAGTAGGGGAGTTAGGGGCTGAAATTAGCGAGATCAAAACCCTATTGAAATAATAGTAAAACTTCGCATTGTATCTATAAACAGACTTTCATTACATTTAACTAAACGAGTTAGTTGTTGTCGCTAATGAAAATTGTTTCAAAGTACTAATTTAAAACTAGTATCAAACTAATGATATTTTCTTATAAACCCTTGATATATCCGGGTTCTTTATAAGCTTTCGAGATAGGCCTTAACTTCTTCGAATTCCCTTAATCCTGTTGATGCTCCGCTAATCAAAGCGGCTTTTTTGAAACCCTTTAATTCCATATTACGGATTTCCTCTAAATCAAGGCATCTGATGACTTTAGCGGTTGGATATTTGGCTTTTGCGAGTCCAAGAAGCTTCATGGTGTTGTTGCTGGTTGATGAACCCATAACTACATAGAGATCAACATCGCTTGGGGCAGTGCAAATAGCGCTTTGCCTCTTATCTGTGGCATCACAAACCCTGGCGGCGACATCGATTTCAGAAAAATGGTCTTTTAGTAAGGAAACTGATTCTTTCATTTCATCTGTTCCCATTGTCGTTTGAGAGACTAAAAGCGGATTTTTGACCTGAATCGCATTAAAATCGAATGGTTTTCCGGGTTCATAGAGGTGAATTTTGGCCTCGTTGATCTTGAGCGTGCCAACAGTTTCTGCATGACCAGCTTGTCCGATGAAGATGACCTCGCCATTCTCAGAGATTCTCTTTTTGATAAGGATTGAATTGGCTTTGACGAATGGGCAAGTCGCATCATAAACGACTAAGCCTTTTTCTTTGGCCTCTATATCTAGATGAGGATCGTGTCCATGTGCTGAAAACACGACAACATCGCCCTTTTCAAGGGTTTTTATCCATTCTGAAAGGGACTTTTTGCGTTCATCAAGGATGATAAAACCATCATTCTCGAGGTCGCCGATGACTCTTTCGTTGTGAACCAAGTTTCCGAGTATGTATATTCTCTCCTCTTGGTGTTCTTTTTTAGCTTTATAAGCGCAGTCGAGAGCCATTTGGACTCCCGCACAGAACCCATGGGGATTTATAACTGAAACCTTCATGGTCTTAATTATTACTCGTAGATGATGCGAATAAAAGGAACTTCCTCTATAATAAACTCATTATGAGTTTCAAATCTTTCAACCTCTCATCACAACTGACAAACGCCCTAAACAAATTAGGCTATATAGATCCATCTCCTGTTCAGAAGGCCGTTATCCCTAAGGCCCTTCGCGGAACATCTTTGCTTGCCCAGAGCGAGACCGGCAGTGGAAAGACCCACGCTTTCCTTATCCCTCTTATCGAAAAGATTGATCTCAATCTTAATAGGCCACAGGCCATCGTTATTTCCCCAACAAGGGAACTTGCTAGGCAGACCTATGAATTTGCTTTTGAATTCACCCGTTTCTTCCCTAAATTCAAAGTTCGTCTCTACACATCGGAAAGCGACGTTAGCGACAACGTCGAAGGAAAGAGCGTTCCTCCTCAGCTGATCATCGGAACCCCAGGCAGATTAAAAGACCTTTTAATCACCAAACATATATTCTTCTTAGGAAATCTTAAGCGTGCCGTGCTTGATGAAGCGGATATGCTTTTAGACATGGGATTCTTCGGCGATATCGAAGAAATCTTTGCTAATTTAGATGAACCGCAGACCATGGTTTTCTCAGCAACTCTTAAGCAGAATCTCAAGGATGAATTACTCAAGTTCGTGAGAAGCGACTTTGAGTTCGAAAATGACAACATCCAGACGGCTTCAAGCGTTAAACATCACCTCATAGACATCAAACATATCGGTGAAAGCGCCGCCTTGCTTTCCTTCCTTAAGATAAGGAAGCCATATCTTGCTATTATCTTTGCTTCGACGGTTGAAAAGGTTAATACCATTAACAAATCTCTTAAGGAGAATGGTTTTGAAACCATCTATTTCACAGGTTCTCTTGATGATCGTTCAAGAAAGAAAGCTCTTCGTCAGATTAAGAGCAACACATGCAGCATCATCGTGGCCAGCGATATCCTTTCACGTGGCCTTGATATCCCAGATGTCAGCGATGTCATCTCCATCGACCTTCCAAACGATTTGGAGTTCTACCATCACCGCGCAGGTCGTACGGGACGTTTTGGAAAAGCAGGGGATTCCTGGGTTTTCTTCAACGCTGATACGGTTAGCGGACCAATAGCCCTTCAGAAAGAAGGCGTCAAATTCGACTATTTCTCCTTAAGAGGAGACGAACTCAAGAAAGAGACTCTTGGCCCAAGTGAGAAACGCAAGATGACCAAGAAGAAAGAGCTCCCTGAAGCTGAGATGAAGGACATCAAGATTGCCAAAGCTCTTTCAAGAACCAAAGGCGTTGAGCCTGGTTACAAGAAGAAAAAGAAAGAGGCCATCGACAAGGTCAAACGTAAGTACCGTCGAATGGCCATTAGAAACAGCGTTCGCAAACAATTAGATAAATCTTTCAGGATGAATGACGACGAAGATTAACGGTTGATTTCTTCAATCAACGCTTCATAAGCGTCTTCGTCTTTAACTTCGCGGATGGTCTCTCCTTTACGGAAGATGACCCATTTTCCTCTTCCTCCGGCAATTCCGATATCAGCATGTCTTGCCTCGCCTGGGCCGTTAACTATGCAACCCATGACGGCAACCGTTTTGTAGATGCGGTTTTCTTCAAGATACTTCATCACCTTTTTGGCCAAAGGAATCAGATCAACAGCGGTTCTACCGCAGGTAGGGCAGGAAATGAATGTCGGCCAGTCTTTCTTAAGGCCGAGGTCGTGGAGCAAACGGGAAGCGGCCAAAACCTCTTCCTCTGGATCTTCGCTCAAAGAGATTCTTATCGTGTCTCCGATTCCATCGAGGAGAAGTGGAGCTAGGCAGGCAGCAGACCTGATTAACGAAATGTCTTTTGGGCCGGCTTCAGTGATACCTAGATGCAAAGGATATGGGAAATAAGCAGCGGCTAATTTATAGGCTTCAATGGTTTCCTGAACATCGCTTCCCTTAAGGGAAATAACGATATCGTGAAAATCATATTTTTCCAACATGGCGACGTGCTTTTTCGCGCTTTCGAAAAGCCATTCGCCTTTGATTTTCTCTTTGCCGAAATAGATGGATTTATCAAGCGACCCGCCATTGACACCAACTCTGATTGCGGCGTGTTTTTCTTTTGCTTTCTCAACGACAGCTTGGACGCGTTCTTCGCTCCCGATATTGCCTGGGTTGATCCTGATAGCGTCAACGCCTGCATCCAAAGCGGCTAAGGCTAAGCGATAGTCGATGTGAATATCGGCTACGAGAGGAATGGAGACTCTCTTCTTAATCTCTTTAAAAGCGTCGGCGTCTTCGAAATCAAGGACGGAGCAACGCATAAGCTCAGCGCCCAAAGAAGCGCATCTGTTTATCTGCGCGGAGACTTCCTCAATCTTGGAGGTCTTAATAGAACACATCGACTGAATGACAACATGTTCGCTTCCGCCAATTGATATTTGGCCTATTTGGATTTTTCTCGTCTCATTCCTTTTCATATATGAAACATTTTAATCATTTTTGTGGTTTTATTGTAGATAAATTGGCTGGTCTATGCTATTCTTAGCACCGCACGAGAAAGTGAGGGGAACAATTTATGGCCATCAGCAAACGTGATCAAGTGATTCTTGCCTGCACCGAATGCGGAGAGCACAACTATATTACCGACCGCAATAAGAAGCTTCATCCTAACAAGATGGAAAAAATGAAGTTTTGCAGACGCTGCAATAAAATGACACTCCATAAGGAATGCAAATAAATAAGGCTTAAGCCTTATTTTTTTTATGAAAATTGAGAAATTCAACATTGGCGACGATTACGTTTGCAACATCTACGTCATCGGTGAAGAAGGCGAACCTTGCATAATCGTCGATCCAGGGGCGGACCCAAACCAATTCCTCGAGAAATACGTTAACAAACACCACGGCGGAGAGATCGCCGGATTCCTTTTGACGCACGGCCATTATGACCACATCGAAGGTTTAAGGCTTTGCACCATGAAGGCACCTGTCTACGTCCACCTCCTCGAAGAGGAATTCTTGGTTGAGCCTGCCTACAATCTATCTCTCGATTTCCTCGACAACCTCTATATTCGTGGACTTAAAACCGTATTGTTTATCGATGGGGATATCCTCAACATCGGCAAATACAGGATCAAAGTCATTCACACCCCATTCCACACAAGGGGAAGTTCTTGTTTCTATTTCGAAGATGAGCACGTTCTCATCTCTGGAGACACCCTCTTCCATCTAAGCGTTGGTCGTACTGATTTGCTCACCGGAAGCCCAAGAACCCTCGAGAGCAGCTTGAAGAAACTGATCGTCCTGCCGCCAGAGACAAAAGTCTATCCTGGGCACGGTCCAGCAACCACGATTGGGGACGAATTGCGTCTAAATCCGTATCTAAAGAGCCTAAAAAGGTAGATAGTTTACAAATCTTGGTATAGAATACCATCGTCAAATTTAAGGAGATTTTAGAATGAACGTTACAGAATTACGCCCTGGCAACTACTTCGAAGATGAAAACACCCTTTATCAAGTTATCGACATCCTTCTCAACAAAACCGCTATGAGAAAGATGGTTGCTAAAGTCAAAGTTAGAAATGTTCGCACCGGTGCCATCACCGAACTTGCCCGTAACTCCGGTTACGACGTTACCCTTGTCAGCGTCGACAAGAAACAGATGCAGTACCTCTACGACGGCGGAACCACCTTAGTCTTCATGGATCCAGAAACCTATGAACAGGTCGAGCTTCCAAAGACCGGCCTCGAGCGCGAGATGGGATTCCTTGCTCCAAACGGCTTTGTCACCATCAACGCCTACGAAGAAGAAATCCTTGGCATCGAGCTTCCAGCCAAAGTCGCCCTTGAGATCACCGAGTGTGAGCCAGGCGTCAGAGGCGATACCGTCACCAATGGTGGCTCCAAGGATGCTATCCTTGAAACCGGCCTTAAGATCAGAGTTCCTCTCTTCATTGAGAAGGGCGAAAAGGTCATGGTCGACACCGTCACCGGCAAATACGATAAGAGAGCTTAATCATGCTGCAGGTTGAGGTTTGGGTTTTTGTCCTTTCCTTGATTGGCGTTCTCATCGTCGGTGGTGTAATCGGCTTCTTCCTTGCCCGTCATCTCATCATGAAACAGATTGAGAAGAACCCGACGGTCACCGAAAAGCAGATTCGGGCGATGTACGAACAAATGGGTCGCAAACCAAGCGAAAAGCAAATTCGCGCCATCATGCGTTCCGCCAACAAGAAATAAATTTCTTAAAAAACTGAGAGCCATAAAAATGTGGCTCTTTTTTTTGTGAAAAAACTGCGTTTCGACACTATATAGATATTGGAGGGGGATTCAAGCTGACTTTTCCCGGCCGGGTTTCGCCGCTTATGCGGTGAAGAAGCAGCATGATGAATATTCCCTGCAATAGCCAATCACTATTGTCAGTATCCGCTTGCAAGCGGGCTAGAGCCAAAAGAAACCTCCTAGTTCCTAGGCTCTGATTCCCACTTAGCCTCTTCTGCTCTTGTTATCGTGCGTACTCTTTAAAGGGATGTGCCCTGAGATGTCGAAACAAGAGAGAAGGGGTGCGTGGTTTCTGTCTTCTTGGTATAATTTCCCCGTGAAATACAATCCTTGGAGAACAACTCAGTCATACAGCTTCTACATTGCTAGCGTTCTATATACCGCCAGCATGATAGTTATTTTTTTGCTGAACCTTCTTAGCAGCACCCCAATCCTTTGGGGTTACGTAGTAATAGCTACGTTAGGGGAGCTGTATTTTTTAATTGTCTTCTTCGCCGATTGCCTGCATTACTGGAAAGGGCAAGGCCTTGAGATAACGGAAGAGTCATTAACGTTCTACGACGACATTAAGAAAGAGAAAATAACGATTTCTGTCGACAGTCTTCTCGAATTCAAATATGAGAAGAAAGGGAAGATCCATTTTGTCTATAAGAAACACGGAAGGAACGAGTTCTCATTCGAGGCTCAGGTACTCTCAAAAAAAGAACAAGTGTTGCTAGACTCAATAATCGAGAGAATTAGTAACCGCGACGCTAAAGTAAATCTTCACAAATAAGCAAACATCGAAAAAAAGTGTGTGGCAGTGGAATCCACACACTAATTTCATATAAAACTAAATATCTACTAATTAATTACTTCCATTCAAGAGGCTTTTCTTCGCCTTTCCTGATACGCTGGATATTGGAAGCATGACGGATAACAAGAAGCGTATAGACAACGACTTCAACAACGATCATCTGCCATCCGAAGCAGACACCGCCGACTAGGCCGAAGTCCCAAAGGAAGATATTGAGGACTGAATCAGCGCCTGGAATCAACCTAAGCAAGCAGAAGATTCCGCTGATAAGGATGAGAACTGCTCCTGATAGGAGAGACGCTTTGGACATAACCTTCTTGAACACAACAAGGAAAATAATGAAGAAGACAGCTAAGCTGATAATGAAGCCAAGCCAGCTTGATCCACCAAAGATAGCCATAAAGCAGGCAACGGCTTTGCCGCCTTTGAATTTGAGGAATGGTGAGAAGCAGTGACCAAAGGCCGCGGCAGCGAAAACAAGATAATTATAGAAGGTGCCGTAGTCCCAGAGCTCTGCAAGATTGATAGGGCCGAAGTGGAGGAATAACCACATGGTCCAGAAAGCAATAACGGTCTTGGCGATATCGAGGACCATGACGAGAATACCAACTTTCTTGCCTAAAACACGGCCGGAGTTTGTTCCACCGGAGTTGTGTGAACCATAGTCGCGTGGATCGATTCCGAAAAAGACTTTACCGACGATGACGCCAGTAGGAATGCTACCGATTAGGAAGCCCCAAATTATGCAGGCAAGGGCAATGCCGATGTTCAATAAAATGTTCACGATACAATCTCTCTTAAAATGGTCCTATTATTTTGATAATAGCCCTACTTTTTTCAAAGCAAGTTTGCTATAATACACTACAACAGACGTAGTTATAACTCCAGCATTATTTGACTTATGGCCGACGAGAAATACACAGCTAACGACATTGAACTATTATCGGAACTAGAAGGTGTCAGAAAACGTCCTGGCATGTACATCGGTTCCACCAACTTAAACGGACTACACCATATTGCATGGGAAATCATAGATAACGCAGTTGACGAAGCAGTCAACGGCTTTGGCAAGAAGATTACCGTCACCCTTATGAGAGACGGATCTTTAACCGTCGAAGACGAAGGTCGTGGCGTTCCATGCGATATCCATAAGGAATCCGGCCTCCCAGCCGTTCAGCTTCTTTATACGACCCTCCACAGCGGTGGCAAGTTCAACAGCAAGAACTATAAGACCAGCGCCGGTCTCCACGGCGTAGGCGCTACCGTTACGAACGCATTATGCGAATTCCTCGAGGTTACCGTATACCGTGATGGCGAGATCAATCACATCGCTTTTGCGAATGGCGGACATTTAATCACGCCTCTCCATGTGATCGGTTCTACGAACAAGCATGGAACAACCGTTCATTTCAAACCGGATCCATCCATTTTCCCTAATACCAAATTCAACTATGAGACGATCGCCTCTAGGTTAGAGGAAAAGAGCTATCTTTTGAACGGTGTTCATTTCATCATCAAAGATCAAGCTAGCGGAAATACCCATGACTACTGCACAGAGCATGGTTTACGCGAATATGTCCAAACCTTAACTATCGATAAAACGCCTATGGCGGACGTTATTGATTTGGTCGATACTTCGAACCCAATCCAAGTCGAGATCGCCATGAGATGGTGTGTCGGCGACTATGGTGAGAATATCATCAGCTACGCTAACAACGTTAAGACTGCCGATGGCGGCACCCACGAAATCGGTTTCAAAGGCGCTTTAACCAAAATTCTTAACGATTGGGCCAGAGATAATGAACTTATCAGAGGCAACCAGTCAATCGATGGCAGTGATATCCGTGAAGGCTTAACTGCGATCATCTCCGTTAAAGTCCCAGAGAATAAACTCGAATATGAAGGCCAGACCAAAGGCAAGTTAGGCACGCCAGAAGCAACAGCTGTTGTCAGCAACGCTTTGTCGAACTTCATGCCTTACTTCCTTACGGAGAATAAAGATTTTGCAGTGGCGCTTATTAAGAAGTGCAATCAAGCTAAGGAAGCCCGTGAGGCAGCTCGCAAAGCCCGTGAAGCCGCTAGGGGAACCAAGAAGAAAGTCGCTGAGATGATCATCAGCGACAAACTCGCCAGCGCTCAGAGCAAGGATTATAAGAACAACGAACTCTTCATCGTTGAGGGTGATTCCGCAGGCGGAACCGCCAAGAAAGGCCGCGACAGAAGCCATCAGGCCATCCTTCCACTTCGTGGTAAACCTTTGAACACGCATAATGTTTCCAATCAGGAAATCATCGATAACCTTGAGTTCTCGACCTTAATCCAGACTATTGGTGCTGGTTTTGGCGATGAGTTTAATCCGGATGCCAGCCATTATGGCAAGATTATCATCATGACCGATGCCGATACCGACGGTGCACACATCCAGATTCTTTTGCTTACGTTCTTCTATAACTACATGAAGCCTCTTATCGATCGTGGCATGGTTTATATCGCCCAGCCGCCTCTTTATCGCGTTTATAAGAAGAGCGATACAAAGAAACACATATTCTGCTGGAACGACGAAGAACTCGAGAAAGCCAAACAGAAGATTGGCGCCGGCTATGGCATCAATCGTTATAAAGGTCTTGGCGAAATGAACGAAGACGAACTCGCCGTTACCACAATGAACAAAGAGACCCGTATGCTTTGCCGAGTGATGATTGATGATTCTCTCGTCACTGAGAAACGCGTTGAGACGCTTATGGGCAAAGATAGCGCTCCTCGTTGGGCTTGGATCCAAGAGAATGTCACATTCAACGAGAAAGACGAATTTATTAAAGAAGTGAAGAATTGATCATGGCCAAGAAGAAGACTGAACAACCTATAATCCAGGAAAACATCATTTTTGGTCCTCTTGACCAATTGATGGGCGATAAATTCGCTATTTACGCCAAAGACGTAATCCAGGATCGTGCAATCCCTGATGCTAGAGACGGCTTGAAGCCGGTTCAGCGCAGGATTGTTTATGATATGTGGAACACCGGAAACACCATCGATAAGCCAACCAAGAAGTGCGCTCGTATCGTTGGTGACGTTTTAGGTAAGTATCACCCACATGGCGACTCCTCCGTATACGATGCCTTGGTTCATATGTCCCAAGACTGGAACGTCCGTTATCCTTTGATCGATTTCCAAGGAAACAACGGTTCCATGGACGGAGACAGTGCAGCTGCCTATCGTTATACCGAAGCCAGATTAAGCGCCATTTCCAATGAATTGATCGCCGATATCGACAAAGATACGGTGGATATGGAACTCACGTTCGACGATACCTTATTCGAACCAACAGTCCTTCCAGCGCAATTCCCAAACCTTCTCGCCAATGGCTCTGAAGGTATTGCTGTCGGTATCTCAACCTCAATTCCACCTCATAACCTTCGCGAAATCACGTCAGCGATCGTTCACAGAATCAAACACCCAGATTGTCTTGTCGATGATCTTCTGAAATACGTTCCAGGCCCAGATTTCCCAACTGGCGGTATCATTTTCAAATCCGCTGGGTTAGAGGACATCTATAGGAAAGGCCGTGGAAAAGTTATCGTCAGCGGCAAAGCCGAAATCGTCACTGACGGAAAAGGCGCCAGCCAGATCATCATCTCTGAGATTCCGTTCCACGTTAATAAATCGATGCTCGTTAAGTCCATCGATAAGATTTGCCACGATAAAACCATCCCAGGCATATTAGAAGTCCGCGATGAAAGCGACAAAGAAGGTCTCCGTATCTGCGTTGACCTTAAGAACGATTGCAAGCCTGATGCTGTCTTGGCTTACCTTATGAACAAGACTCAGCTCAAGACTTCGTTCAGCGCTCAAGT
>JAEEWP010000051.1 GCA_016287465.1 Caryophanales bacterium | reverse complement strand
GAGGAATGGATCGCCTTCTATAACTCAACGAGACTAAAAAACAGGAACCTTTAACGATTCCTGTCTTTGGGCCTTTTTTGAAGTGTGTCCGTTTTGGGGTTCACTTCATTTCCGGGGCATTTCTTTTTGCTCTTTTTTATTCGAACTCGATGGTGGAAGTCGGTTTGTCAGTCGCATCGAATAAGACGCGGTTGACGCCTTTGACTTCGTGGGTGATACGGTAAGCGACCTTTCTGATGAGGCTCATTGGGATATCAGAGACTTTAGCAGTGCAGAAGTCAATCGTATCGACCGCTCTTAAGGCAATCGCGTAATCATAGCTTCTGTCACCGTCAGCGATACCGACGGACTTGATATTGGTAAGAACGGCGAAGTACTGCGATGGGCGTTTGATACCGCTCTTCTCGATCTCTTCTCTCCAGATGAGGTCAGCGTCACGGAGGATATCGAGTTTCTCCTTACGGAGCTCACCAAGGCAACGGACTCCGATGCCTGGGCCTGGGAATGGCTGACGTGAGACTTGATCTTCTGGTAAGCCTAAGTATCTACCAACCTCACGGACTTCGTCTTTGAATAAGTCTTTGAGAGGCTCGACAAGACCAATGAATGGGAGATCTTTTGGAAGGCCGCCGACATTGTGGTGGCTCTTGATTAATTTGCCTTTGCCCATGCCCGATTCAATGCGGTCTGGGTAGATGGTGCCTTGGGCGAGGAATGCGCCTTCGGCATTGCCGGTAAGTGCCTCAGCGAAGACATCGATGAATGTTTTGCCGATGATTTTTCTCTTTTGCTCTGGATCGGTAACGCCTTTGAGCTTATCGAGGAAGAGCTGTTCTCTGTCGAGATAATGGAAATCGAGAGGGAGATCTGGGTTGTTATCGAATGTGGCGCAGACCTGCTCTGGCTCGCCTTTTCTAAGCAAGCCATGGTTGATGAAGTAGCAGTGGAGGTTCTTGCCGATTGCCTTAGCAATAAGCGCAGCAGTAACGGCAGAATCAACGCCACCGGATAACGCGCAGATGACCTTCTTGTCGCCAACCTGCTTCTTGATCTGTTCGATCATGCCTTCGGCGAAGGATTTGCCATCCCAGTTCTTCTTGGCTTTGACGATATTGAAGAGGAAGTTCTCAAGGTCTTTGTTTTCGCCTTCTTCGGAGAACTCACCAATAGTGACATTCTTAGGAAGCTTGTCTCCGAACTCTTTCTTCATGAGCTTAGCGCCATAGGTGACGGCTAAGATCGGCTTATTGAGTTCATAGACCCATGATGGGAGCGAAGGATAATCTTCTGTCTCAAGGCAATCGCCAAGGACGATACCTTCAACGTCATTAGCCTTAAGGGCTTCGATCTCCGTGTCGTAAGCGGCGATCTCTGAGTAGACGTGACTCTCTCTGATGCGGCGGGCGATCACCTGTGAAGCGTGACCACCGAAATCAACGACGATGATTTTCTCCATTTAATTATGGCCTCCAGTAGTTAGAACTCTCTTTTTCAAGGGTGACATCGTGAGGATGGCTTTCCTTGAGAGATGCAGAGGTGATGCGAAGGAACTTGGCTTCCTTCTGAAGGGTCTCGAGGTCTTTGGCGCCTTCATAGCCCATGCCTGAGCGAAGACCGCCGAGTAACTCGAAGATGATGTCGCTGGCGGAGCCTTTGCAAGGGACAAGGGCCTCAACGCCTTCGGCGACGAGCTTCTTATGCGGATCCTGGAAGTAACGGTCGCTTGAGCCGTTGGCCTGTGCCATAGCGGCTAAGGAACCCATACCACGGTACTGCTTGTATTTCTTGCCATTGATGATGACAGTGTTGCCAGGGGCTTCAGAGGTGGCACCGAATATGGCACCGAGCATGACTGAGTCAGCTCCAGCGACGATGGCTTTGACGATATCGCCTGAGTAGCGGATGCCGCCATCGGCGATAAGAGGGATGCCATGTTCTTTGCAGGCTTTGGCGCAATCCATGATAGCGGTGATCTGTGGGACGCCCATACCGGAGATGACACGAGTGGTGCAGATGGAGCCAGGGCCCATACCGACTTTGATGGCGTCAGCGCCATTCTCGGCTAAACGCTTTGCACCTTCGTAGGTGGCGACGTTGCCGGCGATGATATCAATACTAGGGAATGCTTTCTTAAGTTCTTTTAAGGCCTCAACGACGTTCTTGCTGTTGCCGTGTGCGCTATCGAGGATGAAGAAGTCGGCACCGGCTTCGGCAAGGGCTTTCGCTCTTTCGAGCTTCTCGGCTTTGATGCCAAGGGAAGCGCCGACGACGAGTTTGCCGTTCTTGTCTAAGTTGGCGTTTGGATATTCTTCGCCAACGACGGTATCCTTAACCATCTTGATTTCAGCGGCTTGCGCTTCGATCGACATGTTCTTATGGATGACGCCGACACCGCCGTTTTCGGCAAGGGCAATCGCCATCTCGTGCTCAGTGACGGTATCCATCGCTGCGCTCATGAGAGGGACGTTGAGTTTGAGGTGTTTGGATAGACGGGTCTTGAGAGACACCATGTCTGGGGTGATTTCACTGTACCTTGGGATGAGAAGTACGTCATCGAATGTGAGGCCGAAGCCTACGATTTTGTCGTCGAATTGCATTAAAGCCACCTCCTTGTTTCAACAATTAATTTGTTGGGCCTTTTTGATTATCGTTCATTATACCTTTCATATTTTGAAGGTTGTATTCATTTCGTTATGAAAGCGGTTAACCACTAGATTCTTCTCTTCAAAATCTTAAGTATGTGCAGACAGAGGTGACACGCTGAAAGCAGTGGTGCCAAAACCACCCTTTTGGACAAAATATCATGATTCGTACACGCTGTAGCAATGAGAGGACAAAATTTAGGCTATCCCTTGTCGGATTTTTATGTTTCACCAGAGATGAAAAATAATTGAATCTCGCCTTTACAAATATCGGCATTATCTCCTAACCATCGGCAAAAGAAGCAGTGGGCCAAATGTGATTCACCCTTCATATTTGTAAAACCAAAAAGAGCTCAAAATCCCTCTCAAAATTCAACACCGAATTACTGATATTTCGTTCCCAAATCAAAAAATAAGACCAAAGCCCTTCTCGTGTGCGTATCCCTATTGCTTTTTGAGTTAGCCATGACTAATATATGTTTATAAACATAAGTTTTGTCCAGTAGGGGAAAACATTTGCCATTTTTTGAAAGCGCTTTCACCTATACAATGGACACAAACACAAGGAGTTAACCAATTTATGGAATATTTCCCTTTCGTCAAATCGGTCCAATACAAGGGACCAACCTCAACTGAACCATTCGCTTTCAAGTACTACGATGCCAACCGCGTCGTTCTTGGAAAACCAATGAAAGAATGGATGCCATTCGCTATGGCTTGGTGGCACAACCTCGGCGCTGCCGGTACCGACATGTTCGGCGGCAACACCATGGACAAGTCCTGGGGAGTCGATAAAGAAAAAGACCCAATGGGCTATGCCAAAGCCAAAGTTGATGCCGGCTTCGAATTCATGCAGAAGATGGGCATCGAATACTACTGCTTCCACGATGTCGACCTCGTCCCAGAGTGCGATGACATCACCGTTATGTACCAGAGACTCGATGAGATCGGTGATTACCTTCTCAAGAAACAGAAGGAAACCGGTATCAAGCTTCTTTGGTCAACCGCCAACGCCTTCGGACACCGCCGTTTCATGAACGGTGCTGGTTCCAGCAACTCCGCCGAAGTCTATTGCTTCGCCGCCGCCCAGATCAAGAAAGCTCTTGAGCTCTGCGTCAAACTCGGTGGCAAAGGCTATGTCTTCTGGGGTGGACGTGAAGGCTACGAAACCCTTCTCAACACCGACATGAAGTTCGAACAAGAGAACATCGCCAACCTTATGAGATGCGCCCGTGACTACGGCCGCAAGATCGGATTCAAAGGCGACTTCTACATCGAGCCAAAACCAAAAGAGCCAACGAAGCATCAGTATGACTTCGACGCCGCTACCGCCATCGGATTCCTCCGTCAGTACGGTCTCGACAAAGACTTCAAGATGAACATCGAAGCCAACCACGCTACCTTAGCTGGCCACACCTTCGAGCACGAACTCCGCGTCTCCGCCATGAACGGCATGCTCGGTTCCATCGACGCCAACGAAGGCGATATGCTCCTCGGATGGGATGTCGACCGTTTCCCAGCCAACGTTTACAGCGCCACCTTCGCCATGCTCGAAGTCATCAAAGCCGGTGGACTTACCGGTGGCTTCAACTTCGACGCCAAGACCCGCCGCGCTTCCAACACCTATGAAGATATGTTCAAGGCCTTCGTCCTTGGTATGGATACCTTCGCTTTAGGTCTCCTCAATGCCGAAGCCCTCATCAAAGATGGCCGCATCGACAAGTTCGTCGAAGGCAGATATGCTTCCTTCAAGACCGGCATCGGTGCCAAGATCCGCGATCATTCCGCTACCCTTGAAGATTTAGCTGCCCACGCTCTCGAAGCCAAGGTCTGCGAAGATCCAGGCAGCGGCGACGAGGAAGAACTCCAGGAAATCCTCAACCAGGTCATGTTCGGTAAGAAATAATGGACCACTACATTGGCATTGACCTCGGGACAAGCGCCCTCAAGGCCTTATTCGTCCGCGAAGACGGAAAAATCTGTGCCAAAGCTAGTGTCCCTTATGATTGCTCCCATCCACATGAATTCTGGTCGGAGCAAGAACCTTCCCTCTGGTTCAGCGCTTGCAAGCAAGCCATCAAAGAATTAGTGCGCGTCACTGGCGAATCCCACGTCAAAGCGATTGGTATCGCCGGTCAGATGCATGGCCTTGTCATGCTCGATGAGAATGACAAAGTCCTTCGTCCAGCCATCCTCTGGAACGATGGAAGAAGCCAGGAAGAAACTGACTACCTCAATAACAATATCGGCAAGGCGAAATTAACCGAATTAACCGGCAACATCGCCTTCGCCGGTTTCACTGCCCCAAAGATCCTCTGGGTCAAAAAGCATGAGCCAGCAGTTTTCGCTGCCACCAAGAAGATCATGCTTCCAAAGGATTACCTCAACTACATGTTGAGCGGCAAATTCGTCACTGATTACAGTGATGCCAGCGGCTTCTTGCTCTTAGACGTCAAGAACCGCAAATACTCCAAAGAAATGCTCGACATCTGCGGCATTACCGAAGAGATGATGCCAGAGCTCCATGAGTCTAGCGACGTCATCGGCACCCTCAAGGAAGAATTCGCCAAAGAGTTCGGAATTGAGCCTGGATGCAAACTCGTTGCCGGCGCTGGAGACAATGCTGGCTCCGCGATCGGAACCGGAACCATCGGCGAAGGAAGATGCAACATCTCCCTTGGCACCTCCGGAACCATCTTCATCTCCTCATCCCATTTCTGCCCAGACGTCAAAAACGCCCTTCATAGCTTCTGCGATGCCGCAGGCGCCTACCATCTTCTTGGTTGCACCCTTAGCGCCGCAAGTGCCCGTAAGTGGTGGTTAGAGCAGATCAGAGAGACCGAAGACTTCGCCAAAGACGAGATCGACGTCAAAGGCGCGAAGGAGAGCAATGTCTTCTTCATGCCATACCTCGCCGGCGAACGTTCCCCATATAACGATGTCAAAGTGAGAGCAGCTTTCCTTGGCTTAGACTCCACGACCACCAAGGCCGATATGTCTAGAGCCGTCATGGAAGGCGTCGCCTTCTCGCTCAAGGATTGCCTTGACGCCGCCAAAGAAGACGGCGCTTGCCCACAGATGGCCACCATCTCAGGCGGAGGCTTCAGGAGCGAAGAGTGGTGCCAGATCTTCGCTGACATCTTTGAGATCCAGCTTTCCAAGCTCGACGGCAACGAAGGACCGTCCTTCGGTGGCGCCATCCTTGGTATGGTTGGTGACGGAAAATACGAGTCTTGCGCCCAAGCTGCTGCCAAGATCATCAAAAAAGCGAAAGTGTACTTCCCAAACGAAGCCAAATTCGCCTACTACCGCGCTAAACACGCCAAATACAAGAGCATCTATCCTCTTATCAAACAGATAGAAGATTAAAGGAGGCTTAGCATGTCAGAGAAGACGGTCTCGTTTGAGGAGGGCCGTTCCAATAGAACGAATTACCTCTATCATCAAGACGATGTGAATCTAACGTTTTCCGCCCATTTTCATGACAGCTTTGAGTTCCTTTATTGCTACGAAGGACTGCTAAAAGTCTCGATCGACAAGAATGATTTCATGCTTCACGCAGGTGAGGCTGCCCTCATCCTTCCGAATCAGATCCATCTCTACGAGACCGTCGGTTCTTCTAGAAGCTACCTCTGCATTTTCTCTCCTGACCACGTCGATGCGTTTTACCCATCGACGGTCAAGGAGTGTGCAGTCAACCCAGTCTTCAAATTCGACAAATACCTGAATCTAATAGAGGACATAAAGCACTCGGGCGATCCTTATCTTATCCGCAGTGCTTTTTATTTCATCGCGAGCATCTATAGCAAGCTCCCGAAGATGCCAAGGGAAAAGAAATTCACCACCCTCGTCGGTCAGGTTCTCTCATATGTCGAGGAGAACTACAAGACCAACATCTCCCTTGACGACTTCTCGAAGAAAGTCGGTTACGACTACCATTACCTCTCTAACGTCGTCAATGACGGCCTCAAAGAGAACTTCAGAAGCTATCTCAACAGGTTCAGGGTCCAAAAGGCCATCGAACTCTTAAAGAGAGAAGATGTCCAAATCCAGGAAGTGGCAGAGGAAGTCGGTTACGACTCACTTCGCACTTTCAACCGCAATTTTTTGAAAATTATCGGTAAAACCCCAAGGGATTACCGTGAGGAAATACTGGAGGAGAACAAATGAAACAGCAAGTATTCAATCCTTATTTGCCATTAGATGAATACGTCCCTGATGCCGAACCTCATATCTTCGGCGACAGAGTCTACATCTATGGTTCACATGATCGCTTCAACGGCCACGATTTCTGCGTCTTAGATCACATCACCTATAGCGCCCCAATCGATGACCTCAGCGACTGGCGTTATGAAGGCGTCATCTTCAAGAGAAGCGATGACCCACATAACGGCAAGAAGGGCAGAAGCCCTCTTTATGCCCCTGATGCCATCCAGGGCCCAGATGGAAAGTACTATCTCTACTACTTCGCCGCTTATCACAATGAGATCGGCGTCGCCGTCTGCGATACCCCATGCGGACAGTTCAAGCCTATCGGCTATGTCCACCATGCCGATGGCACCCACCTTGGCAGAAAGAAAGGCGATGGCTTCGCTTTCGACCCAGGCGTCTATGTCGAAGGAAATGACGTCTATCTCTACACCGGCTTCGGCCCAGTCCATTACCCACTTACCTTAGGTAAGCAATCCAAAGAGGGTGCGACTTGCTGCAAGCTCGACAAAGACATGATGACCATCATCGGCGAGCCAAAGATCATCTGCAAGGTCAAACGAAACAGCAAAGGCACCGAATGGGAAGGCCACGAGTTCTTCGAAGCTTCCTCCATGAGAAAGATCGGTGACAAATACTACTTCATCTATTCTTCCTTCCTCGGGCATGAGCTCTGCTACGCCATCTCCGACAAACCAGATGGCGAGTTCCACTTCGGTGGCACCATCATCTCCATCGGTGACGTT
>JAEEWP010000050.1 GCA_016287465.1 Caryophanales bacterium | reverse complement strand
CGACGATGCCGACAATGACCATGATGGATTTGACGACATCGCTGAACATGTTTCTTAGAGCCATCTTAAGGGACAAGAAAGTGATGCCGTGTTTCGGCTCAATCTTAAGCGAATAGGATTTCATGACCCTTGGACGAGGTCTCATCGATTCGCAAGGTTTAAGGGATATTTCCCTTCTATCGATGAAATAGGTGACCCCTGCCGCAATCAAAAGGAACGATACAGCGGTCAATATTCCAGTAAACCAAGGGAAGACATAGCCAAGGGTTGGAAGGGTATAAATAATCGCGTATTTCTTATCCATGATCCATGGGATGAGGATTGGACCGACAATCTCGCCGATAAGGGTTCCGATTCCGACCAAAGCGAGGGTAATCGCAACATAAAGGGACATGATCTCGCCGTTTTTGAGACCTAACGCTTTCATCGTGCCGATCTGCATCCTCTCCTTGAGGATGATTTGCGAGGTGGTCGTTAAGATGACAAGGACCGCAACGAGGAAGAAGACGAATGGGAAAAGGAAGGTGAAGTTACGGGCTTGCTCAACGTCATTGTGGACGGTGATGACGAAAGGCATATCACTTCTATCGTTGGTGGAGAGAAGGTTATTGGCCGTCTTTGATTTGAAATACTCGTTGACGCTTTTCTTGATTAAAGAGGAATCCTCCCCTTCATTCAGCTTGATGAGGTACTGGTTCGGACAAAGGAGACGTCCCTCGTAATTCATGGTGCCGTCACCTTGGAAAAAAGAGGCTTCGGTGAGGATCTCATGGAGGACGTTAATTTCCTTGATCTTATCTTCTTCCGAGAGCTCGCTTTTCATGTTGCCGTAGAGCATCTCATCGAAGGCTTTGTGGAAGGCTTTGTCGCTGATGATGATGGTTGAGTTATTGTATGAGGATTTTGCGATGTTCTCTGGGAATTTCATGAGTCCCGTGACCTTGAAGTCAAGGACAAGCGTCTTGGCTTTGAGAGGGTTCTTCTCATCGTCGTAGTAGCGTTCGAGCTTAAGCAAATCGGAAAGCCAGGAAGACCTTGAGGTGAAGGCGCTCATATCGAGGGTGATATCGAAATCGCCACCTAAGGTGTATGAGCCTAAAGCGGCTTTGCTTGGGTCGGTTGAACCGAGGGATTCGTCAATCCTGACGAAATAATCCGAGGTATCTTGATCGTTCTTCTGAAGATCGTATGGATGGGAGATTGCAGGTTCTCCATCGGTCACGGCGACATAAACACTGTGATGTCCGGTCTGGCCCATGATCTCGAAACGGGATTCAACGCTGCCTTTATCTTGGACAATATATTTGATCGCCTCTTCGTCACCTTCATCGTAACTAAGCGTGGTGACCCAAAGGTCGGCCATGTTGCCATTTCTGAAAGTTGTCTCAACACGGCTCGAGAAATTCTCGGCATTGGCCATAAGGCCAACGAAAAGAGTCACCGCGATCGCACCGATCGCGATGATGGCAAGGAATTGCTTCCAATTGTTCTTTATTTCCCTTAGGCCGAGTTTGGCGAGGAGTTTTTTGACGCTCACCACTTAACCTCCGAAGGCTTAAGCGGGTTCTCCACTATTTCGTTCGTCTCGATTTTGCCATCCCTGATGCGGATAAGACGTTCTGCGCATTCGGCGATCTGGCTGTTATGGGTGACGAGGATGACGGTTTTCTTGTATTCCACCGCGACTTCATTGAGAAGCTCGATGATCGAAGCACCGGTCTTACTATCTAAAGCACCAGTAGGCTCATCGCAAAGGAGGAGCTTAGGGTTCTTGACGATAGCGCGGGCAATCGCGACTCTTTGCTGCTCGCCACCAGATAACTGGGATGGGAAGTTATTGGCTCTTTTCTCTAAACCAACGCGTTTAAGGATGTCTCTCGCATCGAATGGGTTTTTGGCAACGCTTGCCGCAAGTTCGATATTCTCAAGCGCCGTAAGGTTTGGCATGAGGTTATAGAACTGGAAAACGAATCCGATGTCTTGCCTTCTAAAGAGAGCGAGTTTCTTGGATTTGTATTTGGCGATGTCCTCTCCGGCGACGAGATAAACGCCCTTTGTTGCGTTATCCATTCCGCCTAAAAGGTTAAGGAGGGTGCTCTTGCCTGCGCCAGAGGCCCCTAAGATAACGACGAACTCACCCTCATTGAGGGTGAAAGAGACATCATCCAAAGCCCTGACCTCATTGTTCTGGCCTTGGTTGTATATTTTCGAAAGATGAGAGACTTTGATTTGTTCCATGCTCTTGTTTATACCCCATTATATTGGGGTTAACAAGAATTAGGCGTTTTTGGACATTAATACCAAAAACCGCCATAGCCCCATCCGGTAGGGACGTTCCATGGGCTTGAGGAGTGTTCTGGATGCTGGTTGTTCGTGCCGTGGAATGCGCCATTGCAGACGGTCTTCACGTAGCCGAAATTCCTGATTTTGTAGAATCCGACATTAGCCCAGATGACGTATTCAGGCTCGATGTAATTGGCAATGAAAATTGCGTATTCGTTGTTGCTATATTCGGCAAAAGAAGCGCAAATTGCTGCGGATTCTTTGGTAATTTTGATTCCGTAGTAGCTATATCCAGCCCTGATGACGTAGTAGTTATTCGGATTCACTTTCTGATGGTTTTTGACAACGACGGTGTTCTGGTTGCCATAGAGGGATTGGACCTGGCCATCATTGCCATAAGCAATAAGGGTTCCGCCATTGATCATGATTTGGGAATACGCGCCGCATTCAAGAGGAGAATGGGAATTGTCTTTCGAGGCGACGATGATGACGAGGCCTGAGCGCATCTCGAAATAGCCATCGCTGTCAATGCCATCTCCTTCGGCGTTGATGTAGTGATTGCCACCGCCGATATAGACCATGGTGTCAGTACGTTCCCTATGGATGGTGTCAGCTTTCCAGCCGTCGTCAGAAGAATTGACATAGGTGATTCCGCCACTGGTGGCGATCTTCTGAGCCAAGAAGCCTCTATGTCCGCTTGAGACGGTGATATAACCGCCACGGATCTCAAGGTTTACATCGGCTCTGATGCCTTGGCACCAAGTGGAATTTCCAACATCCATCGTATAGGTTCCGCCATTAACGAAGACGGATGAGGTCTGAGAGCGGATGCCATCGCCTTTGAGGGCGCTTAGATAGAAAGAACCACCATCGACGATGATGCCCTTCTCAGCATATAAGGCGTGGGATTCTTTGGATTCGATTTGGCCGTTACCGCCTTCCATGTAGAGGGCGCCTGCGCTATAGATGGCGGAGCCAGGGACCTTCATGGAATAGGAAGCGTCTTTGATCTCAACGCCAGCGATATGGTCATTCTCTTCGGTGTTTCCGTAGACTGGGATGGTGACAGATTCATCGAAGTCGCTCACTTCAACGGCGTGTCCGGCCTCACCTGTTGAGTTGAAGGTGAAGGAACCGCCTTCTTCTGCCCTTCCAAGGACGATGGAGTTCTTGGCTTTGAGACAGCTTCCAGGAGCGAGGACAGCTAAGGTTAAGCCAAAGGCTTCGATGCTCTTTTTGGATTCGATTCCGTTATTGGCGAAGGCGTTGACCCTAAGGGATCCTTTGCCACGGAATTTGAGTTTCGAATAAGCGTATATAGCCGCATCATTCTGTTCTCCGATAAGACGACCATCGCGGTTATCGACGATGACCGAGGAGGTATTCTCTGGAATGTTGACGAGGAGATTGGAGGTTCCGGTCGAATAGATCGGTCCTGGGGTATATTCTTCGCCATTAACGTCCATCGTGTATGTGCCAGCGCATCTGATGAAAACGCCATTCATCATGACTCTCACGGTGTCTAGGTTTTCAGTCGCTTCGGCGGTATTGAAGAGAAGGCCGTTTGAGAGGGCCCCACTGATGACATAGTCACCGATTTCTTTGATGTTGATGATGTTGTTGTCGTTATCGATACTGACCTTATTCGAATCAGAGGTCGTTGAGTCGCCATCGGCCAAAGTGATGGTGATGGTGTTCGAGGAGAAATACTGGTTCTGGGCGATTGCGCTATCGGCGGCAGAGTCGATGTTGATGTCGCTGTCATTGATGAGTGAAGCACCGCTGTCATCGACAGTCGGGATCGATACCGAATTGCCCGCGCTTGAGGTATTTACCTCAATACCGCAAGAAGGCAGCATGAAAAGAGATGTCAGCAATGGGATGATTTTTAGACGTCTCTTCATCAAGCTTTCTCCTTTCTAGTAAGTGTATGAGCCTTTCGCTAATGTGGCTCCGTTGAAGGACACGAATCCGCTGATGACGGCATTGACAGTGCCAGAGTAGTTCTTGTCCTTGCAGATTGGATCGTTGTCGATATGAACGCCTGTCACACTGCCATCAATAATGAGATTGGTGTCGGTTTTGAAGGCGTTTTCGCAGCCATCGATGGTGATCGTCGTTCCCGTTCCGATGGTGATTGAGCCATCCCAGGAAGAGGAATCAGAGAAATCAAAGGCCTGTTTGCCGGCGTTTTTGATGTCGATGGTGCCAGAGAAGTTGACTTTCTCACCACCGTCTTTGCCGTTGTCGGTAAAGAAGTTGTCGCCATGTAAGCCATCCTTGCCAGAGCCGTTCACCTTGAGGGCGAGGCGGTCATAGACGCGGATGTCGTCGGCTTTGGCGGCATGGTCGACCTTTGAGGAGAGGGTTAGGGAACCGTTTCCGCAAAGGTGAAGGTTGTTGTTGCAGCTGACAGGGATGCCATCAGCGGCGATTTTGTTCACTGTGCCGTCGTTGGCTTGGAGAACGAGGCTAGACTTCTTGGAGTTATAAGAGAAGACCACTCCTTCAGTCGCCATGTTGGTGAGGTTGACGCCATTGAGGACGAAGAGGACTCTTCCATGATCCTCAAGGTTAGCCGTGTTATTGATTGCGAACGTTCCTTCGAAGGCGCCCGATAACTCATAGGAGATATCGTTCTCGTTGACTTCGAAAGAATACGTCTTTGTGCTGGAATCGAAGGTTGGGGCGGCTGCATCGCCTAAAGGTTTGACCTCGAGGGCTTTATCCGAATAGGAAGCGCTGTCTTCGATGGTCGTGGGCGCGGAGTATTCAGAGGAATCTTGGCTGCTATTGGCGATAAGGCTATCGCAACCGCAGAGGAGCATTCCGCCAAGAAGCATTGTAGCGAGGAGTGTTTTCTTCATGATTGACCTCTCTTTACAATCTATAAACGCCCCAACATTCAATGTTGTTGGTTTTAGTCAGCGAGGGTTCCCATTGGATCCCATGGGTGGAGTTTGATTGGTTCGGCCTCGGTGGCTTTGAGTTCTTCTTCGGTGAGGTACTTCTTCATGATGACGGCCTGATAGACGAATTTGTCGAACCAGGTCTCGCTCATGACGTAGTAACCGCTGAGGGCGACATCGTTGCCCCAGCTGTTCTCGATCTTCCATCTGTTGGCTTTGCCGTCCTTGAGATTGACGCCGGTGATGACCATGGCGTGGTTCATGGCGCTATGCCAGTAATCGAGCATCTTCTCTTTAGAGAACTCAACGCTGAGATCGAACTCGGATTCGTAGTCGAAGGATTTGTCATCCCAGGCGAAGAGCTTTGGATCGCGGTAGAAAGAGACGTCGCTTCCAAACCAGACTGGCTCACCATCGGAGAGCTGTTTGATGATGAGTTCCTTGATGCGTTCCATAGGAAGGTTGAGGTGGTTGATGGCCTTGCCTTCTTTGACGTTGCCAAGGTACTCGATGGTGTAGTTCTTCATGTATGGCTTGTCGCTCGTTGGAGAGTTGATGAGGGACTGGTATTCGTCGATTCTCTCGCCGATGTACTTCTCGAAGAAGGATTTCGGGGTGAGGTCTTTGTCGACGAAGTAGCCCTTCTCATTCTCATATTCGAAATCGAATTTGGTTGGAGGTACGCCAAAGCAGTTAAGGAAGAGATGGTAGATCTTTTCCATGACCTCTTCTTTCATCTTTCTGGCTGTAGCGATATCGCCTTTTTTGAGGAAAGAGGCGGAATCTGCAGCGAATTTTCTGATTGCGGCGTTAACTAAGAAGTCGCTTTCCTGGGTGTTTTCGGACTGGAAGGTCTCTGGGAATTTGTTCTGTGGGACAAGACCATATTTCTTGACGAGGTTGACGAACATATCCCACTGGCCACCGTCGGAGACAGGCATGGCGAGGATGAAATGAAGCTCTCTGTCGTCATGGTCGCGGCCACCGAGCTCGAGGATGGTCTCGAGGGCGAAGTTGGCTTTCTCGATCTTGTCGTAGAGGGAGATATAGTTCTGGGAGAGCTCAAAGCTCTTGAGTTCGCATTTCTTAGCGATGATTTCGCGGAGGACATTGAGGCCGGCGAAGATCCAGCAGCGGCCACTTCTCCTCTGATTGGCGACCGGTAAGGTCTTAAGGTCGATGGAGAAGGCTGGGGCGACGCTTCCTAAAGCGCCTGGCTCATAGATGGCAGCGGAGATGTTGCCTTTGCTGAGGGCGTGCCTCACAATAGTGTTCTTTTTGTCTTCTGAATAGTCTTTGACGATTTTGGCGGTGACTTCTTCGTTAAGTGCGCCGATAAGTTTTTCTTTTGACATTTTTCTGATTCCTTTCTTTGAAAGACGTTCCCATTTTAGCGAATTCGCACTACATGTGGTAGCGTATTGACCTTTAAAAAGGTCTTTCCTTAGTGTTTTCCTTCTTTTTGAGTTACAATAACCGAGTTAGACGAGGCAAACACCATGAACGAAAATTTAGAAAGATTCCTTAGATACATCAAAATCGATACCCAGTCGGACGATGAGTCCACCTCTACTCCAAGCGCCAAAAAAGAGTACGACCTTCTTAACCTTTTAAGAAAGGAACTCCTTGAGCTTGGCATCGAAGGCGAAATCACCAAAGAAGGAAGGTTATACGCTTTCCTCGATGGCGAAAAAGGACTGGACGTTATTGGTTTAAACTCCCATGTCGATACCGCTCTAGAGATGCCTGGCAAAAACGTCAAAGCCCAGATCATCGAGAACTATGACGGCGGTTACATCAAACTCAACGACGAATACCAGATGAGCCCAAAAGAGTTCTCTTCCCTTAAGGGACACGAGGGAGACACCCTTGTCGTCACGAGCGGAGACACCCTCTTAGGCGGAGATGACAAAGCCGGCGTTGCCGTCATCATGTCGGTCCTTGCCTACTTAGTCAAAAATAAAGAAGTCAAACACCATCCAATCGCGATCCTCTTCACCCCTGACGAGGAAATCGGAAGAGGCCCAGAGCACTTCGACGCGAAGAAATTCGGTGCCGATTACGCTTACACGATCGATGGCGATTACCCAGACCATATCGATATCGAGAACTTCAACGCCGCGCATGCCGATGTCACCATCCATGGCGTAGGCATCCACCCAGGCGAAGCCAAAGGCAGAATGGTGAACGCCATCAGCTTAGGCGTCCTCTTCGATTCAATGCTTGGTCAGGAAGCCCGTCCTGAGAACACCGACGGACATGACGGTTTCAACCACTGCGGTTCCTTCAGCGGAGACGTTTCCAAAGCCGAGCTCCACTACATCATCAGAAACCACGACAAAGAGAAGTTCGAAGCCCAGAAAAAGAAGTTCTTGGAGATCAAGGAATTCATTGAGAAGAAATACCCAACCGCCAAGATCGACCTTGAGATGGGTGACGATTA
>JAEEWP010000049.1 GCA_016287465.1 Caryophanales bacterium | reverse complement strand
GCCCATATGAAGAATGGTTACAACCGTTCTGATAACTAATCAGGATTAATCGACATAAAAACAAAATCCACAGCGAATTTGCCGTGGATTTTTTGTTTTTAGATGTGTTTTAGGATGTCTTTGCAGCACTTAATGATTTGACTAAGCGCTTCTTCATGTCTGCCATCGTACCAAGGGTCTGCAACCTCATGGACGGATGGGGTGAATTCGAAGATCGGTCTATAGATGTGTTTGGTGTCAGGGATTCTCCATAAGGCCAAATCAAGGTTCGATCTGTCCATATAGAAGATGTAATCCGCTTCAGCGTATTCCTCAGCTGTTATTCTTTGAGCGAAGTGTCTCTCATATGGGATTCCTGCCCTTTGAAGCGCTCTCTTCATTGGAGGATAGATATCGTTTCCGTATTCCTCATTAGAGACGCCTCTCGAATAGATATGGAATTCACTTTCTCTTCCTTCTTGTTTAACTAGATATTTGAAAACAAACTCAGCAGCAGAGCTTCGGCAGATGTTTCCGTGGCAAAGGAAGATGACCGTCTTCATTAGTGACGGCCCTCATCGTCAAAGCATTCGACGTAACGTCCGCTGAAGGATGGTTCTTCACCGGCTTCGCGAAGGTGGGAGATGTCGCCAAATTGCTGCAAGCGGAATGAAGCGATTCCTTTTCTTCTTTCTTCGGTGATGATGTAGGTAAAACTTGTAGGATCCGAGATAGAACCTTGAAGGAATACCCAAGGCGAGCAGTTCATTAAGTGAGAAAGGATGACAGACTCAACGCCGAAATGGCAAACAAGGCAAATCGTGTCATGACTTTGCTTAGTTACCTCGTAATAGGTGCTCTTTCTCTTATAACCATAGGTCTCCAAAAGAGAATCGAGGCCATCACAGACTTCTTTATATGTGGCAGGAATAAGGCTTTCTTTGACCCTAGGAACCTCTCTCCAGTTTTCGGTGAGAAGCTCTTTCTCGGTATCAAGGTCTTCTGGAAGATAATCCCAGCATCCATAGGTTGATGGGATGGTCACTCTGACATATCCAGGGAATGGTCCGAATTCTCTTAACCAAGGGAATGTCGTTCCTTCCTTGCCAAAGGCCTCTAAGATAGGTTTTGCGGTCTCCTGGGCTCTTCCTAATGGGGAGAGATAGAAATCCTTAATCTCAGGAAAGTTCTTCTTTAAAAAAGAAGCGAGTATCTTTGCCTCTTTCTTTCCCTTCTCGGTAAGAGTGTCAGGGTTATATATCGGTTCGCCATGGCGGATGATAAGCAATCTCATTTCAAAAAGCCTTCTATATACCTTATGAAAGATAATCGAAAAGCGCCCTGATTTCAATTTTTCCTCTTAGAAAAGCGCCTCATAAAATAAACCCTTCAAAAGTGATTGACAAACCAAGGCTGTTTCATTAATATTTTTCGTGCGCTCAAAAGCGCAACGATCCCTGGGTCTTTAGCTCAGCTGGGAGAGCGCCTCCATGGCATGGAGGAGGTCGAGAGTTCGAGCCTCTTAAGATCCACCAGATTGAAATTAACGGGTCAACTTGGCCCGTTTTTTTGTGCCTTTTTCCCTTATAATAAGGACATGGAAAAATTCCGTTGGTGTTTCATAGGTGTTGGCGGTTTAGCCAACCGTGTAGTTAAACAGCTCCTTTCTTCAGACCGTCATGAGGTAGTTTCTTGCTATAGAAGGAACCAAAAGAAGAACGAGGAATGGGCAAAGAAATACCATTCAAAGGCTTATGAGTCGGCGAAAGACGCTATTTTAGCGCCAGGCGTTGATGCTGTTTATGTCGTTACGCCTCATAGCAACCATCTTGAATATGCGAAACTCGCTCTTTCGTTAGGAAAGCCTGTCCTTGTTGAGAAGAGTTTTACCGTCTCAGAGAAAGAAGCCATAGAGCTTTTCGAATACGCTAAAGAAAAGAACCTCTATATCAGCGAAGCGATGTGGACGTTCTATTCGCCGGTTGGCCAGAAGGTTATCGAATGGGTCCGTAGCGGTCGTTTAGGAAAGATAACCAAGGCCGAAGGCGCCTTTAAGGTTCCTCTGTGTGCTAGAGATAGAAGAATCGATCCTAAACGTGCTGGCGGAGCCTTGCTCGACTTAGGTGTTTATCCAATGACCTATATGTACCGGTGCTTTGGCAAACCTAAGAGCATGAAATGCTTCCCTCTTGTTAAAAACGGAGTCGATTATCGTGAAACAATTGAACTCGAATACGAGGGCTTTACAGCCCGCGTTCTAGCTAGTTTTGATGGGCTTTTATATAAAAACTACGCGGTTTTTGCTGGGGAAAATGGGATTTTGAAGGTTCCAGAA
Organism: Caryophanales bacterium; assembly: GCA_016287465.1. Taxonomy (GTDB): domain Bacteria; phylum Bacillota_I; class Bacilli_A; order RFN20; family CAG-826; genus UBA4951. The sequence goes on along the minus strand of JAEEWP010000049.1, from coordinate 5,414 downwards.
GCACATAGAACCTGGCATGCGTTTATCAAAACAAAAGAGGGAACCGAACACTTCCGATTCCCCACTTCGTATCTGCATGAATTCGATGTCGTTTCCGAGGATATCAAGGCTGGTAAACTCGAAAGCGAATTCGTTCCTCATCAAGCGACTCTTGATGTCTTGTCGATGATGGATGAATGCCGCAAGCAAATGGGCGTCATCTATCCGTTTGAGAAATAATTAGTCTTGTATTGCTAAGCCGCAGCTCTTGAAGAACTCGGCAGCTTCATCGACCCACGTGGCATTCTCAGCTGGAATTGTTTTCAGCTTTTCAGCGTTGAAGGAATTGATGTCTCCAGACGCTGTTCCATGAGCACCATGAGGATAGACGATGCACTTGTTCTTAACGCCTTTAGAGGTCAGGCACTTTGAAAGGTATTCACTCTGCTGAGGCTCGATCGTCGTGTCTTCGGCTGTCGTCCAAATGAATGACGGCGGGAAGTCTTTAGTGACACGGTTTTCGAGAGAAACCTCTTTCTCTAAGTTCTTGTTTCCTCCGGTAAGGAACATGAATGTGTATTGCGAACCCTGCGATTTTCCCTGAGAAGTGACCACTGGGTAAGAGAAACAGCAGGCTTTGATATGTGGCTCAGTTTTGAGATATTGAGGGACCAAAACCTTCTCATCTTCAGTTCTGGAGGCTAATAATCCGGCTAAATGACCCCCTGCGGAGAAGCCAATAACGGCAATTTGCTCAGGATCAGAGAAGAATAATGCGGCTTTCTTATGTATATAAAGAAGAGCCATCATCGCTTCTTTTAGCTGAGTTGGATGACAAACTCCATCTTCATCGGTAGAGTATTCGAGCCAGAATGCGTTATAGCCTTTTTGCATGAAACGAAGGGCTACTGGTTCGCCTTCACGGTAAGAAACCCAGTGATATCCTCCACCAGGAATGATGAGGACCATTGGCCTTAAACGCTTGCCGATCTGTAAAACACGAGGATTCTCCTGGTCAAAAAACATACCATGAAGGTATCCTTTGGCATTCTTTTCGCGAGGAAGCCCGAAATAGGCATAAAGGTCAATATTTGTGGTTTTCATAGTTACTATTATCGCAAACTACAGGGACAAAACCATATGAAAAGCCCTTATTACTTAATATAATTACATACACGTGCGCTGGTGGCGGAATGGTATACGCTCTAGTCTCAGAAGCTAGTGGGGAAACCCATACGAGTTCAAGTCTCGTCCAGCGCACCATGCTGTGTCCGTAGCTCAGCTGGATAGAGTACAGACCTCCGAAGTCTGCGGTCAGGAGTTCGAATCCCCTCGGACACGCCAAAGAAACCATATCCGGGCCTAAAAATGACTCGGATTTTTTTATTTTTATCTCAAAAATGCAGTTTCCACTAAAAATAAGGAAATATCGTTATAAAAGATATACAAAAGTCTATTAATAGAAAAAAGTATTGTAATAATTGCCGTATTTAGTACACTTTTTACGTAGCCTTATGAGAACGACTGACAGAAGGTTCATAAAAACCGAAAAAATCATATTCAGCACGATGGTGGAGCTTCTCCAAAAGAGCGACCCTGAGTCTTTGATGATTGATGACCTTGTCTACGCCGCGGATATAAACAAGTCGACCTTCTATCTTCACTACCAATCAATTGACCAATTAATCTCCGCCATTGAGGACCGTTTGATCTCCAATATTTCGTCTATTCTTTATGGAGCAAGAGAAAGCGGTGGACTTGAGGGGGCATTCAACGCTCTTATTGATTGGATTCTTCAAAACAAAAAGATGGCAAATGCCGTCCTTCGTTCATCCACATATAGGTTCAATTGGAAGATTGAGAACCTCGTCCGCCAGTTCCTTAAGCCTTTAAAACCCCTCAAAAGAAATAAGATCGCCGATGAGAATGCCTTTAAGCAGGGGGCTTTCATCCAAGCAGAAGTTGCAATTCTTAGAATCTGGATTGCCGATGGATGCCATTTTGACCGTGAAGTCATCCTTAACCAGTGCCTTTCTGTTGCCAAAGACAGTTGCTTTGCCGATTTGCTTTGAAATTGTTAAAGAAATATCAAAAGTAAGCGCTTAGACATACCTAATCTTTTCGATAGATTTTTTTGTTTTTTCGGCAAATGACTATAGTCAATGCCCCCGTTTCGCCTTATAGTTAATTCACCTGTGTAATTTTCAGGAGGTTACAAAATGGCTAACAACCAACAAGGAAAAGGCTTTTTAAACTCGAAATTCTTTTCCTCACGTATTAAGAGCGCTAACGTAAAGCTCTTCCCAGAAGCCGCTCTGGGTTACCTCTTGGGACCGATCATGGCTTTGATCTCCAACGCCATCATCAACTCCTACTTGCTCCGTTACTACACTGACGTCATGGGCTTAGGATCCGATGATTGGGCTGGCTCTTCATTGTTCCTTGTTCTTCTCCAAGTTTTATCCGCGGTCATTATCGTTATCGGCAACCTCGTTGTCGGTAAACTCATGGACAAAGTTAAGACCAAGAATGGTAAAGCAAGACCATTACTCATCGCTTCTTTGCCTCTTATCGCTTTGGCGATCTTCTCACTCTTCTTCGCTCCATTCCCATGGAAAGAAAACACACTTGGCATTTTGACCCTTGATGAAGGCACCGCCCTCTGGTCGATGATCATCATGGCTGTCGGTTACAACCTCTACTATGCCATCTGCTATCCGTTCTACTACACTTCCCACAGTGCCTTGGTTAACCTTTCTTCCAGAAACTCCAACCACCGTGGACTTCTCGCAACCGTTTCTAACGGTTCCGTCGTTGCCGCTGCCGGTCTCGCCGGCATGGCCGTCCCGTTCTTCCTTAACATGCTTTTCGTCCCAGCGACGATGAAGAAGGGCGACATCATCCTTCCATTTAGCCAGGAAGCCTTCGCCGAAGGCGGATGGGCCATCAACAGTTATGACAAGATGGCCAGCTACAACAACTGGAAGATCTTCATGATCGTCCTCATTGTTACCCTCGTCATTGGTATCGTCATCGAATTCTTGTTCACCCGTGAGCGTATCACCGAAGAAGAATTCACCCGCGGTGAAACCAAGACCGAAACCAAGAAAGTCCCAATGTCCAAACAGATTGCTGTTTGCTTAAGCGACAAATACTGGTGGATGGTCATGGTCTTCTTCCTTCTCTACCAATTAGGTGGAATGATGAAGAACAACTCCGCTACCTACTTCTCTACAGCTTGGTTCGGTGATTCCAGCATGGCTGGTCTCATCTCCATCATCGGTGCTATCCCAACCGCGATTGGTATGGTCGTCGTTGGCATCTTCGCCACCAAGTTTGGCAAAGCTAACACCATCAAAGTCGGTGCTTTCTTAGCCGCCGCCTTTGGTGCTCTCTCATTCTTGATGTACCTTGTTCCATCAGATGCTTTTGGCGCCATCGCTATCGCTTCCTTCGTCCTCAAAGCCTGTGGCACTGTCCCAGCTATGTATGTCTCCCTTGCTCTTCTTGCTGACGTTCTTGATCACCAAGAAGCTCTCTATGGATTCCGTACCGACGGATTCTCAATGGCCGTTTACGGTTCCATCATGATCGCCATGACTGGTATCGCCAACGGTATCATCGGTGGTCTTGTCAACGCTGCCGGTTACCAGACCAGCGCTTCCAGCCCAGCCGTCCAGAACGCCACCATCTGGTCCTTCTTCGGCGGTGAAACCATCTGCTACCTCGTCATCGGTCTCATCTTCTTCTTCATGAACGTTGAGAAATTCTCTAACCTCGACCACAAGGCCATTGAAGAAGACCAGAAAGCCATCGCCCTTTCCGCTGGCATCGAATATGTCTCCGCTGCTGACAGATTAGCCGCTGAGCAAGCCGAAGCCGAAGCCGAAGCTGAGGAATACAGAAAGATCGAATTCAAAGCCTACTGCGAAAAGAAAGGCCTTGATTACGAGAAAGAAGAAGCTGCTTTCGAAACCGATCGTGCTGAAAAGAAAGCCGCTGCCGATATGAAAGCTTCCCAGAAAGAAGCTGCCAAGAAGGCTAAGCTCGCTGCTAAAGAGGCCGCTATGACCGAAGAACAGAAAGCCGCTCGTGCTGCAAAAGAGGCAAAGAAGGCTGAAGAAGACGCTAAGCTCGCCGCTGAATACGAGAAGATGCGCGCTGCTGCCAAGGCTTCCCCTCTCCACATCTAAGAATTAAATTCTTAAAACCAAATCCCACCAAGCGTTTGGTGGGATTTTTTATTCGTTATTCTTTATAATGTAGGCATGAAGAAAATCAGTGGTGGAACCTACGACGAAGAAAGGGCCTTCTATGGCTTAAACGGCATTGAGGTCGAGAATATCTCAATCGATGGTCCAAAAGACGGAGAAAGCGCCTTTAAGGAGTGTTCTGACGTCTTTGTCAAAGATTCTTATTTCAATCTCCGTTATCCTTTCTGGCATGATCACGGTCTCAAACTAGAGAACATCGAGATGACCGACAAGTGCAGAGCCGCCATTTGGTATAGCGACAACATTGATATCAGAAACTCCAAGATGCATGGCATCAAAGCCCTTCGCGAATGTCATGATATCCATTTGTCCGATGTCGATGTCATTTCACCTGAGTTTGGTTGGTCGGTTGCCGATATCGAACTCAACAATGTGACAATCGAATCCGAATATCTTTTCCTTCGTTCTAAGAACCTCAAAGCGGAAAAGCTCTCGATGAAAGGAAAGTACTCTTTCCAATATCTTGAGAACGCCGAATTCGATAACTGCGATTTCAAGACCAAAGACGCTTTCTGGCATAGCAAAAACGTCACCGTCAGGAATTCCCATATCGACGGGGAGTACCTTGCCTGGTATAGTGAGAACCTAACTCTCATCAATTGCGTGATCGAAGGGACCCAACCTTTCTGCTATTGCAAAAACCTTAAACTCATCAACTGCAGGATGAATAGATGCGACCTCTCTTTCGAAAGAAGCGAGGTTGAGGCGGATATCATCGGAAACGTTGATTCAATTAAAAATCCTTTGCAAAACAGCCATATAATTGTCGATTCAGTAGGGGAGATCATCCACGATATAGATGCTCCTTTAGGGAAAATCGAAATCAGGAAATAAAAAAAGCGAGCACGTAATGGCTCGCTTTTATTTTTGAATAACGCTTATTTGGTAAGGGCAGCAGTCTTAGCGGCATCCTCACGGAATTTCTCAAGGCCATCTTTGGTAAGAGGGTTCATGATGAGCTTGCTAAGGACGTTGAATGGGATGGTCGCGATATCAGCACCGCTCGCAGCGCAGTTCTGGACGTGTTCAACGCTTCTGATGGAAGCGGCGATAATCTTGGTTTCGTAGCCGTAGTTCTTCTTGATTCTCATGATGTCGTTGATGAGCTTCATTGAATCGAGACCATTGTCATCGAGTCTTCCAAGGAATGGAGAGATATAG
>JAEEWP010000048.1 GCA_016287465.1 Caryophanales bacterium | reverse complement strand
AACCCATATCGAAAAACTCCAAGAACTCGTCAAAGAAGGCAAATTCGATGTTGGATTCGCTTTCGATGGTGATGCCGATAGATGCTTAGCCGTCGGAGAAGATGGTGAAGTCATCGATGGCGATAAGATCATGTACATCCTTGGCCATCGTCTAAAGAGACATAAGACCCTTAAGAACGACACAGTCGTCTCAACCATCATGTCTAACAGCGGTTTCGTCAAAGCCCTTCAAGAAGCCGGCATGAAGACCGTCCAGACAGCAGTCGGCGATAGATTCGTCTATGAAGAGATGATGAAGAACGATTACTGGATCGGCGGTGAGCAATCTGGTCACATCATCATCAGGAAGTATCAGAATACTGGAGATGGAATATTGACCGCTCTTAAATTAACCGAAGAGATGCTTGATACGAAAAAATCCCTCAAGGTCTTATCCGATGCCGTCCATGAATATCCGCAGCAGCTTGAGAACGTTCGCGTCATCGACAAGAAAGCGGTCCTATCTGACAAAGACATCGTTGAGAAAGTCGCTAAGATCAACAAAGAGATGAAAGGCAAAGGCCGTATCCTTCTTAGAGAATCCGGAACTGAGCCAGTAGTCAGAATCATGCTTGAGTCTGATGACAAAGAACTCAATCAGAAATACATCGATACCATCAAAGCCATGATCAAAAAAGGAGGTTACATCGGTGAGTAAAGTCGGAACGAAAGACCTCTATACCCCAAGCGGTATAGCCTACATCGACGATTACGTCTTCTCTAAGGAATACCCTTGGGAGTTACTAGGCGGAATCAAAGCCTACATCCAGTCCCTTATCGAGAAAGGCATGCCAGGATTTGACAAGATCCAGCCGGATGTCCTTATCGGTCAGAACACAACGATCGCTAAGACAGCCACAATCATCGGTCCAACCATCATTGGCAACAACGTTGAGATCAGACCTGGCGCTTATATCAGGGGAGCGGTCATCGTCGGAGATGAGTCCGTCGTCGGAAATAGCTCCGAACTCAAAAACGCCATCCTCATGAGACACTGCCAGTGCCCACATTACAACTATGTTGGCGATTCCATCCTTGGAAACTTCGCCCACACAGGCGCAGGCTCGATCCTCTCTAACTTAAAAAGCGACAACAAACCAGTCGTCATCCATAACGAAGGAGAGAACATTGAGACCTCAATCAGAAAGATCGGTTCCTTCTTAGCGGACCACGCTGACATCGGATGCGGAAGCGTCCTTAATCCAGGAACCATCATCGGTCAGAACACACAGGTTTATCCATTAACGATGTGTAGGGGAGTATATCCATCTGATTCCATCGTCAAAGGAACAAAAGAAATCGTCAAAAAGAGGTAAAACAAAAATGAAAGTTATTGTCGGAAACGAAAAAGAAATCTCCCAGATGATCGCTGATGAATTCGTCAAGGTCGTCAAAAACAAGCCAAACGCAGTTCTTGGTCTTGCTACCGGAACTTCCCCATTACTTGTCTATGCCGATATGGCAAAAGCCTACAAGGATGGTGAGGTCTCATTCAAAGACTGCAAATCCTTCAATCTCGATGAGTATGTCGGATTAGAGGGCACCCACGATCAGTCATACAGATATTTCATGACTGAGAATCTCTTCAAGCATATCGACATCAAGAAAGAGAACACCCACGTCCTTCTTGGTGTCGGTGATTACAAAGCCTACATGAACCGCTACGACAAAGAGATCGATGAGGCTGGCGGAATCGACATCCAGATCCTTGGCATCGGAAGCGATGGCCATATCGCTTTCAATGAGCCAGGCACCCCATTTGATTCCCTTACCCATGAGACTGAGCTTACTGAGCAGACCATCAAAGACAATTCCCGTCTCTTCAACGATATCAGCGAAGTCCCTACCCGCGCCGTCACGATGGGCCTTGCTTCCATCATGAAAGCCAAGAAGATCGTTCTCATCGCCACTGGCAAGAACAAAGCCAAAGCCGTCTATGGCCTTATCAAAGGCGAGATGACCGAAGCCATGCCTTGCTCCATCCTTCAGAAACACAGAGACTGCACCGTCTACGTCGACGAAGAAGCCTACTCTTTGGTTAAGTAAAACCAGACATTTTTACTTACAAAAGGGGACGGCCATCTACTACCGCCCCCTTTTCTCTTAATATGTATCAGTTAGAAAGGAACACATCACCATGAAGTACATCGAAGAAGTAATCGAACAGGTCAAGAAAGATAACCCTGACCAACCTGAATTCCTCCAAGCCGTCAAGGAAGTCCTTGAGAGCTTAGAGCCAATCATCTCCAAGAATGAGGAGAAATATAGGAACCAAAAGTTACTAGAGAAACTCGTCGTCCCAAATAACATCGTCGAATTCGATGTCAAATGGATGGATGACAAAGGAAAAGAGCAGACCAACAAAGGATACCGTGTCCAGTTCAACAACGCTGTCGGCGTCTATAAAGGCGGACTCCGTTTCCACCCTTCCGTCAACCTTTCTATCCTTAAGTTCCTTGCCTTCGAGCAGTGCTTCAAGAACGCTCTCACTGGCTGCCCGATGGGAGGCGGCAAAGGTGGAAGCGACTTCGATCCTAAAGGCAAGAGCGATGCCGAGGTGAAGCGTTTCTGCGTCGCCTTCATGGATAAGCTCTATCCACATATCGGCGTTGGTGTCGATGTCCCAGCAGGCGATATCGGCGTCGGTGGCAGAGAAATCGGATTCATGGCCGAGGAATATAAGAAACAGACCGGCACCTTAGGTGGTGTCCTTACTGGCAAACCTCTCTCCATGGGTGGTTCCTTATGCAGAACCGAGGCTACCGGATATGGCCTTGTCTATTTCGCTGAAGAGATGCTTAAGAAGAGGAACGATTCCTTTGAAGGCAAAACAGTCGTCGTCTCTGGAAGTGGCAACGTTGCCATCTACGCAATTGAGAAAGCCTCTCAGCTTGGTGCGAAAGTAGTGGGATGCTGCGATTCCTCTGGTTGGATTTATGATCCTAACGGCATCGATCTCCCTCTCCTCAAAGAAATCAAAGAAGTTAAGAGAGAAAGACTCTCTTCATATGCTGCTCAAAAGAAGGATGCCGAATACCACGAAGGCAAAGGCGTCTATTCCATCAAGTGCGATATCTATATGCCATGCGCCACTCAGAATGAGCTTGATCTCGAAGGCGCGAAGCTTCTCGTCAAGAATGGCTGCATCGCCGTCTGCGAAGGCGCGAACATGCCAACCACCAGAGAAGCTACCGAATATCTCCTTGCTAACAAAGTCTTATTCACCCCAGGTAAAGCGTCCAATGCCGGCGGTGTCTCTTGCTCCTATCTTGAGATGGTTCAGAACGCCGAGAACGAATCCTGGCCATTTGAGAAGGTCGACATGAAGCTCAAAGAGATCATGGTCAACATCTTCCATAACGTCGATGAGGCCGCTAAAGAGGTTGGACAGGAAGACAACTATGTCGTCGGCGCGAACATCGCTGGCTTCAAGATCATCTATGACGCCATGTCCAAAAAAGGACTTCTCTAATCAAGCACAAAAAAAGAGAATCCCCTGCGAAATCAGGGGATTTTTTCTTATGTCAGCGCTGGTTTTCTTTATAACCGCTTGCCGCTCAATTTGGCGAAATTAGTTTTCAACTTGAATGTACAGACTGTACAAACAAGTTTGAGAGTCGGTAATAATCACTCAATAAGGGCTGATGGCAAAAACCCCATCACGCACCATACGTTTGATCAACCTTGAATAAGGTAAAGTATAATTATAATATAAGTATGAAAGAATTACGTTTCGAGTGGGATGAAACGAAGGCCACAAGGAATGAAGCGAGCCATTATAGAAGATGAGGGAAAGAATATGAGGGAAGAATACGATTGGAGCAAAGGAAAAAAGAACCCTTATGCCAAACAACTAAAGAAACAGGTGACGATTAAGCTCTCTGAGGATGCGATCGCCTATTTTAAGATGCAGGCGAAGGAAACCGGCATACCATATCAAACGCTCATCAATCTCTACCTGACGGACTGCGCCAGAAGCGGCAAACGTCTCGCGATATCCTGGAACTAATAATCTTTTGCTTTCGTGCTCCACAAAACTAAAAATCCCCTGCGAAATCAGGGGATTATTTGTTTTTAACCATCCAAATAGTAGTAGAACGTTGAATCGGATTCGATTGGGACGCCGAATCCTAAGTGCTCCGTGCATTCTTCGTCGTAGAAGAGATAGTGTACGAAATATGCTCCACCTCGAGCGTCATACACCGGGTGTAGATTGTGATAGAACTCTTGGCATTCTTCGGTTGTTGTGTATAGGGGTTTGCCCGCTTCGACTTTGATTGATGTGTCAAACCTGGTGCCTGTTCTATAGTAAAGATCTGCATACGGTAGATAAGACTGATATATCGAAACGGTGTAGTACACTTTGTCATCCGAAGAGGATGATTCTTCTGAAGAAGAAATGACTGAAGAAGATTCGCTCTGTGAAGATTCCGATGAGAGACTAATCGATGAAATAGTGGAGGAATTCTCAAGGGAGCGGCTCTCCTCAGCAGGAGAAGAGCATGCTGAAAGAAGCAGTCCCATAGTGAGTAATGCTGTCATACTACGTGCTTTCATCTTTCTCCTCCTGAAAATAATAGGAAGACTTTAGCAAAAACCTTTTAACGAAATCAATAGAATCTGCTTTTTATTTTTGAAAGTTGATTCAAAACAAACAAAAATCCCCTTTTTGCAGGGGATTCTTTTGTTTTTGGCTGAGTTATTAGTATTCTAATCCGCCCCACTCAGTAACGGTGAATCCGTTCCTTTCATAATGGGTCAAGGTCTGTTCCTTGATAGAAACCTCTTCATCCACTTTCTTGATGTGCATGATGGTCCTGATTAAGGTGTCTGGCATAACGGAGAAGGTAAGAGGGCATTCCTCATTCCTTATCTCAGTCTGTTCAAAGTGGATGAGGGATTTCTCATTGTTCTCAAGGATTGGTAGCCAGTACATGATGAACTCATCGACTTCCCTGTTCGTATAGCCAATGAAATCCATCTTCTCTTCTAACACGCTTATGACGTTATCTTTGGTTACGTAGAAGCCTTCGCTCCAATCGGTCTTGTAGTTGCCAATCTCATCGAAGTACAAGGCGTAGTATTCTCTCTCGCTTCCAGGGAGAGTGAACGTTCCATCTTCTCTAAGATGGATGTTCCAGCCATCCTCATATTTAGGGTAAGTGGTCAATAGTCTTTCCTCTTGAACATATGTGACCTCAAGATTCATCTCTTCCTCAGGGTAGAAGTAGATGATTGGTTTCTTAACTGGGTAGTCATAAGGGTCGCTATGATTGCCGCCATACCAATATGAATTCTCATCAGAACATTCTTCATGTGTAGTGGTGCACCCCGCTAAAAGAAGACCAAGGATCGCTGGTAGGAAAATAACGTGTTTTTTCATAACGTTTCCTCTTTAGTGTTCAACTCCGCCCCACTCAGTGACGGTGAAACCAGCTCTTTCAACATGGGTCAATTCTTGTGGAACCATCTCGACTGGAGCGTCCACCTTCTTGATATGAATCATGGTTCTGATAAGTGTGTCCGGTTCGGTTGAGAAGATCAAAGGTGAATCTTCGTTTCTCTCTTCGGTCTGCTCGAAGTAGACGAGTGACTGCTCATTTCTCTCAAGGATCGGTAACCAATACATGATGAATTCATTGGTCTCTCTGTTCGTGAAACCTATGTAATCCATCTTCTCTTCTAAGAATGATGCTGCGTTCTCGCTTGTGACGTAGAAGCCTTCATCGAAGGTGCACTCATAATCTGAGTTGGCTTCGTAATATAAAGCGTAGTATTCTCTCTCGCTTCCAGGGACGGTGAATGTGCCATCTTCTTTAAGATGGATGTTCCAACCTCCGTCATATTTCGGATATGTGGTTGTGAGCATCTCTTCGTTGACGAAGGTGACAGTTAAGTCCATCTCCTCCTCAGGGTAGAAATAGATGATTGGTTTCCTTTCTCCAGGAGGGAAGTCTGGAGTGTGCCTGCTTGAGCTTGATTCTTCCTCTTCGTCGGAACAGGAGCACGAGTCGGATGATTGAAGAGAAGATCCGTCACTTATAGGAAGAGTGCTCTCCTCAGTCAAAGAGAGGCTTATCTCCGGAGGAAGTTCGTCATTGGATCCAAGGCTTTCGCTGACGCTCGTCCACAAAGGCTCTGGTGTGCCGTCTGGGTAAGGTGGTTCGCACCCCGCTAAAAGAAGACCAAGAATCATCGGTAGGAAAATAACGTGTTTTTTCATATGTGTTTCTCTCCTCGTAAGTTAAGACGACTAAGAGGCGTAAAACCGCTCAAAAACTATTTTACAATAATTCTGAAAACGCTTTCCTTCATCTTTCTATAGAAAAAGCACAAGAGACATATAAAATGTGGATTATGAAAAAAGATTACGTTTCCCTCCGTTCTAAATCCTCTCTCAATAAGCATGATATTTTGACCATCTCCGGTCTTGCTAACAAAGACGTGAAGAAAGGCTTCAAAACCATCAATGCCTCAGTCGGTGCTTATTACGACGAAGAGAAGAAGTTCGGAAGGGTCCCAACCATTGAGAACGCCATCAAAGAGAAATTCTCCGAGAAGATGGCCTACGCTGCGGTAACGGGACATGAGAACTATAAGAAAGGCATCCTCAGCTACGCTTTCGGGGAAAGACTTAAGACCATCAAAGAGAAGAATGAGATCTTCTTTGGTGCCACCTTAGGCGGAACCGGTGCCTTATCGATCGCTTTCAATCTTTTCACTGACACAGATAGCCATGTCATCCTCCCAGATGTCATGTGGTCAAACTATAAGCTCATCGCCAAGAAAGCCAACTGCTTACATAGAACCTACAAGCTCTTCGATGAATCCGATAACTGGAACCTCAAGAGCATCATGAACGAAGTCGATGATGAAATGGCTAAGAAAGGCAGAGCCCTTCTTCTCATCAATGACCCATGTGAGAACCCAACCGGTTACAGCATGTCCAAGAAGGAATACGAGGACTTATTCGCCTATCTCAACAAGAAAGGCGAAGAAGGGGAGCTCGTCGTTCTCTTCGATATCGCTTATTACAACTTCTCAGACACTGAGTGCCCTCTCTTTGAGATGCTTGAAGGAGATTTGAACTTCCTTCCTGTCGTCATCTTCTCTTGCTCCAAATCCTTTGCCGTCTATGGCTTTAGATGCGGCGCCTTCATCGCCCTTTGCCCAGACAAAGAGAGCAAAGATGATATCGGCAACGCCTTCAGAGCCCAAGTCAGAGGCACCGTCTCTTCCCCAGTCGGACCAGTCCTTCACTCAATTGGTGAAGTCCTTAATGACAAGGAAGCGGTCAAGAAAGTCATTGACGAAATTAGTGTCAACAAGATGGCCCTCGTCGAAAGAGGCAATTATCTCACTTCCCTTCTTGATGAAGCAGGCATCAAACATTACCCATACAAATCAGGCTTCTTCCTTACTCTTAGAGTGGACAATGCAGTCGCTACATTCGATGCCCTTGCTCTCAAACACTTCTATGTCGTCCCAATCGACGAAGACAAGGTGAGGATCGCTCTATCTGGTATCACCAAGAGTGAGTGCCTAGATCTTGTGAACGCTCTAAAAGAAGTTCTCTAAAGTATAAGAAAAATGCCCCAGGTTTTGAAGTGAACCCCAAAACGGACACACTTCAAAAAAGGCCCAAAGACAGGAATCGTTAAAGGTTCCTGTTTTTTAGTCTCGTTGAGTTATAG
>JAEEWP010000004.1 GCA_016287465.1 Caryophanales bacterium | reverse complement strand
GTTGAACATATCTCTTTCTGGGATATTTCCTGTCGACTGGATGAGTTTGAAGATCGGGAGGACCTTGACGTCTTCTTTCTTGATGACGACCTTAAGTCCGTCCGGGATGGAGCGAGGCATATTCTCATAGAAGCCTCCTCCCGTGATATGGGAGATGCCTTTGACCTCGACTTCATCAAGAAGGGCGAGGACTGGTTTGACGTAGATTTTCGTTGGGGTGAGAAGGGTCTCGCCAAGAGACTTTCCACCGAGTTCTGGGAGAGGTTTTTTGATAGCGGCGTGTTCGATATCGAAGACTTTTCTGACAAGAGAGAAGCCGTTAGAGTGAACGCCGCTAGATGGGAGAGCGATCATGACATCCCCTGCCGCCATCTTTTTGTTATCGATGACTTTGTCTTTGTCGACGATGCCGACGGAGAAGCCTGCGAGGTCATATTCATCGACTGGGTAGAAGCCTGGCATTTCCGCGGTTTCTCCGCCGACGAGCTCGCTATGGGCCATGACGCAGCCATCGCAGATGCCTGAAACGATAGAGGCGATCTTCTCTGGGTAGTTCTTGCCACAGGCGATGTAGTCAAGGAAGAAGAGAGGTTTGGCGCCGCAGCAAATGACGTCGTTGACGCACATGGCAACGCAGTCGATGCCGACGGTGTCGTGTTTATCCATGAGGAAGGCCATCTTGAGTTTGGTGCCAACGCCATCGGTTCCTGAAACGAGGATTGGGTGTTTGTAGCCTTCAAGGTCAAGGGTGAAAAGCCCGCCGAAGCCACCGATGTCCTCTGGTTTCGATTGGACGATGGTTCTGGCGATATGAGCCTTCATGAGCTCAACGGCCTTGTATCCTGCCGTGATGTCTACGCCTGCTGCCGCGTATGATTCTGATTTTGAATTTTTCATGTTTCTCCCCCGCTTAATCTTTATCTGAGATCTTGCTTTCGAATCTTGATTTTCTGTTGTCTTTTGGAATGGCTGTCGGGTACTTGCCATCGAAGCAAGCCGTGCAGCATTCTCCCCCTGCGATGTCCCTGACGTTTTCGACCGAGAGGAATCCAAGCGAATCCGCGCCGATGATCTTCGCGATCTCCTCCACCGAATGGTGGCAGGCGATGAGATTGTCTTTCGAATCGATGTCCGTGCCATAGAAGCAAGGATTGAGGAAGGTCGGTGAGGATACCCTCATGTGGATTTCTTTGGCGCCCGCATCGCGAAGGAGCTTGATTGTCTTCTTGCTTGTGGTGCCTCTGACGATCGAGTCATCGATGACCACCACTCGTTTGCCTTTGACGACCGATGAGATTGGGTTGAGCTTGAGTTTGACTTTGTCTTCCCTGTTATCTTGGCCAGGAGCGATGAACGTGCGGCCGATGTATTTGTTTTTGATGTATCCGATTTCGTAAGGGATGCCTGATTCCTTTGAATATCCGATTGCGGCATCAAGTCCTGAATCCGGGACGCCGATGACGATATCGGCCTCAACTGGATGGGATTTTGCGAGGTATTCTCCCGCTTTGACCCTGGCTGAATGGACGGATACGCCGTCAATCACTGAATCAGGTCTAGCGAAATAGACGAATTCGAATACACAAATGTGTTTCTTCTGTTTGCCGCAGTGCGTCTTGATGGAGTGAACGCCATCCTTGTCGAAGTAGACGACTTCGCCTGGGAGGACGTCGCGGACGAACTTGGCGCCGACAGATTCAAGGGCGCAGGTTTCGCTTGCGGCGATATATGTGCCATCATCTCTGACGCCATAGCAAAGAGGCCTAAAACCATATGGGTCGCGGGCGATGACGAGTTTCGTCGGGGACATAACGGCAAGGGAATACGCGCCTTTGATGGTGTACATCGCGCGTTCCACCGCTTCTTCGATGGAGTTAGAGGTGATTCTTTCTCTTGTGACTATGTAGGAAATGACCTCTGTGTCTGAGGTTGTGTGGAAGATCGAGCCTTGGAGCTCAAGCTGGGAACGAAGTTCGAATGAGTTGGTGATATTGCCATTATGGGCGATGGCGATATGGCCATGGATATGGTTGACGACGAGAGGCTGGGCGTTGTGTCTATCTGTGGCGCCTGTGGTGCCGTATCTGACATGGCCCACGGCGATGTTTCCTTGTCCAAGGCGGGCAAGATGACGTTCGGTGAAGACCTCTTCGACAAGGCCTAAGTCTTTGTAAGTTGAGAAAAGACCGTCATCGCAGACGACGATGCCGCAGGATTCTTGTCCACGGTGCTGGAGGGCGAATAAACCGTAGTATGCGGTTCTGGCGACGTCTTGTTTTACCGGTGAATAGACACCGAAGATTCCACATTCTTCATGTAACGACGACATTCTCTTCCCCTCCTTCCCTTAGATTTACTTGCTTATTTATTAAAGGCCTCTGATATTTCCTTATCTTTTTCGAGGGCGGCTTTCGCTCCCTCTTCTCTCAGGACGACGAGCTTGGCGTCGAGGGATGGATCGCTAAGAGCGAGGATTTCCGCTGCTAAGAGAGCGGCGTTCTTCGCCCCGTCGATCGCGACTGTCGCGACTGGGATCCCAGAAGGCATCATGACGGTCGCAAGAAGCGCGTCCATGCCGTCAAGCGCGGCGGATTTGCAAGGGATTCCGATGACTGGAAGGGTGGTTCTTGCAGCGATTGCGCCCGCTAAATGAGCGGCCATGCCAGCTGCTGCGATAAGGACCCCGAAGCCGTTTGCTTTGGCGTTTGCCGCAAAGGTTCCAGCTTCCTCTGGGGTTCTATGGGCCGAATAGACGTGAGCCTCATAAGGAACTCCAAGGGCATCGAGCTGCTCGAATGCTTTCTTGAGGATTGGAAGATCGCTTGCGCTTCCCATGATGATTCCGACTTTCTTCATACTGTTTCCCTCCCAAAAAAATAAAAAGACACGCTGCTAGAAAGTGATTACAAAGATCAATTCCACGAGTGTGCCCAGGCGGTCGACGTGACTACTGAATCCATTATTGCTCCATTGCGTTAATTCGCATTTACCGTCAGTCACAATAACAGTTACGTTTTTCAGTACATATAAAATCTATTTTATTTGCTAACGATATTCAATCGAATGAGCTATGAAAGTGGTTACATTAAGAAAAGGCCCCTGAATAGAGGCCTAAATGGAACGTTAATTCTTAAGAGAATTGAGAGGCGCAGGGATCTGACCTCCACGGTCAACGAAGGTCTTTGGTGACTGACGTCTGATCGCCAATATCGGAGCGTGGCCAAGAAGCCCTCCGAAATTGAGCTCTTCCCCTTCTTTTCTTCCGATTGCCGGGATGACTCTCACGGCGGTTGTCTTAGAGTTGATCATGCCAATGGCCGCCTCATCGGCGATAAGGGCGGAAATCACTTCAGGAGTGGTATCCCCTGGGATGACGATCATATCCAAACCGACTGAGCAAACAGCGGTCATCGCTTCAAGTTTCTCGATGCAAAGAGCACCTGATTTCGCCGCGTCGATCATGCCTTGGTCTTCGCTTACCGGGATGAAAGCGCCGGATAAACCACCGACTCTCGAGGAAGCCATGACGCCTCCTTTTTTGACGGCGTCGTTAAGGATGGCAAGGCAAGCCGTCGTGCCTACTCCACCACACTGTTCGAGGCCCATTTCTTCAAGGATGTGGGCGACGGAATCGCCAATCGCCGGGGTTGGGGCAAGGGATAAGTCGACGATGCCGAATTCGACACCGAGCATCTTTGATGCTTCAACACCGACTAGCTGACCCATTCTCGTGACTTTGAAGGCGGTCTTTTTGATGACGTCGGCGATCTCGGAGATCGAAGCGTCTTTTGGGCATTTGGCAACGGCTGCGCGGACTGCGCCTGGGCCGCTCACGCCTACATTGATGACGCAATCGGCTTCACCGATGCCATGGAAGGCGCCGGCCATGAATGGGTTATCCTCCACCGCATTGCAGAAAACGACCATCTTGGAGGCGGCTATGCATTCTCTATCTTTAGACAACTCTGCTGCTTCAAGGATTTTCTGACCCATGATTTTGACGGCGTCGAGATTGATACCGGCACGGGTTGAGCCAACGTTGACCGAAGAGCAGACGAATGATGTTTCGTTTAACGCCCTAGGAATCGAATCGATGAGTTCTCTGTCGCCAGGAGCGAAGCCTTTCTGGACAAGGGCGCTATATCCGCCGATGAAATCGATGCCGATGTCTTTCGCGACCTTATCTAAGGTTTTCGCGTATAGGACAGGGTCTCCCCCGGATACGCCGACAAGGATGGAGATTGGGGTGACCGAAACGCGTTTGTTGACGATCGGGATGCCATATTTCTTGGAGATCTCGTTTCCGACTTTAACGAGGTCTTTCGCGTATTTATAGATTTTGTTATAGACCTTCTCACATGACTTATTGATATCGTTATCGATGCAGTCGACTAGCGAAATGCCCATCGTGATGGTTCTCACATCGAGGTTCTCTTCCTCGATCATGCGGATGGTCTCAATAATCTCGTCTCTATTGTTGATCATTTTTCTCACCAATTAGATCTTGTGCATGAGGTTGAAGATGTCTTCATGCATGCATTCGATTTTGAGGTTCTTTTCCTCGCCCACTTTGTGGATCTCGTCGACGAAGGAAGTGAAATCGATCGTCAGGTTATCGATGCTGACGACCATGTACATTGTAAAGAGCTCACCGATGATGGTTTGGTTGACGTCTTGGATGTTGACTTTGTATTCTGCGCATTTGGTTGCGACAGCGGCTAAAATACCGACAGTATCTTTGCCAACGACTGAGATGATAGCTTTCATGATGGGCTCCTTCTTCTACTTTCTTTTGGGGCTTTTGTCATATAAATAATACCTTATACAAAACCTGAAATAATTGTTTTTTGGATGAAAGCGCTTTTATCTTTATCCCCCTTTTTTCTTACCTATAATGAGGAAGTGCGATAAGCGCAAAATAAAAGGGTATTTCTATGGGCGGATTTTTCGGAGTTGTCGGCAAAAGCGACTGTGTATTCGACCTTTTCTATGGGGTCGACTACCACTCACATTTAGGTACTAGAAGAGCGGGCTTGGCCGTTTTGAATGACGGCAGGATCACCAAAGCGATCCACAAGATCGAGAACTCCCCTTTCAGAACCAAATTCGAAAAAGAAGCCATGGCGATGAAAGGCAACATGGGCATCGGATGCATCTCCGATTTCGATTCCCAGCCTCTCGTCGTGAGATCGAACCACGGCACGTATGCCATCACATGCGTTGGCAAAATCAACAACGCCAAAGAACTCGAAGAAAAATTCCTTAATAACAACGCCCACTTCCTCGAAACCTCAACCGGCGACATCAATAGCACTGAGCTCGTCGCCAGCATCATCAATCAAAAGAAAAACCTCATTGAAGGTTTGCAATATGTCCAAGAAGTCATCGATGGCTCAATGACCATCCTCCTTCTCAACGAGAAGGGCATCTACTGCTCTAGAGACAAATACGGAAGAACCCCTGTCGTCATCGGCAAGAAAGAAGACGGCACATATTGCGTCACATTCGAATCGTTCGCGTTCCTTAATTTAGGATACACGGCTTATAAGAAACTCGGCCCAGGCGAGATCGACGTCATCAACGCTGAAACAGGCGTCAGAACTCTGGTGGAACCAGGAAACAAGATGCGTATCTGCACCTTCCTTTGGATCTACTATGGCTACCCATCAACCGTCTACGAAGGACTCTCGGTCGAGAAACTTAGATGCAAATGCGGCGAATTCATCGCCAAGCGCGATAACGTCAAACCTGATTCCGTCGCCGGCGTCCCTGATTCCGGCCTTGGAGCCGCGATCGGCTACTCAAATGCCTCAGGTATCCCATTCTCAAGGCCATTCGTCAAATACACCCCTACTTGGCCTCGTTCCTTCATGCCTACGATGCAGACGAAACGTAACCTCATCGCTCACATGAAGCTCATTCCGATCCACGATTTGATCGATGGCAAGAAGCTTCTTCTCATCGATGACTCAATCGTCAGAGGCACCCAGATGAGAGAGACGACGGAATTCCTTTATAAGTCCGGCGCCGCTGAGGTTCATGTCCGTTCCTCCTGCCCTCCGATACTTTATGCCTGCAAATACCTCAACTTCTCCGCTTCCACTAGCGACATGGAACTAATCGCTAGACGCGCCATCATGGCCCTTGAAGGAAACGTTGAGCCAGAAACCATCAAGAAGTATCTCGATCCAGATAGCAAAGAATACGCCAATATGATCGAATACATTCGCGAAAAGCTTAACTTCACATCCCTCCGCTTCATGAGACTTGATGATCTTAAAGAAGCTGTCGGACTCGATCCTGATAAGATCTGTACCTACTGCTGGGATGGCAGAGAATAAACACAAAAAACAAGGCTCGTAATCATACGGGCCTTTTTTGTAATTAAAAAGCCACATTCAGGATTTCCCGTTTGTGGCTTAAATGCTATTTGCTATTAAAGAGGTTTGCCGGTTAAGAGTTCGTAACCCTGGAGATATTTGGCGATGGTCTTTTCGACGACCTCTTCTGGAAGGGTCCAGTCATGCTCATGGGTCTTAAGCCAATCTCTAGCGAATTGCTTGTCGAAGGATGGCTGGCTCTTTCCTCTTTCGTATCCTTCAAGAGGCCAGAATCTCGATGAATCTGGGGTGAGCATTTCGTCAGCGACGACGACTTCGCCATTCTCATCAAGGCCGAATTCGAATTTGGTGTCGGCGATGATGATGCCTTTTGTGAGGGCGTAGTCGGCGCATTTCTTATAAAGGGCGATGGTGTATTCCTTTAATTTGGTCGCGTATTCAAGGCCTTTGCCTGGGAATTCCTTTTCAAGGACCTCAACCGATCTTTCGAAGGAGATGTTCTCATCGTGATCGCCTATCTCGGCTTTGGTCGATGGGGTGTAGATTGGCTCAGGAAGCTTATCGGATTCCACTAAACCTTTAGGAAGGGTGATGCCGCAGACTGTACCGTTCTTTTGGTAGCTGGCCCAACCGCTTCCGGTGATGTAGCCACGGACGATGCATTCAATAGGAAGCATGGTGAGCTTTTTGCACATCATCGTTCTTCCTTCAAATTGTTCATTTTGGAAGAATTCAGGCATGTCTTTGACATCGCAGCTGACCATGTGGTTCTTGCAGATGTCTTTTGTGTAATCAAACCAGAATTTTGAGATTTGGGTTAAGACTTTGCCTTTGTTGGTGACGACGTTATGTAAGATGACGTCAAAACAGCTGATGCGGTCAGTAGCGACCATGATTAAGGTGTCCCCGTTATCGTAGATCTCTCTGACTTTTCCTTCTTTGATAGGTTTCATTTTTGATATCTCCATTTATATCAATTTGATTATATGTTCCCTTTTTTCAATTCAAACATAATAGCGGTTACATTGATAAAATTTCCGAAGCGGTCTTTTGATTAACAAATAAAAAACCACTGGATTTGCAGTGGATTTTTCAATTTTGCTGGCTCTTTTTGCGTTTTTCGAGCTCGATGTTGTTGTTGTAGATGGCGATGAGTCTAGGAAGGTTGTACTTCAAGATGAAGGCAGGAAGGACAATTAGGATGGCGTTTACGATGGCAACCGGGAGAGCGATCGTTAACCAAAGATTTGATTCTCCGGTATACATTCTCCAGTCACAGAGGATGATGAGGAAGGAAGCGGGAACACTATATATGTGAATGGCGACGCCGTACCTCGCCTCCAAGATGAAGCGGGAGATGTATTCGTTGTCGAATGGGGTCGCGACTTTGTTCTTATGGAAGCCGGTGAAGCTACCGAGCTCAGGAACGAAGTCCTTCCACTTATGCACCTTGAGGAAATGGTAGAACTTTAGTTCTCTCTCGCTGGTTTTGAATATTCCTTTGTCCTGTTGGAACCATCTCTCAGGCATCTTCCTGATGACAATGGCCACGATGGCATCAATGATGACGGCAATAACCGTGAAACCAAGGGTGAAAAGGATATAAAACCACCAACCATCTTGGTAAAGTGGGTTAAAGAAAATGTTCAAAGCGGAGACCGCGACAACGCCGACGAAGATGGTGATGAGATATAGAACCATTATTCTTCCTCTTTGGTGAGATAGGTCAAAGGCTCTCCATAGGTCTTCTCATAGACCTCTTTCCAGCGTTTCTCGTTTTCTCTTAGCATATGAGCGACGTTCTCTTGCTGGCTTAAGGAATCATCTGGATAGATTGGTTCCATGATGTGCATGGTATAGGCCTGGACGTAAGCGCCCGATTCCTCGGTCTTTTCGGTATCACGCATGGTGATGAAGGTTGGGATGACTGGGACGTTATTCTTCGCAGCGAAGATGAAAGCGCCTGGCTTCAAAGGTTTTGGTTTGCGGTAGTTCCACCACATCGACTGCTCTGGGTAGATGAGGATGAAGTTGCCTTTCTTGAGGATGATATCAACTGACCTCAGGAAATCCCTCATGACGGTTGGGTTCGTCGCTAAAGGAAGAGTGTTGCAGTTTCTTAAGAAGTAACCATAAAGGCCAGGCATCGTGTAGTTGCCTTCCCTGATGATCTTGAAGAGCTTCTTGCATCTAGCGTGTTTCTTGACCGCGAGATGGACTGGGATGCTATCAAACGGGGAGAAATGGTTGGCGGTGATGATGGCGCCTCCCTTGACGGCTTTAAGGTTCTCGATGCCCTCATAGCCATCGATGACGATTTGGCCTTTCTTGATGAGGTGCTTGAAGTAAAGGTAGGAATAGTAATTGGCCCACCAGGTCTTGAATTTGCTCGACCATTTTCTTCTCAAATAGTCGACGTCTCCTGGCATAAGGCGGCGGAATGGCGGATCGTTTTCGACATCGATATCGAATTTGCCTTCTCTTTCGAGCTCGGCGATCTTGTCGACGATCTCCTGTCTTTCTTTGGTGAGTTTAGGAACGTTGACCTTGCCTTGTCTCACTTTCATCTCGATAGTCTCGAAGCGTTCTTTCTTCGGGGTGCCAGTCATCTTCTCGTGGTACTCTTCGGCTTTCTCGGCTTCTTGGTTGCAGAAAGCCTTAACTCCGTCGACGCCTTTGAGGATGTTCGCGACTACTTCAGCAGGGATAGCGTCCCTGTTCTTGATGATCTGCTCTTTGACCCCTGCTTCTTCGGCGTATTTGAAGAAGAGCTCCTCATACATGATGTTGGTGAGGTTCCAAGGCTTGAACATGAGGTTGTAATGGACGAGGAATGGATCGTTGATCTTCTCGCCTAAAGGCATGACGTTCCATCTCTTGTCGATGTATTTGACCTGGTCTTTGCAAAGGTAATTCAAAACATCCTGGTCTTGAGCGACTTTGAAGGTGACTCTGTTGATGAGATTGATGAAGCGTCTTTCAAGGTTGAATTGCCTGAGCTTCTTGAGGTTCATCAAAAGGATGCCGGCGTTGAAGTATTTGGTATGATCGACCTCTAAAACCTTCTCAACATAGTTGGAGAATTCGCTGAAGAGCTGGACGGAGGCATCTGGGATAGCACCTACTAGGTTGTCCTCCAAATCGGTGAAATAGAGTTTGGCGACGTCTTCGTTAAGAACGATGTCGCTGTCGAGGTATAAGCATTTGCTTAAAGTTGGGAAGAGGGACGGGATGAATAGACGATAATAGGTCGTAATCGTGTAGTAATCACGGACATCGAGTTTGACGGAAAGGGAGTTGACCTTGATGTTGACGTTAAAGAACGAGATGAAGATCTTCTCGTTGTCCTGGTATTTGCGGAGCATCCTTTTGCTTTCGAGGGAAAGACCGTCATGAAGGATGGTTAAACGGTATTTGTATTCGCTAGAAGCGTGGGCCACGATACTGGCGATTGTTGTTGAGAGGAACGGTATATAGTTATCATCAACGGTGAAGAAGATATGTACGACTTTTTTCCTAACCATGGTGAGAGTCTCCTAAATCAAATCCCAACAATGATAACAAAGAAATCCCCAAAAGTAATTCTATTTAAATAGAATTTCTTTATCTTCACAAAAAAAGACCAACGGAACTGACCATTGGTCATGTGATTTTTTTGCAAAATCCCCGTCAATTCCTGTATGGAATGCCTTGGGTAAAGTATTGATGGGTGCTGTCTAAGGCATAGAGCATTTTGGTGCTGCTGTCAAAGATCAGAAGCCACTCATAATTCCTTGTTTTGCCCTTTTCTCTTTTGCAAACCCAGTCAAGGCTAGAGGAATGTGGGATATAGCGCTCTTCTGGGATGTTTAGAGGCTCATATCCGTTAATAGCGTCGATGTACTTATCCAGTTCAAACGGCTCTTCGAAGTCGGTTTGGTATTGGGTTTGGTATTCGAGTTTCCACTCCTCTTTCACAGAGTAGATGTCGTAGTGTAAAGATGAGTCTATCGCGCTCTCGCCACCCTGAAAAAGCTTCTCATATTTGCTAGGCATTGATACGCCGAGCTTATTGCTAAACTCATCAAAGTCGGTCAAAAGGCCGCATCCGGCTAATAGAACGGAAGAAAGTACAATAGGCAGGAACTTATTTTTCATTCTTCGATTATATCAACCTTTCATTACATCGAGTGTATCGAAAAGTTTAACTTCTTCATCGTTGACGGTGTAGACGTGATAGGAAAGGGTATTCTCTTTGAGCGTAAGGACGCCAAACATCGCGGCGTTGACGTTGCCAGTCGCAGGATCCCCTACTTCGTAATGCTGATCGGAAGTGTGGCCATTCGTGGTGTATGGCTCATACTCGTTTTCCTGAGTCAAAGTGCCGACGACGGTCTTGTACTTATTGTTAACGAAGGTGTTGCTTGGGTCTAAGCCTTTCATCTCGCCATCTTCGACAACACACTCAGCCCAGATGCCGTCTTCGGCTTCTCTGGCACCGTGACGATGTCCAGCAGCACCGGTGATGACGTAATAGGTGCCATTTGGGTTCTTGTCATATGTCGTCTCATCGATGGTCTCTTTTGTAGGGTTCAAATTTACTACTTCGTCATCGTCGAATGAGGTTGTGTAACCTGCTGCATCCCAGCGATATGGGAGGGTTTTGCTATATGTATGGTCATGGGCCTCAAGGACGAGGTCAACGTGATTCTCGGAGAAGAGAGGGGCTAAGAGCTCAATGAAGGTGTGGGTTTCACTCTTATTGCTATGGTCGCCAGTCGTATATGGAGAGTGATGCACCATGACAACTTTCCATTTCGAATTAGCCGCATTCTTAAGATCATCTTTTAGCCATTCGAACTGGGCACTTCCGCTTTTGAGGGTGTTGCTATCGAGGACGGTAAAGTGAGCGTACTCATAATCGTATGAGTAATAGCAACCTTCTTTGGTGAAACCGGCATAGTCGATATCACTCATGATGTACTGGGAATAGGAGGCACTTGGCTCGTGGTTGCCAGCGCTTGCCATATAAGCGAGGTTGATCTTGTAGTCATTGATGACGTCGAGGGCTTTGACATAGGCCTGAAGTCTTTGTGGTTTGCTTGGGCTGATGCCAGAAACGGTTCTCATGTTCTGGTCGAACTGGTCTCCGTTATATAGGACCATATCAAGGTCATTGCCGGCTGTATCGACGGCTTTGGTGAAGGTGTTGCGCCAAACATTGAGTTTATCTGGCTCGATGGTTTGGGCATCGCTAAGCTCGATGGCGGTTATGGAAGATGGGTGTTCTTTCTCCACCACAAACGCACCGTAGTAATAATGGTCAGGCGCGCCGACTTTGTAACTATAGGCTTTGCCTTTCTCAAGATTCTCAACGTGAACCTTATGGGAATTGAGGGTGAGCTCCATGCTGCTGCTAGATCCTTTTCCATCGGGGATATCGCTATCTGTGAAGGAGACGGTTCCGTTGGTCTTGGAGACGAATTCCTGAGTGACGCCGTTAATGAGTTCGGCGCCAGAGAAATCTGCCTGCTCCCCTTTATCCGATTTCACAAGATAAAGCTCAGTCTCTTCGACGGTGTTATCGGTGAGCCAGGAGAAGCCGCGGGAATAGACGCCGTTATAGTAAGTGAGGTTGAATCCCTTAGGATCTTGGCCGATGTCATAGGTCAAATAATCCCCGTCAAATTCCGGACGGACGATGTTGTAGGTTTCCTCTTCTGAACTGGCTGGCGCCACGCTAGATTCGGCTGGCTGGTTGTTGCACCCAGCAAGCAAAATGCACGCACAGGAAAGAACGACCTCAAAATTGATCAATCTAATCTTTTTGTTTCTCATAAAACCCCTTCTTTGAGAAATGTTAGTTTATGAAAACTAGTTTAGTTATTGGGTCTAATAACTTCAATATGGTGCGTGACAAAAAGCCCCTGCAAAACAAAAAGACCCGAAGGTCTTTCGTTCTGTTTTGGCAGGGGCGGAAGGAATCGAACCCTCATCAAAGGTTTTGGAGACCTCTGTTCTACCACTGAACCACGCCCCTAGGGCCTTTTCAGGCGAGTGGTATTATAACCCTTATAAAAGTTGGCTACAAGGAGCAAAAGGGCTTATTCCATCGAAGGACGGGCTTTTTTGGATTTGAGCCTCATATCCCTGATTGGATCGATGATGAATCTCCAAAGAGCGAAGATGATAGGAAGAATCTCTAAACGTCCGAAGAACATGGCCATCGTCTCGACCCAGATGAAGCCATTGTAGGCGAGTGGGTGGGCGGCTTTATATCCGACATAATCCATCATGGACATGCCTTCCGAGGTGAATCCGTTCATGAATTCATAGAAGCAGCGCTGGAACCATTCTGCCTGGTTGAGTCCTGGGAGAGGAGGCAAGAACATCAAGGTCATTCCTCCCACTACCGCGACGATTAAGACGAGAAGGGTATAGTTTCTTGCTTCTTTAACTGAAGCTTCATCCACTTCTTTGAGGACGCCTAAACGCCTGACGACGCGAGGAGAGATGGTTCTATCTGAGGTGTCGTGATATCTAAGGAACCAATAGAATTCCTTGCCAAGGATGCCGATACGGTACTGCTTGATGCCGCCTGCGGTTGAGCCCATTCCACCGCCGATGGTCATGAAGACCCAGCCAAGGAAGAAGCAAACCGGACCAAGCTTAAGGATGGATGGGAAGTTCGCAAATCCTGAGGTGGTCAAGGACGTGATTGTGAAATAAGTGCCATATCTAAGGGAGGAAAGGAAATCGAGTCCTTCGCCTTCGTTGTATAGATATGTCATCGAGAGGGAACAGATAAGGATGCCGACGACGAGGAGAGCGCCAGTCAAGACGATCTCAATATCGCAGAAGAAGTCTTTGAGTTTGCCTCTTAAAGCAAAGGTGTGAAGGACAAGGCTCGTCGCACCAGCAAGCATAAGGACGCAAGTGATGATCTCGATGCCTAAGCTGTTAGTGACCGTATAGGAGAGATTGTTGATCTCACCAAGTGGCATCTGCTGGCAGAAGAAATAGATGGACTCCGCTCTCGTGGAGAAGCCTCCTGTTCCTAAACAGCTCATAGACGTGCATACCGCTTCAAAAGGAGGCATGCCGGCGAGCCAAAGGCTCAAAGAGCCTGCAGCGACCCATCCGGCATAGACAAGGAAGATGATCTTCGCGGACTTGGCTAAGTTAGGGACGATTTGGTCGTTATGGCCTTCAGCGAAGTAGAGTTTGAAGTTCTGCCTGCTTGCGATGATCGAGGTAAGGAGAAGGACAAGACCGACGCCTCCGATGAACTGCATGAAGGCACGGTGGAAAAGGAAGACATGGGAATATCCATAGGCGGAGCAGGAATCCACTCCTAACGGGCTACTTGCCACGCCATCGAGATAAGCGCTCTTTGGGAAAAGGGTGAGACCGGTGGTCGTAAATCCTGAGGTTGCTTCAAAGAAGCACTCGGAGAAAGACATGTTGAGATTGGCGGAGGCATCTCCGAAGTTGAGCCAGGAGAATCTCGTTAAGAAGAACGGCATCGCACCAGAAAGGATGGCGCCGATCCAGATAAGGACAAGAAGGACCGCGTCTTCTTTCGGACGGAAACGGAGTTTCTCTCTTCCGGCTACAAGGAGCTTATAGAGAAGGATGCCGACTCCGATATCGATGACGGCAGGAACGATGAAGTCGAGAAGGACCTTCCACTCACCTGGATAGAAGATGAGGGTGAGCAAAGGGAAAAGAACGACGATTCCCTCGAATGCGAGGAAAAGGCCAAGATAACCGAATACGAGTCGGAATCCCTTTGCCGGTTCTTTCTTCATAACGCTGCCTTAATTACTTTTTCTTCTTTTTGGAAGATTTCTTTTCTTCCTTAGCTGGCTCTTCCACCGCTGGAGCCTCTTCTTTGACTTCGACGGTTGGCTTTTGCTTCTTCAAGAAACGAAGGATCTCCACTTCGTTCTCTTTGGCGCAGGCGACGACGATGGTGTCCATCGGACGGAGAACGAGGTCGCCGTTAGGAATGATGAAGTTATAGTTACGGACGACATAGGCGATCGAAGCGTTCTTCGGGAAGCCCATGTCCTTGATGGCTTGGTCGCAAATCCAGTATTTCGGAAGGAGGGTTGCCTCGATCATGACGATCTTCTCGTTGTCGAGAGAAAGCGATTTGATGAGGGATTCCGCGTTGGATTCGTTCTTGATCGATTTGGCAAGGAGGTAGGTCGAAGAGATGACGACATCGATGCCAAGCTTCTTATAAAGGTCGACGTTTGATGGGTTTGAGACGGCGCAGATGCACTTCTTGATGTGGAAGTTGCGTTTTGCCATAAGGCAAGAGGCGAAGTTATCGGTGTCCTTTTTGCAAAGGGAAATGAAAATATCGGCGTCATAAACGCGAGCTGCCTCAAGGATGGCGTTGTGCCATGGGTCGCCGATGGTGACGGCGATGTGTTTTCTTTCCATGAGGGTCTGGGCCACCGCTTCGCTGCCATTGATGACGGTAAGGCGGTTTTCCTTGGTGTTGAACATGTCGATGATGTAGGCGGCGTCTGAGTCGCCGTTAGCGATTACGATATGCATGCTTTATTTCCTCTCAACTTGCTCAATCTCGTTGAATTTGACCAAAGTAAGATCGAATGGGTAGATGGCTTTGACGTTCTGAAGTCCTTCGACGAGGGCGCCTTTGTCCGGGTCATCGAAACGCACGAAGATGCGTGGGACGGCGTAGACGAGCGAACAGACGTAGGCAAGGAAAAGGTTGACGTTATCGTCGCCTGTGACGATGACGACCTGACCTGCTGTCTTGATGTCGCAATGTTCCTCGAGGGCGAACATGTCGGTCGAGTCGGCGTTCACTTTGAAGCCACTGAATGTGTCATCGAGGCCATAGAAGGCTTTCGGATTTGGGTCAACGACGATGACGTCTTGACCTTTGGCGGCGGCGCGGTTAGCGATACCGCTTCCGAGTCTACCTACGCCGATGACGATGGTTTTATTTTTGTTTGCCATAGCGCTGATTATATACCTTCTTTTAGAAGAGGCAAATCTCCCAGGGCCTTCATGGTATCGAAAACCTTGGTCTTAGGATATTTTGCTTCAATCTCTTTATAGACCTTTTTGGTGTTCTTTTTCTTCAGATTTTTCCAACCGTTTTCCGCATATTCAGTCAGGCAGTATCTGATGAATTCCTCGGTGGTGTCGGTTAAGTAATAGTGTTCTGAGTTGCGGTTGAAATACTCTAAGGTCGTGCTGCCTTTGAAGTTCTTTGGGTCGTACGTTTTAGAGGCGCTTAAAGTGTCCGCGACATATTCGAGAGCGTATTTATACGGCATGTTTTTGGCGATGATCCTGCCCTTGAAGAAGTCGGTCCAGTATTCCCAGTGGTGTTTATTCCTTCTTGTGTGATGCTGGCAGGCGGTTGAGTAATAGCCATTACGGAGACGTTCCTCGTAGATTGGGGAATGGGTTCCTACGTAGTAGGTTGAGCCCACTTTAAACTCGGTTCTCCCAAATTTGCTTAGGTCATGCTTAAGGCAATGCCAGAAGATGCCCAAATGCCAGCCATTCCTGATTACTTGGTGGCGGTGTTTCAAGATGACTCTTAGATGTTTGAAAGGATGGCTCATGAGAGAAGCTCCTCGAGGACTTTGCCGATGTCGTCATGAATGACGTATTCGAAGAAGGAATCCCTTGGGGTTGGTTCCTTGTTGATGAGAAGGGTGTGCCCTCCACTAAAGTAATCGATCATGCCAGCGGCAGGATAGACGTTGAGGGAAGTTCCTCCGACGATGAGGAAGTTGGCGAATCTGAGCTCAGTTAGAGCGGACTCCACCACATCTTCGTTGAGAGGCTCTTCATATAGGACGACATCAGGCTTGATGACCCCACCGCATTCAGGGCAATGAGGGATGCCGATGTTTGGGATGTCCTCGATCGAGAAATGCCTGCCACAGTCTGTGCAGTAATAACGTTTAGTTGAGCCATGGACTTCGTAGACTCTCTTGGAACCCGCTTCCTGATGGAGGCCATCGATGTTCTGGGTGATGATGGCGATATGGTGACCGGCCTTCTCGTAATTGGCTAAAGCGATATGGGCTTTGTTCGGTTTGGCGTTTTTGGCCACCATCGTCTTCCAATAGAAGTCATAGAAGGTTTCGGTATGGTATTCGAAATAGGTGTGTGAAAGCATCGTCTCATAAGAGACGCCGTATTCGGAATGAATCTTATATAGTCCTTCTGGGGAACGGAAATCAGGGATCCCAGAGGCGGTAGAGACGCCCGCTCCGCCTAAGAAGACGATGCGTTTTGAGGCCTTAATGAGAGACTTGATCTCCTCTAACTTGGTATCCATACCAATGATTATAGGAAATTAGACAAGAAATCGTAATTCTCTAGTTGCAAAAAGCGCTTTCTATCATTAATATATTCCGTGCGTCTTCAAACGCTTATGACGCTCGCTTAGCTCAATGGCAGAGCACCTGGCTGTTAACCAGGGTGTTGTAGGTTCGAGCCCTATAGCGAGCGCCATTTATGGCCTGTTGGAGAAGCGGCTTAACTCACATGCCTTTCACGCATGCATTCATGGGTTCGAATCCCGTACAGGTCACCAAAGACGTAAAACAAGCCTGACACGAAGTGTGTCGGGCTTTTTTTATCATAAAGGGTGGTTTTTGCTTGTTCATAAAGCGTATTCTTTTCATATGAGCAAAATGTCATCCCTCTTCAATACGAAGAAAAAGAAAATCTATTCTTTGGACGATGAGAAGTTCTATCTCGCGATGAAGGAAAACTGTTCTTTCCATTACGAGCACAACAAGAAGTACAAGGAGCTTCTCGATGGATTTGGCTTCAAGCCATCCGATATCAATTCCTATGAGGTTTTAGCGAAAATCCCCTTCATTCCGACCTTATATTTCAAGCACCACAACCTCTTGTCCTTGAAAAACAGCAAATATATCGTCAAGGCTACCTCTAGCGGAACGAGCGGGCAGAACGTCTCCATCATCGGTTTCACTTTAGGCGATTTGCTTAGAGGCTGGAACATGGTCAGGAGAGTGTTCTCCTACCACCACTTATGGTCGCTTAAGCCACACCGCTACATCATCTTTGGCTACCAGCCGCATAAAGGAAACGACAAAGCGATCGCCAAGACCGCATGGGGTTTCACTTTCGTCACCCCTGCTCTCAGCAAAGACTACGCGATCAGATGGGTTGACGGAGGCTACAAAGTCGATCTCGATAACCTTGAGAAGAAACTCATCAAATACTCAAAAGGGAAAGCCCCTGTGAGAACCCTTGGATTCCCTGCTTACACCTACTTCTTGCTCGAGCAGATGAAAGCCAAAGGAATCAAACTCAAGCTCCCTAAAGGCTCAATCCTTTCTTTAGGCGGAGGCTGGAAGTCTTTCTATAAAGAAAAAGTCGACAAACAGACCTTCTACGACCTGGCCAACGAGGTCCTTGGAATCGATGACAAACACATCTTCGAATTCTTTGGCGCGGTCGAGCATCCAATCCTCTACACCGATTGCAGGTATCATCACTTCCACATACCGAACTACGCTCGCGTCATCATCCGCGACGTCGAGACCCTTGAGCCAGTTAAGCCAGGCCAGCCAGGTCTCATCAACCTTCTTACCCCAATGTGCTTAGGTGCCCCACTTCTTTCCGTCATGACCGACGATATCGGCATCCTCCACGAAGAGACTTGCCCATGCGGTGAGAAGTCAATGTATCTCGAAATCCTCGGCAGAAGCGGCATCGAAGATATCAAAACATGCGCAGCCGGGGCCGAAGATCTTCTGAAAGGAGAGAAGTCATGATTCTTTATAAAGGCGAAGTCTATCCTGACGGAAAGCAAGAAGAGCTCATCTCCTCTCTAGAGGGAGATATGCTCGAAACGCTTCAAAACAATAGGACCCTCACATATAACGACGTTATTGACGCTTGCGACAAGCTCTACCAAAGGGTCATGAACCATGAATTCGATAGCATCGTTTTGCCTCTTCTTGAGATGGCAAACATGCCTTATTCCACCTTTGAGAGATACGCGAAATACTTCTCCAAAGAAGGTCTCCTCAAAAAGATTGATATCGAATTAGGCGACCTTAAAAACGGCGAACTCGATCTCGACGAAGAGAACACACGCCACTACGAGCCTTTAGGCATCCTTTTCCATATCGCGGCCGGAAACGTCGATCTCCTTCCCGCTTATAGCGTGGTCGAAGGACTTCTCGTTGGAAATATCAACATCCTCAAACTCCCTACCGGGGACAACGGAATGTCCATCCGTTTGCTTCAGGAACTCATCAAAGAGTCACCTATTCTCAAAGACTACATCTACGTCTTCGATGTCCCAAGCACCGAAGTCGAAACCATCAAGCAACTTGCCAACCTCGCCGATGCAACGATCGTTTGGGGCGGCGATATGGCGCAGAAAGCTGCCAGAACATTCGTCGACATCCATTCGTCGATCATCTCCTGGGGCCATAAGATCTCTTTCACTTACGTGGACAAGAACGTCACTGATGAGGAACTCAAAGCCTTATGCGAATCAATCTGCGCGACGAACCAGCTCTTCTGCTCCTCTAGCCAAGGAATATACGTCAACACCGACGACGTTAACGAACTCAAGGCTTTAGCGGAACGCATCCTTCCTCTATTCGCTGAAACAAGCAAGAAGATGGGAACTTTGCCTCTTACGATGAAAGCCAAGAATTCCTTGCTCATCTATAACGAGAAACTTGAAGGCAATGCGGATAAAGTCTTCATGAAAGACGGTGTCTCCATCATCGTCAAAGAAGACAACAAATTAGAGCTTTCTTTCTTGTTCCAGAACATCTGGATTAAGCCTCTAAAGAAAGAGGACATCATCAAGGTCCTTAAACCAAACAAGAACCTGCTTCAAACCGTTTCCATCAATAAACTAATCGAAGGCAAGAAAGAGATCTCTTCCCTCTTGGCTAAAGCGGGCGCCACAAGGATAACCGCGCTTGGTGATAATTCGCGCATGCTCGCTGGCGAAAGCCATGATGGTGAGTACGCTTTAAGGCGCTACATCAGAGTCGTCGAAACAATAAAATAACAAATCAGAATATACGCGTTTTGCTGAGAATATTGCGGCAAAATGCTTTCCTATACCTATTGACAAATATTTGTTTTTTTGGACAATTGACCTCAAAGGTCTTTTTAAGGGATACCACTATGAAAACAAGAAGAAAAGGGAGCATCGGCCAAGGGGTATTCTTTATAGTGTTCGGCCTATTTTTCCTTGGGGCATATTTGATCTGCCTATTGTCGGATAAGAGCTCACTAAGATCGGAACCGGAATATATCCCCTTTGTTACGATTGCTTTTGTTCTGCCAACAATAGTTTTTAGTTTTCTCGGCGTCGACGATCTACGCTGGGGCATCACGACTAAAAAAGTCATCAAGCACGGAAGAAAAGGAACTTGCGTGATTAAAGAATTCAGAACGGCATATCGTAACTCTGGTGTATTTATGGATGTCACTTATAAAGACGATAATGGAAACACTCAAGAATACTCGGCACACATCGATGACAAAGCTCTCAACGCCGTACATGTGGGAATGACTCTAGAATGCCTCATCTATGGAAAAGATTGTTACATCGATGTTCAGGAATTAAAAGTCATTGACAAAGACTTAGCGGAGACTGAAAAGAAACCGCTCATTTAGCTTTGCTAAAAATTTCAAAAACTATTGACAAAAATTTCAATATTTGGACAATTGACTTCAGTGCGTTTAGAAAGGGTATCGATATGAAGAAAACATATGGAGGCATCGGCGGAGGTGTAGCATTGCTGTTCCTCGGCGGAATATTTGCCGCTCTCGTCATTGCCGTTATAGCAACGCAAGACAAAAGTCAGGACAATTCTGGTTATGCAGGCATTGTTGTCTTTATGGCTATTGCAGCCTTAGTTTTTATCATCCTTGGCATCGAACTCATAAGGAGAGGGCTCACTAGCAAGAAAGTTGACCAACAAGGGAAAAAAGGGACCTGCGTCGTTGAACACCTCGAATGCTATGCCAATAGATTTGGACCCAGCATTTGGATGAAAGTCTCTTTCAAAGGCGAGGACGGCGAGATGCACGATCACTCTGTTCGCATCGACAACGAAATCCTCAATAAAGTGAGCAAAGGAACGGTCCTACGGTGCATGATCCTTGGAGATAAATGTTACGTTGACGTCAACAACTTGGAAATCGTTAAAGACGAGGATATAAAAGAAGAAGACCTTGCCGCCTAGTGCGGTTAGATACATTTAGGAGGTTTATATGCGCTTTTCCAACAAACCATCCACCAACATTTTGTTCGGGATAATGTTCATAATCTTCCCTATATTCGTCGGCGTTATTTTTGGCAGTACCTTTATTCCAAATATGTACGTTTTCGGCGGTTCAATCGTACCTTTCTTCGCGATGTTCATGTTTTTGCTCGTTTTGGGTTCTATGTTAGTGTTTGGCATCCTCTTCCTTAGAAAAGGATTGATTGCCAAAAAGGTCATAGCCAGAGGAAGAAAAGGAACCTGCGTGGTCGAACGTTTTGAGACAAGATACACGAGATACGGACAACGTATTCTGATGTACGTTTCTTTCAAAGGCGATGATGGCAAAAAGCACGTCCAGGCCGACGCCATCAACCCTATGCTTCTTGCTAACGTCAAACAAGGCACTGCGTTGGAGTGCAAAATCCTTGGAAGCAATTGCTATGTCGATGGTGACAATCCAAAGATCGTTGATGACGCTTTCATGGACGAAGACTATAGGAAATTCGAAGATAAGTCGCTCGGTAATTGGTGATTGTTGAAAATCCGTTAGCGTTTTTACCCTCTTGATAAGTCTTATTGTCAGGAGAGTTTTCATTATGAAGAACAGAACTCGCTTACTGCTTCCGTTGTTCCTTAGCTTAATCCCCCTTTCTGGCTGCGATGGCGCCGTTTATCATTCACTTTCTGTTAATGCGGAAGACGGATTGGTGCACGAAATGCCACACCTTTTCAATAAAAAACCGCAAAAAAGATTCAAGGCAGGAGATAGTGTTTATTTCGAGGTTAACCCTGTATGTGACGCGGATGTGGTAGTTTATCTTAACGAAGAACTGCTTAGCCACGTTGATGGAGAGTATTGCCTCTATTGCTTCGCGATGCCAGATATGGATAGCACGATCTATGTCAGCATCCGTACGTGCCCTGGCGGCGGACCTATTTGCCGGCCAGACGAATCCTGGTGATTCTCAATACTTTTTTTTAGTAGCAACAACGCGTTGCTTGTTTCTTCTCCTCGAATGACAATAATTGAGGCAGAGGTAAACGAAATGGAAACCAAAGAAGTATTGTTACAACTCAGAACCGAAAAAGGGTTTTCTCAGGAAGAGCTTGCTGAGAAAGTCATGGTTACAAGACAAGCCGTGTCCAGATGGGAAACTGGAGAAACCACTCCTAACACCGAGACTTTAAAGCTCTTGTCCAAACTATATGGCGTCTCAATCAACACTCTGCTAGGATCGCCAAGGCAATTGATTTGCCAGTGCTGCGGCATGCCTTTGCAGGATTCACTAATGAGCAAAGAAAAAGACGGCTCATTCAACGAAGATTATTGTCAGTGGTGTTATCACGATGAGACATTCACCTACAACAACATGGATGACCTCATCAACACCTGCGTGCCTCACATGGTCGCCCAAGGATTTTCCGAAGAACAAGCCCGAGAATATATGAAAGGCATGCTTCCTAACCTAAAACATTGGAAAAAGAGCTGACCGGCTCTTTTTTTGTTGAGAACATAGCACAACAAGACTAGAATACTTCGCCGTATGATAGTTTTGATTGATATTCTATCAATAGCGGCGATGGTTGGGATGATTCTGCTTATCATCCTCTACCCAACTCTCAAGATCGGGAAACTGCATTTCAGCACCTTTTATTTCCCGCTTCTGCTTGTTGCAATCATCTTCCTTATCTTCCCTTTCTTCGACAAAAGCGAACTTAAGGATGCCTTATTCACAAACACTCCGATAAACCCCTTAAAGATTCTTGTCCTCTTCCTATCGATTTCCGTTCTTTCGATTGGTTTGGATAAGTCGGGGTTTTTCTCTTTCCTCGCTTCTTGGTCAATCAAGAAGGTTCGTCAATCGCAGTACGCTCTATTCTTCTTCCTCTATTTGCTCATCTCGGTAACGACGATCTTCACATCTAACGATATTGTCATCCTCACCTTCACTCCGTTTATCATTCACCTCGCTAAAGAAGGCAAGTTCAAACCATTGCCTTACCTTGTTATGGAGTTCGTCGCTGGAAACACTTTCTCGATGCTCCTTCAGATCGGAAACCCTACAAATATCTACCTCTCCACCGTATTTGGAGTGGATTTTGTCAGGTATTTTGAAGTAATGGCCGTCCCAACTCTCATTATTGGGGTCTTCTCAATCGCGGTTCTTTTACTCATCTTCCACAGGGATTTAAGCAAGCCAATCGAGCATTTCGATTTGGAGGTTAAGAAGGTCAACGACCCATTCCTCATGTATGTTTCTTTGATTCATCTTGTCCTCGCGATAATCTGCCTAGCCATATCTAATATCATTGGTATTGAGATGTGGATGATCACGTTGGGATTCGCTTTATCCATGAGCGTCATCCTCATCGTCTATTCCATCGTCAAAAAGAAGAACGAGATCGGGCTCATCTACAAGAAGCTCCCCTACTCTCTCGTCCCATTCATCCTCTCGATGTTCGTCATCATCATGGCGGAGGACGGAACCGGCTTATTCGGTTGGTTCGCAAGTCTTCTCAACAGCATCGAAAACCCTATCCTCGAAGGTTGGGCTTATCTTGCTAGTTCAACGTTAGCCTGCAACTTAGTGAACAACATCCCAATGTCGTTGATGTTCAGCAGAATCCTCGATGGCAACCTTGTCAGCGTTTTCAGCGTCATCATTGGTTCGAACTTAGGCGCTTTGCTCACCCCAATCGGCGCATTGGCCGGAATCATGTGGATGAGCATCCTCAAGCACAAAGGCGTCCACTTCTCCTTTGGAGAGTTTATGAAATATGGGGCGATCATCACCGGGTTCATGCTGATAGGCGCCCTTGGAGCGGTATCGCTCATCCCTCTCTTCATATAAAAAACCGCCAGACATAAGCCTGACGGTTCGTTTTTTTGATTTTGATTGCTTATTTGGCAAGCTTCTTTTCGATTGAAGCAAGAAGATCGCCGACGGTCTTGAACTCAGCAAGCTCTTCTGGGCTGAATTCGATGCCATACTTGTCTTCTAAATCAAGACACATCTCAACGACATCGAGACTGTCGAGTCCGAAATCTTTGAGGGATTTGGCCTCATCGATGGTTTCAACTTTCATTCTTTCGCAAAATAACTTGCGGATTTCAATCATTTGGTCTGCGCTCATAAATGTACCTCACATTGCGCCTATTATAGGTGGGAAAAAAGATGGGCGCAAGACTAAGGCCCTCTTTAGAGGGTCACCGTCATATTCGGATTTGCGAACTTGACGCTGCCGTTAGCTTCGACCGTGATGTTCTTATTGACCGCTTCTGCGCTTGTGGCGAAGGCCGGGATGAGGATTCCAAGAATCGTTCCGAAAGCCGCCAAAACAAGAATCATACCAAGAAGCTGTCCTTTGAGTTCCGACATAAAGTACCTCCTTTCCTATTCGATGTATCCGATCATCACGCTTCGCCTGACCTCGAGTACCATGGTTTCGCGTGACATTATGATTGGCTCGTATTTGCGGATTACGACATATTCGTATATTTTCCCAACGGTTTGATAATCCTCATCTACGGGGACGATGTAAGCTTTTGCGCTTTTCTCAACGAACTCGCGTGTGCGCTTGCTTATTCCCCCTTCTAACGAGATGATGTGACCGGCCGTTATGGCTGCGCTATTCAGAGCGCCGTAAATCTGCTGGATGACCGTTAAGTCTCCGACATAAGCCATTACCTGAACGGCGAAGAAAAGAGATAAAAGAAAACCTAAGCTAGATCCCATATGTAAGATTCCCCATGATAACGACGATTGCGACGATGATTAGGCCCATCGTTAAGGCACTGTCTGCCAAAGGCAGAAAGTTGTTGTTGTTTAGCGTGCTCTCGAATTTGCTTAGCTCATACTTCCTTTTCTCAACGGCAATCGATGAGAAGACGCTTTGGAATTGTTCGATGTAGGTGGACGAACCACCATCGTTCCCCATCTTGTAGATGCTTATCATCACCTGACGTATCTCTAGGCTTTTAAAATGCGATGCGAAATTGAGATAAGGCTTCACGCTTTTGTCTTTGTCTATTTCGCTTAGAAGGTTGGTGAGGTGGTCGCTCATCTCCGGAGAGGCGTAACGAATGCAGTCCTCGATGGCGTTATAGACGGGTCTACCATTTCCGACAAAGATTTTGAAATAAGAGAAAATGTGGACGAATTCCTTCTCTAAGGCCTCGGTCTTGATCTTTTTGACCCTATTCACTTTTCCTAAAAGGAAATAATCGGTGACAACGAGAAGAAGGCCAATCGACAAAGGAGCGATGAGCGCATCCGTCATCTTGTATATGAATGCGGCGAAGACAAGTAGGAGCACGTTCCCAAGTACGATGATGGCTATTTCTTTCTTGGGGTTAAGACCCGCTTCCCTAAGCGCAAGGGTCCAAGGTTTTTTCGGTTTTTTGTTTTTCTTCTTCATATCATTTCCTTTCAAGGCTCATCTTTTCGCCGGTATAAGACCTCGCGTAGATAAAGAAGGAGGCTATGGCGATAAGGAAATAGGCGATGGCAGTAAGGAGATAAGGAAGGTTCTTCGTCAAAGAGTCATAGAAGTTCGAGAGCCCAAAGCGAAGGAATACCAGAACAAGGGTGCTTAAGAACCAAAGCGATCCATATTGGACAAGAGACTTCCTTCTTATCGTCTCTAAGGAATTGTGTTTCTCCTCATTGAAGACCGCCTCATTAAGCAAAGAAGAAGACATCTCAAGAAGGTCTCCCCCTTCTTCCATATAAGCTTTGACGATGGATAAGAAGACCGGGTATATGTCCTCCTCGAAATACCTGAGGAGATACTCAAGCTTCTCCATCGTGGAAAGCGGGGTTATGGATTCGAGAACCCTTTTCTCCTCGCTCTTCGCGTCGATGGTGGCATCTTCAAAGGCCTGGTCAAGCGACGATGTGACGGAAAGCGAAATAATGAAGTGATTGATGAAATTGAAAACCTCATGGCGTTTTCTCCTTTTATCGAGATACCTTTTGACGATCGGCCTGATGAAGACGATTAGAACCGCGAAATACGATAAGAAGACGAATCCTCCTAAAAGGAGGTTGTTGGTAGTCACATAAGCGATGATCCCAAAATACAGGGACAGCGCCAAACAAAGCACGATACCTTTCATGACTTATTCCCCCTTTCGTAAAGCACAGACATCTTTTGGGTGTCCTCATCAAGCCTTCCAATCTCTTTGATGAAGCGTCTTATGGAGCCGTCTTTGGCAATTTCTTTCTCGACATAGACGTAATATCGAAGGTGTCTGGATATATCCTCCATAAGCTCATCTTTGAAGAGCCTCTTATTGCCGATCATCGCTAGCCTCGCTACCCGGTCAGGCATCGCCCTAAGCTCCTGGGCGTGGATGGTTGTGATAATCGGATGACCGCTCATGGCGCTGAGCAAAGCGTCTAACATCTCTTCCCCTCTTGCCTCAGCTAAGACAATGTAATCCGGGTCGTTTCTTAGAGCGTTCTTAATTAGGGAAGAGAAGGAAACCCCTTTCCCTTGATCGCTTACGAGCCAAGTCGTCAGATCAATGTTTTCGTTCTCGACCATATCGAGTTCCTCAACGTTGTCTATAACGATGACCCTCGTGCAAGGCATCATGTTTTGGAGAAGCCATTTCTGAAGCTCGGTTTTGCCGCTTGAGACCTTCCCTCCAATGACGATTGATTCCCCTTCTTTTATCAATCGACGCAGGATTTGCGAGGATTTTTTATCGAAGAAGCCTGAATCGTCGGTGATTTTGCAATCATTGCTCTCTAACCTAAGGGAGAAGGTATAAGTCTTCGCGTTCTTCCTTCTGGCAAGAGAGGAATTGACCGCGTTGATGCGATATCTCCCAAAACTCACATCAAGGATTGGACTCTGTACACTGAACTGCCTCTCTGTGAGGTTCGCTAGCTGCCTCAAGAAAGAGGAAACATCCTCCTTCTTCGCTTCGATGGATGACCTTTGACGCCCTTTGTCATTGGAGACATAAAAGAGCGATTCGCCATTGTAGGAGATATCAGTCACCCCTTCTTTAACGAGCAAAGGCGAAAGGAAGGAGCCTTCGAGATACGCTACAGGGTCTCCGCTCATATAGCCTTGCCCTCCCTTATTTCAAAAGCTTTATGGGCCTCATACTTATACTTGCCGTTGAATCTGCAAAATAAGTACATGTCGACTCTCGAAATGTATTCTGTTCTTTTTCCGTCCCCATCTTTGAAATCAAGGGCGACGTTCCATTCGCCGACGTTATACTTTTCCAAGTTTATCGTGAAGTAATCATTCACAATGTGGGAGAAGAGCCTTTTGCCGAAATAGGCCGGTCCCCCGTTAGGATCTGAGATAACTGCGTTCTGCGCATATGTGAAATCGAAAGCCGTGAACGCATTGACTATGCCGTTAGAAGTATACGAAAAGGAATAGGCGGAAACAGAAAGCACGAAGAGGGCCACAAAAAGAAGGTAATTAAGCATCCGTTTT
Organism: Caryophanales bacterium; assembly: GCA_016287465.1. Taxonomy (GTDB): domain Bacteria; phylum Bacillota_I; class Bacilli_A; order RFN20; family CAG-826; genus UBA4951. The sequence goes on along the minus strand of JAEEWP010000004.1, from coordinate 11,093 downwards.
CACCTCCGTAACGTAGTAGCGGCTGTTGATTTTTGGACCGACGTCATTCGAATAACGGAATACCCTGAAATCATGGATCAAAGTATCGGCATTCTGGTCCCCTACGCCTTCTAAACGAATCTGGCAGTCATAGAACCTCCCATTCATCCCTCTAACCGGCGGAAGAAAGATTTGAGTCGTCATGCTATAGCCTTCGTTCTCGGAACGGTAGTCGTTAGTTTGGTAACGTATGTCCTCTTTGATAAAGAGGAATTTCTTCGAACGGGGATACGATTCTTTTCCATCGGGCAAGAGTGTGAGAGGAACCGTAATGTATGGATTGTTTTTCTCATCGACCTTTCTTGTGCCGATATGGAAATCATCAAGGTAGTTATAGAAGCGAACTTCCCCGCTTATCATCGTGAGAGGGGTTAAAGAATAATCGTATTCCTGTTTATGGAATCTCATCTCTTTAAGGGGCAAAATCCCCTGCGAATCGACCTCATATTCGTCTTTAAGGTCTTTAGCTGAAACAACCACGTAATGAGCGTTAGCGAGGGCTTGTTGCCCATTGTAATAACCTCCGAAACACTTCGAATTCGTGAATGAATGGCCGCCATTTAGACGGAACTCCGTTGGAGCGATGTATCCGTATGGAACTTCAACATTCCAAGATTCCACTGTTTCAGGTTTAACAAGAACCCTTGTTTCAACATCAAGATGTTGGTCTTCGTATCCGATGTGCATCTGGGAATAAGGAACAACGATCTCGAAATCGATAATCTCCCCTTTCTTGTAATGGTGGAAGTCGAAACGGGCATCAAAATAACTAAGACCAGGTCTGACATCGCCTCTAGTCTCGTTTTTGATTTTGCCGTTTTCCCTATATGTGTGATCGGCTTGAACGCTTAGAGCGATATCAGCATCCTTGAGCATATGCATCCGCAGGATGGCCCTTCGGTCTTTTTGATCGTTTGGCTGCCAATAGAAATCCTCGATGTAGCAGGTTTGTGTAACGGTCTGCCAGACGTAATTGAAAGACCAAGCGGAAGAAAGAAGCGGCGTCAAAGAACAAAGGGCGAGGAGAACCGCTTTCAGCTTGCGCCCATGAGATATCCGTATTTGTCTTTCAGTTTGCATTCTAAGTCTCTCCTTTCTTGCTCATAGAAATCTCTGTTTCCGAGTTTCATCCACCAGAAGCGGTAATTGTTCCCTTTCTCGAGATAATCGTTCACAAAGATGAGACCCTGAACGAACGTGAGATTCCTAAAGAACTCATTGGCCTTGAGGAGGAAAGAAGCCTCCTTCCTAGGCATGCGGAACCTCAGATATGAGGTATTAAGGTCATACACATGCGTATTCGAAGGGAAACCGCTATGGAAGAGGGAGGAGGAATACTCCTTTTTGATGATTTCCTCTAAGCGGATGGTTTTCTTTTTCGGTTCGTTTTCGTTCATATTGCAGGTCCTCACTTATCCAATATTGGAGAAAGGCTCATTTTTCACAAAAAAGATGAAAAAACCAGGCCTCATCGAAGAAGAAATTTTTCAACTCAAATTGCCGACATCAGGAAAGAAAAACTGGGTTATAATAAGGCCATGATCATCATCGTTGGCCCAAGCGCAAGCGGTAAGACAGAAGTCGCAAAAGCTCTCAAAAAAGACTACGACATCAAGAAAGCGATAACTCATACAACCAGAGCCCCTCGCCCAGGCGAGAGGAACGGCGTCGACTATTACTTCGTTAACGAAGAAACCTTTGAGTTGCTCAAGAAAAGCGATGCCTTCGTAGAGACCACCACCTATGGTGATTATCATTACGGATGCTCGAAAGCCCAGGTCAGTGAGAACAAATGCGTCGTTCTTGATCCAAATGGTCTAAAGACCTTCAAGAAGCTGAATAGCAAGATCATCGTCTCCTTTCAGCTCATGGCCACACCAACCACAAGGGAAGCGAGAATGAGGCAACGCGGAGACAAAGAAGGCGATATCTATATGCGCCTCATGAAAGACCAGAATAGCTTCGCCGCCAAAAAGCTAAACGGCTATATCGATTACAAAATCAGAACAGACAAAAAGACTCCCCAGCAGATAGCCGAGGAGATCTACGACAAATATCTCGAAGCCCTCGAAGAAAGAGGACTCAAACACAAACAATAAAGCTACTCGTCAGTGATGACGGGTTTCTTTTTATTCCAGCGGACAAGGGCCTCAGTGACGGTGTATTCCTTGCATTTCGTGACGGTCAGTTTGATAGGGCCGTTACTCACGACATCCCCTACTTCCGCGAATCTTCCAAGCTTATCGACGACCCAGCCTGAGACGGTCGAATAATCGTCCTCAAGGAGTTTGTCCGGGTCAAGTCCGAAATAGTTATAGAAATCGTCGATGTTGGTGTCGCCTTTGACGATGAAGGTGTTTCTCTTTGGGCCCTTGACGATGGAAGTCGATGGCTTGTCGTTCTCATCCCACATCTCACCGACGAGCTCCTCAAGAATATCCTCAAGGGTGATGATACCTTCGGTACCGCCGAATTCGTCTCTTACGAGAGCGATGTGATGGCGATTCTCTTTCATGAGTTCCATGACGCTTGAGACCATCATCGTGCGAGGTACGCTGACGATCGGCATGATGAGGCTCTCATAGGACGTAAAAGTGCCTTTGACCATCTCTCTAAGAAGAGTCTTGACTGGGAGATAGCCAAGGATGTGGTCAAGGTCGCCTTTGTAGACGATGATGCGTGAGAAATCGAAAACGCCTTTGCGCTTCAAGAATTCCTCAAATGAGGAATCGGTGTCATATCCGAAGATCTTGACACGTGGGGTCATGATCTCGTAGCAGCTAGTCTCTTTGAAATCGAGCGACCTAAGAAGGAGCTCAGACTGATCTTCATCAATGAGGCCTTCATCCTCGATAGCATTGACCATCGCCTCAAGCTCTTCGTCGCTTGCGACTTTGCTCTCTTCCCCTGCTTTCTCTAAGAACGGAGAAGAAATCCATTCGGCGATTTTGGTGCTTGGCCAGACGAACGGGAAGAAGATGATTTTGAGGACGTTTATATATCCCGCGAAGAACCTCGAAAGGAAGAAAGAGTGGTTTTTTGCAATGGCTTTTGGTGTTATTTCACCAAAAAGGAGAAGAACGAAGAGGAGTGAAAGAGCGCCTATCGTCTCCGCCATATTCTCTAATGTAGTGCCTCTAAAGATGTCGATGAAAAGAAGAGCGGTCAAGGATGAGGCAAGGACGTTCACGAAATCGTTTCCGAAGAGGATTGTGGCGATCGTGTTGTCATAGTTCTCCGCGAGCTTGAGGGCTTTCTTGGAGGCTTTGGACTTATCTTTCTCTAAACGGGACTGACTGACACAGGAATAAACCATGTCAGACGCGCTGAAAGAGGCGCTAAGAAGCAAGCAGACGATGATTATGGCCAAATACACGTAATCAAGCGGGCTCATTGCTTTGCCTCCTCTAACGTGGCTTCTTTCTCGCCGATTGGGCCGACGAGTTCCTCAAGGATGTCTTCCATGGTGACCATGCCGACCAAACGATTGTCCTTATAGACGAGGGCAGATTGGGTATGGTTGGTCCTAAAACCATCGGTCAGATCATCGATCTTGACCTTCGGGTCAACGATATATGGTTTTTCTAAGGCTTTGTTGATGTCGAAGTTCTTCTTTTTGAGGTACATCGAAAGGAACTTCTTGACGATGAGGATGCCTTTGATGTCATTTATCTCCCCTTCATAGACAGGGATTCTTGAATACTGGGTCTCGCAGACGATCTTGGCGATATCGTCATTGGTAAGTCCGGATAAGTCGATGGTGAACATTTTCCTTCTTGAGGTAAGGACCTCTTTGACGGCGGTGTCGCTCCAATCGATTGAATTGATGATGACATCACTTTCGCTTTCCTCAATAAGGCCTTCTTCCTCTTTAAGCTCGATGGCGCTGGTGAAATCCTCTTCAGTGACCTCTGGCTCCTCTTTGGCTGGGAAGATTTTCTTGGCTAGCCAAGAAATGCCAGTGAAAACCATGGCGATTGGCCAGATGACGAAATAGAAAAGAATGAGAGGATAGACGACTAATGAAGCGACTTTGTTAGGGATTTTCTTTCCGATCTGCTTTGGGATTGTCTCGCCAAAGAGATAAAGGATGACGGTCATCACGATGGTCGAGATAAGACCGGCGACCGAGGAATCAAGGTTTGGGAAGACCTTCTGGGTGAAAAGAATCGTGCTGACGACCGAGAGGACGACACTGGCGGCATTCGTGCCGATAAGCACCACCACTAGAGTGGTATCGAATCTCTCGGCGATGAAAAGGACGGCCTTAGCCGTTCTCGATCCATGGTCCTTCTGAACCTGGAATCGGTATTTGTTCAAACAAGAAAAAGCCGTCTCAGTAAGCGCAAAGTAGGCGGCTATTATGACGAATATGATTATTAGAGCTAGGTACAGCCAACTTAGAGGGTCCAATTGATGTCGAACTCCTTATTCGACTTTGGTATTCTACCACAAACAGGGTCGAACTTCAAAAAACGCTTAGTGGGATCCGCTTCCTGGGAAGTCAAAACTGAAGGCCATGAACGAACCGATGGCAAGAGCGATCGCTACCATCAAAAGCATTCCGAAAGCCCATTTGGTTGCCTTGGAATATTTCTTATTCACCATAAAGACGATGGCGATGATCGCCGATACGGCATCGGCAACCATAGAGGCTCCGCAAACAATCACAGTGACATCCTTGTTGATAGTCTTTACGACCATTAATGCAATTAGCATTATGATGTCGACAAAAAGCAAAACCACTGGCAAAACTGCATTATTTTTCTTATTTTCGACGATTTCTTCGGCTTTTGTCTCCTCTGCCGGGGCCTCTTCTTCTTTACCAGCAAGAAGGGCTTCTTTTTCTTTTTTGATGCGTTCAAGCTCTGCGCGTTCTTTCTCTATCTCGGCGCGGATCTTGGCAGCCTCTTCTTTTTCTTTCTCTTCTTTTTGAGCTTGCTCAAGACGGAGGCGTTCCTCCTCTTTCCTAAGCTCTTCTTCTTTGGCAAGGCGTTCTTCTTCGAGGCGTTTCTCTTCGGCTATGCGTCTTTCTTCTTCAAGACGCTTCTGCTCCTCTTCGAGACGTCTTTGCTCTTCGAGTCTTCTTTGTTCCTCTTCTAAGCGTTTCTGTTCTTCGAGTTTCCTGCGTTCTTCTTCAAGAAGCTTCTCCTCCTCGATCCTTCTTTGTTCCTCGAGACGCCTTTCTTCTTCTAAGCGTCTTTCCTCTTCCTGACGCTTCTCTTCTTCAAGGCGTTTCTTCTCTTCCTCTTCGAGGCGTTCCTTTTCGAGGTCCTTCTCCCCTTCTTCTTTGAGGGCTTCTTTCTTGAGCTCTTCTAAAGAAAGAACCTTCTGACCGCACTGTATGCAGAAAACGTCATCATCAGAAAGCTTGGCGCCGCAATAGATACAGTACTTCATTAGCCTTCGGTTCCTTTCTGATAATGGAAGACCTTGACTCCGTTCTCATAGAGATGTTTGCCAAAGCTACGGACTTCGAAGGTATAGGTTTTGCCGCTGTAATCAAAAGTGAGATTGGAATTCTCAAGCTTGTAGGTCACTTCTTTGTTTGAGTATTCGCCAACGCCCATGCTCTCGACTTCGAGGCTACTTCGATGGATACGGAGGCGAACATGATATGGGGATTCTTCCGTCGGCGTGAAAATACCGTAGGTAAGGTTGATGTCAATGGTGTTCGTATACACTAGCGGGGCGATGACGGAAAGGGCCGATGTGGTTAAGGCAAAAAGGAAGGCGAAGAACTTCAAAGCCCCTACTTTCGCTTTTGGGCTCTTTTTGCCCTTAAGAGCGAGGGCGATAAGGAAAACCGCTAGAAGAATCGCCGATCCAACGAGGATGGCAATAACTATCAAAGTGGCGCGATTCGTCAGCATTCTTATTCGCCTCCGTAATCGAAAAACATGTAGTGCTGTATTATGGTGTAGTCTTTGTAGTCGTTGTTATAACCCATGTTAGAGATAGTGAGAGAGGCATGATAACGGTTCTGGTGCCAGGTTGTGCTTTCGCCCCAATCCATCTCAAAATACATTGCCTTTGTCCTGTCTTGATAATCCTCGGTTACGTCGGTGTAACCAACCGTTAAGGCCTGACCACGAGCGGCCTCATAATCGCCTTCCTGAATCTGGATTTCCATTCCATAATAAGCGCTATCGCGCATAGGGGTCTCATATGTTTTTCTCCCTTTGATCTCATCCCAGATTGAAATGACCTTGCCTTCCCAGGATGGGAGTTTGACGATATAAGGAGCATCTGGCCAGAAGCCTTTGAATTCTCTTTCGTATTTTCTCGTGGAGCCACCGCCATTTTGGCTGGTGCCAGGAGCGGCGTTCTTAGTGGCGAAACGAACCGATGAGCCGATGACGAGAGGGAGATACATGAAGAGTATCGCCGCAGTCGAAACGATGACTATCATCTTGTTCGGTTTGAAAGAGGCATGCCAGTATTCGATTTTGGCGCCGAATTTATTAGGATCCTGGATAGGTTTCTTGAAGATGCGGTTATTTTCTCTGGCCTTGTTCCACTGCTCGAGCTCTTCGCTAGAGATGCCAATCTTACTAACTTCGTAGAAGAATCCACCAAGAGAGATGGCGAGAATGATGATCGGAAGGAACATCCATGCGGTCCAGCCAACGGCAAGGCCGATGATGAGCCACACAAGGGTGGATGCGCCAGTAGCGATATAAAGAACAATCGAACGGGTCGAGGAATAGACCGGATTCGTGATGAACTCTTTGACCTTGGTGAAAAAAGAGGATGATTCCTTGACTGGTGCTTCGCTTGCTTTTTCAGCAGGCGGGACAGCTATAGGAGCAACGGCTAAAGGTGCGCCGCACTTAGCGCAAAACTTAGCATAGCTAGGATGCTCGGTCCCGCATTTATTGCATTTCATATCGTTAATTTCATTATAGGTCAAAACGTAAAGAAAGCAAAACGTACGCACACGCTTTAGGCATAAGAAAAAGCGGGGCTTTTACACCCCGCTTCATAGGAGACTATGTATTAGTCTTCGTCGTCTCCGCTATCGCTGCCATCATTAACATAGTTAACGAGATCGGCGGCGTAGTCGCGGGTGTCGACTGGAGCTCCAGCGGTCAAGCCGGCTTTTCCACAGACATCATCGATGAGCTGTTTGGCACGCTTGACGGAGAGACCACTTCTGACCTTGAAGCAAAGAGGAATGTCTTTGTAGAGGTTCTTGTGGCCAACGTCCTGGACTGGGATTGGGGAATCGGCATAATCCTTTGGATCGAGGGCGTAGTAGAGCTTGAGGCCTTTTCCGACCATGTTGATACGGAAGTAGGTCTTGGTGTGGAGACGGAAGGTATCGCCACCATTGGCAACACGGCTCTTAAGGCCATAGCCTAAGGCGTAGGCTTTGAGGTCGTTGTAGTTGTCTTTGACTTCCTGAGGGGCAGCAGTGACTTTCTCAGCGAATGAGAGACGGATCACTGGGGCAGCGGCTGGAGCTGGCTCCGGCTCTGGCTCTGGCTCAGGTGCTGGCTCTGGCTCAGGCTCTGGTGCTGGCTCTGGCTCTGGCTCAGGTGCTGGCTCTGGTGCTGGCTCGACTTCTTCCACAACAGCGATGTTCTGGAGGTATTTGGCGAGCTCTTCGGCGATGATGGTACGGACTTCATCGGAAGTGAGGGACTCTTTCTCCTCTTTTGGAGCGCCGAGTTCTTCACGGATGATGTCACGGACTTCTTCTTTGGTAAGGGAAGGCTCTTCGGATGGTTTCATGGCGCCTTCGACTTCCTCTTTGATCATCTTTCTGAGGTCGTCAGCGGTCATGACGTCGGATTCTTCCTCTTCGACTTCTGGCTCTTCTTCCTCTTTGCAGGTGTAGTAGTCAGAAAGTTCTTCCTGGATGACTTCGCGGGCTCTTTCATCGGTGAGAGGCTCTAATTCCTCTGGATGCTCGCGATCGTCGAGTTCTTCACGGATGATAGCACGGAGCTCTTTAGCGGTAAGAGGTCTATCCTCTTCTTCTGGCTCTGGCTCAGGTGCTGGCTCAGGTTTTGGTTCTTCTTTGTGCTCATGGCAATGGCACTCATGATATGGATATGGAGGATATGGCATTGGGCTGCCGTTGTAGAAGTTCTGAACGATGTAAGGTCCGACCTTCTCATCTTTCTTCTCTTCTTCGGCTTCGCACTCACATGGCTCTTCCTCTTCTTCTTCGTATTCGTCAGCGTTCTCATCAACGACTTTCTTCTTTTTCTCTTTGGCAAGAGCGGCGATGGATTTGGTGATGCCGACAAGGCCGAGGATGTAAGCGGCAAGTAAGGCTAAGACAAAGATGATAGCAGCAAGGCTAAGACCCTTGTCGTATGGGCTCTTGAGGGATTCGGCGATGGTGCCAAAGGCGTCATGGAAATAGACCTTCGCGCCTTCGACGGTGCCACTACCTTCAAAGAGGATACCTTTGTAGGCGCTGCCGTCTTTGACGACGACGGTGCCAATGATCAATAAGTAAAGGCTAAGACCTCCAGCAAGGAGCCAAGCGAGGTTTGGAATCAAGTGGATCGGTTTTTTCTTAACAATAAGAAGGATGAGGTTGATGATCCAGAGGATCACAAGGACGGCAAGACCAGCGATGAGGACAACGTCCAAGATGATGGCAGCAAAGACGAATTTTGAGACAAATTCTTTGTTGTCAAACTTGAAAAGCGTCTCAAAGGCAGCGAGTCCTTCACCAAGTGATGTGAACATGTCGTTGCTGCTGCTCATGCTGAAATCCCTAATCAAAGTCGGGATCATGAGGTAGGCTGCGATGCCAACGGCGGTGAACACAACCGAAAGAATCGCAAGAACGAAAATTGGAGCTTTTGATTTTTTCATATAATTTCCCCTTTGAGATTATATTAGAACCAAATTTTGCGGAAAAAAAGCAAAATAATCGGTTTTTGTGGGGGATTTTTGATATTTTTTTATCGTTTTACCGGCTATTTGTAAAAACTTTGATGGCTTTTCTGCACACTTTGACCAAAATTCTTCCCGAAGGTCCTTTTTCGCCATCAAGGCACCAAAATTCAGATGCGGGCGCTTCAATTTGACACTCTCTGATTATGAGCGGTTTTACATTTTTGAACGGCATGTAGTGTAATAAACCATTCAAAACACCCTTATCGGTAAGATAAAGCTCGAACTCGCCATCATCATAGACGCATTGGCCGTTTACCTTAAATCCTGCCATATGGGTTCCGTTCATGATCATGAGGAACGGAGACTCTCCTTCGAGGGTCTCTTCGCCGTCTCTAAAGACCTTGTATGGGATGAGCTTTTTCTTGAAGGCTTCCCCTACCGCTTTCTCATAGTAGGCGAGCTTGCCAACCTTCCTTTTTCTATTTCTTCCGACCGAATAAGGAATGTCGCTATACGCGCCTATGCAGCATGTATACGCAAAATAATAGATATTATTAGAAGATGAGACCTTACCGACGTCATAATCCATGGCGTTTTGCTCGACGATGATCTCGACGTCTTTCTTGTAATCGTTTTTGAGACCAAAGGCTTTTCCGACATCACCTAAGGTTCCGAAATTGAGGTAACCGATCGTCGGTCTTTTCTCTAAGCCCATTATAGCCGTCAAAGCGTTGTTGAAAGTGCCATCCCCTCCCACAATGATGAGGGAATCGTAGTCGCTTCCTTTTTCGGTGATGAGCCTTCTTGTCTCCTCTTTGGAGAGGGTGCAAACCGGATCAAGCGTATCGAAAACGCTCAAAAGCCTTTCTTTGACATAGTTGAGCTTGTTTGAAAAGCCCCTTCTCGTTGCGCCGGTATTATGGGAATAGATAAGCAAGGCTTTCATTAGAAAAACTATAGCATAAACGCAAAAGAAAAGGACCCATGAGGGCCCTAGTCATTTGTTTGGCTTTTTATTCGAGAGCGAAGATGAGAGGATAGATGGTCTGGTTGCCCTGGATCTCAATCATCTCAAGGCTTGGGAAGTCTTTTTTGACAAGGCTCTGAAGACCTTCTTTAACCGTATCATCGGCATCCTCACCATAGAAAATGGTGAAGACGGATTTCTCTTCGATTTCCGGAACCTTATGAAGGAGTTCCTTGATGGTGTCCATCATATCTGGGGAAGAAGAGACGATGTTGTTCATGAGGATACCCATGTAATCGCCTTTTTTGATGGAAATGCCATTATTCAAGGAGTCGCGGATGGCTGGGGAAATCTCAGCGGAGATGACTCCTCTCATGGCATCGTTCATGCTTTCGATGCACTCATCGATATCCTGGCCATCGAAACTTGCCATTGAGAGGGCGCTATAGGCTTCGACGACACTCTTGGAATGAAGGACGTAGACCTTGCTCTTTCCATAGAGCTTTCCGGCTTGCTCAGCGGTAAGGATGATATTGCCGTTATTTGGGAAGACGATGATGTTGTCCGCATTAGCGGCATCGAAGGCTCTGATGAAGTCATCGGCGCTTGGGTTCATGGTCTGACCACCGCTGACGATCTGATTGGCACCCATATTGAGGAAGAGCTCAGTGATGCTTGGAGATGGCGAAACGGCAACGATCTGAACGGCCTGACGCTTTTCGTTGGCGACGATGTGCTCAGTTGGTTTCTCCTCTTCGATTGGCATTTCTTTGAGAAGCTTCTCGTTATGCTGTATCGACATGTTCTCCATCTTAAAAGTGACGAATTCGCCGAACTTTTGAGCATATTGGATGGCTTTCCATGGCTCTTTGGTATGAACGTGGACTTTGACGATTGTCTTCTGTTTGAGGGCGACGATTGAGTCACCAATACCCTCTAAGAAATGAATCATCTCTTTGAGGTCAAAGGATTTTGGGTCGCACTTCGAGTTAAGAAGCTGAAGGATGAATTCGGTGCAGTATCCGTAATCGAGGACGGAATTCTCATCGAATGGGATTTTCTCATCGGTGGCAACAGAGTTGGTTGGGCCATTGAACTCGGCATCGGCGACTTCTTCGCCAACGACGTATTTGCCCATACCTTCCATGATGTAGACAAGACCTGCACCACCGCTATCGATGACACCGGCCTCTTTGAGGACTGGGAGAAGATCTGGGGTTCTATC
>JAEEWP010000047.1 GCA_016287465.1 Caryophanales bacterium | reverse complement strand
ATCAGAGGCAAGACCTTAGCCGTCTATTTCCCTCTTAATGCCGACGCATTTAAGGACAGCAAATACAAAGTCGAGAAAGTGGAATCGAAGAAATTCGAAGACACCCCATGTCTTTACCGCATCAAGAACGACAGAAGATGCTCCTACGCCAAAGACCTTATCTCCCAAGTCTCCGTGAAGCTTGGCCTCGTCAAAGGCGAAGAGAAGCATGAATCCTACGTTCTTCCTTACGAAGCCAATAAGCCTCTTATCGAGAGGGGTCTCATCAAAGAGCTGAAGGTTCAGGTCAAGAAACCGGAAGAGCCCGTCGTCATTGAGACGAAGAAGACCGAAGACGGCGACGAGATCGTAAGAACCAGGGACAGCAGTGGAACCCTCTTTGAAATCAGATACGTCAAATCATTCACCGCGAAACTCTCGCAGGGAAGCGATGAGGTGAAAGACTACTATAACCTCATCAAGAACCATGTCCTTGGATACAAAGGAACTCACTCCAGGGTCAGCTGGCACTACGACTCGGTCACAATCGGAAGGGAGCCTGTCATCAAATTCGCCATCAGAGGCAAGACATTATGCGTCTATTACCCTCTCAAGGAAGTGGACGAGAAGTACAAAGTCGAAGAGGCGAAAGGGAAGAAGTTCGAAGAATTCCCGTGCGTTTACCGCATCAAAAACGACAGAAGAAGCGTCTATGCCAAAGAGCTCATCGATATCGTGATGAAGAAACTTCATGTCGAGAAAGGCAAAGAGTCCGACAAGGATTTCAGAATACCTTACGAATCGCCCAAGGCCTTGCTTGAGAAGGGTCTTATCAGAGAGCTTAAGACGAAAGTCAAAGAGTCCCCGAAAGAGACCCATGAGACCATCACCGTCGAAGAGGCCGATGCCAGGATGACCGATGAAGCGGCCGCTTCGAAGATCGGATTAGACGATGCAAGCAAAAAGCACGAAGGCAAAAAAGGCATCATCAACATCGACACCATCTCCAAAAACTTCAAGGATGGCGATAAAGTTGACCTTGAGGCCTTATGGGCCAAAAAGCTTGTCCCGCAGACTGTTGGCTATGTCAAAGTCTTGGCCAGGGGCTCCATCGACAAGAGGCTTGATCTTGACCTTCAGGATTATTCGATCCAAGCCGTCAAGATGGTCCTCCTTGAAGGCGGAACTGTCAAAAAAGCCAAATAAGCAAGAATGAGCCTGATTTATATCAGGCTTTTTCTTTTTCCCACATCAAAAACATAGGTTTTTGTGGCGCTTCTGTGACATTTCACACTCTATAGTGTAGCCAACTCAAACGTTTTATTTCATTTAGGAGGCACATTGATGAACGACTTCTGGAACGAAGAAGATACCGAATGGGATAAGGCGGCTTTCGAGTATTATGACGGAAAGCTCCATGAGGAGGAAAATGCCCTCTCAAGGAAAAAGAGGCTAACCACGCGCTTTTTCATCATCTTGGGAATCGGCTTGTTCACAATACTTGCCGTAGTATTGGGACTCGTTTTCGGACTTAGGGGACGCTGATCGCCAAATGTAGGCAAGCCAAATACCGGCGGTCCATAGTCAAACCCTTTCTAGCCGCTTGGTATGAAGCCTGTGTCGCAAAGGACCCAACGCACCACTGGGTCCTTTTTCTTTAGGGGGCCGCTGTTTGATAACTTGTACAAATTTTGTACAATATTAGAAATGGACAGCAAAAGCGCATTCAACGCAACGGTATGCATCATCGGCATAGCCCTTTTCCTGATTCATACCATCAACATTCTTCTAAAGAAAAACAAAAGGAAAGACGAGCTTTATCTCCTCGCTTTCGTCGTTTTCAATGCCTTCCATTTCGCTGCGTACTTGGTGTTCACCCTCATCAAGATGAACTATACGAGCGATGACCTCATCATCGCTTTCTATACGGTCTTCTACATCATGAACAACTTTGAGTTGCTCTTGCTCATGGGATACGCAATGGCCTACATCCCGATCAAAAAGAAGACTTCGAATATTATCTGGGCCGTTGGTTTGGGTCTCTATATCGTTTTCGTTGCCCTTGATATCGTGAATATTTTCAACCACATGTTCTTCTATGCGGAGAATGGGGTATACACGAGAGCGAAGACGATGATTATCTCGCAAGGCTATCAATTCGTCACCTTCGCGATGGTTTTCTGCCTCGCCATTTTCAACAAAAAGGTCAAAATTGCCGAGAAAATCGCTTTCTCAGCATATTGTGCGGTACCTCTTGTGGCCATCATCATCCAGAACCTTGTTCCGGGTTATGCGGTGGCCTATCTCTCAATCATCATCGCACTTGAGATCCTTTTCCTCTTCGTCAACGTAAGGAAGAATATGGAACTTGCCGACCAAGCGAAGAGGAACAAGGAAGCGGAAGTGAAGATCATGATCTCCCAGATTCAGCCTCACTTCATCTATAACACCCTCGCCTCCATATCAACCCTCATCAAAATCGATCCGGACAAAGCGGAGAAAGGCCTTGATGATTTCACCGATTACCTTAGAGCCAACCTTTCCTCGCTCTCAAAGAACGGCCTCGTTCCTTTCACCGATGAGCTTAAGCATATCAAAACGTATCTCTCTCTGGAGAAGATGAGATTTGAAGACCGTCTCAATGTCATTTATGACATCCAAGCAAAGCACTTCATGCTCCCAGCTCTTTCCTTGCAGCCTCTTGTCGAGAACGCCGCCAAACACGGCATCCTCAAGAAGATCGAAGGCGGGACAATCACTTTCAAGACCTATGAGAATAATGATGCCTATGTGGTGGAGATTTCCGATGATGGAGTCGGTTTCGACCCTAATGATGTCAAAGGAAGCAACCACTTCGGTCTCAACAACGTCAAATACAGAATCTCCTCGATGTGCAGGGGTGACGTCAAAGTCGAAAGCGAAATCAACAAAGGAACGACTGTTACGGTGTTTTTCTATAAGTAGGTGCAATTATGAAAATCTTGCTCGTCGATGATGAAAAGCTTCAGCTTATTAGGCTTGAGGAAGCGGTCAAAAAGGTCCTTCCGGATGCTGAACTCCTTTCCTATTCCAACCCACTCAAAGCCTTTGAGGAAAACGAAAAAGAGCAAATCGACATCGCTTTCCTCGACATCGAGATGCCAGGGCTAAACGGCATCGCTCTCGCCAAGAAACTAAAAAGCGTGAACCCGAAGATCAACATCATCTTCGTGACCGCCTATAACAACTACGCTATGGAAGCCATGAAGATGCACGCTTCCGGATATGTCTCCAAACCCGTGAGCCCAGGCAAAGTCAAAGAGGAAGTGGAAGGCCTCCGTTTCCCCGTCGAGCTAGAGCCAACGAAGAAACTCCAAATCAAATGCTTTGGCAATTTTGAGTTATTTTTCCAAGCAAAACCCCTTCGTTTTTCCTATTCGAAGTCCAAAGAGCTCTTCGCATACCTCGTCGATAGGGAAGGTTCTGCCATCAATATAAACGAGCTTAACGCTGTCCTTTGGGAGGAGGATCATAAGTCCTACTTAAGGAACCTCATCGCCGATATCCAAAAGACCCTCAAGGGTGTGGGCTGCGCTGACGTGTTCGTCAAAAGTCACAACGGTTATTCAATCGACGTCGATAAAGTCGACTGCGATGCCTACGAATATAAGAAGGGGAATCCTAGCGCCATACGCATGTACAGAGGCGAGTACATGATCCAGTATTCCTGGCCGATATTTGAAGATCTTTGATTTAAAATCAAAAAGAGCAGCCGGATTGGCTGCTTTTTTTCTTTGTGGCGCTTCTGTGGCAGAGGGGATGTTACCATTCAAGTGCTTAAGAACCCAAATAGCTTAAATTGCGGTTTTCGGCCCTTTGGGACTTAAACAGACAATCGTCTCCTTCGGCATCGCCTGTTTCTTGGGCAATAGAGGTATCTCCTTTCTCCTCCTTTGAGCCCTAAATTGCGAAAGACAAGTCATGCTAACCGCCAATCGGCAAGAAGAGCCACCACCAACCATCGAACTGATTGGCAAAATCGAACCTATGGGAATAGGTTCTTTTTTATGCGTCTAGAAACAAAAAGAGAGGGGATTCATATACAATATGGTCGAGGAGGAAGAATTATGAAAAGAATTGCCGTCTTCGATTCAAAAAAATACGACGAATCCTCATTCGCCCCATATCTCAAACAATATGAGTTTGCCTTCTATAAAGACAAGCTTTCCCTACATACAGCCATACTCGCCAAAGGCTTTGATGCCGTCATCTGCTTCGTCAACGACGACCTCAGCAAAGGCGTCCTCGATAAGCTTATGGAATATGGCATCCACGCCGTGTTCCTTAGGTGTGCCGGCTATAACAACGTCGACCTTGATGCGGCGTATAAGAACAAGATCCACATCATAAGGGTCCCAGCCTATTCGCCATACGCGATTGCCGAGCACGCATTCGCCTTGCTTCTCTCGCTCAATAGGCACATCCATAAAGCCTACATCCGCTCAAGGGACTTCAATTTCAATCTCGATGGTTTGACTGGCTTCGATCTCCACGAGAAAACCGTAGGGGTCGTCGGCACAGGCAAAATCGGCCGCGTCTTCATCGATATCGCAAAAGGATTCGGGATGCATGTCATCTGTTACGATCCATACCCGGTCAAAGACTCTGATTACGAATACGTTTCTCTCGAAGAGTTATACACAAGGAGCGACATCATCTCTCTCCATTGCCCTCTCATCGAGTCAAACAAGCACATGATTGGCCACGACGCCATCGAGAAGATGAAAAAAGGCGTGGTCATCATCAACACGTCTCGCGGCGCCCTCATCGATTCCAAAGCCCTTCTTGAGGGCCTCAAGGAAAAGAAGATCGGAGCGGTGGGCCTAGATGTCTATGAAGAGGAGGCGAATCTCTTCTACAAAGACAATTCCCTCAAGATCATCAACGACGATGTTTTGTCTTTGCTCATCCAGCTTCCAAACGTCATCATCACATCCCATCAGGCATACCTCACCCATGAGGCCCTTGATAACATCGCCAAAACGACCATCCAGAATATGGACGAGTATTTCGGGGATGAGCTCATGGCCAATGAGCTTTGCTATCATTGCGAGAAAAGCAAAGACCCACAGGCTTGTTATAGAGCCCGCAAGAAAAAGTGTTTTTAGGCTTTCACGAAGGATTTGACGTGATTAATGAAGGCCTCATTCAAAAGTGACAGAGGCTTGTTTTTGAGCCAAACGAATATATATTCGACGTACCTTTCCGGATTGACGATCTCTTTCGCGACGATCTGTTGATTGAGGATGTAGGAGGTTTTAGGGAAGAGACTTATTCCTACATTCCTTCCTGCAAGCGCGGCGACGTCAAGATAGTTATCCATCTTGCAGACGATCTTCGGCTCGATATGGATTTCCTTGAACCAACGGTAGATCATCGAGACCATCGACTCCCTGCTAGGGACAATCAAGGCCCTATCTTTCAGCATCGCCAAATCGATTGTGGTACCAGGGAGAGAAGCAAGAGGATTGTCCTTGCTCATGAAGGCGGTCATCTGCTCTTGCCCGACTTTGAAGCTGCTAAGAAGGGTGTTGTCGCAAGGGGAGGTGATGATGGCAAGGTCGATGAGGCCGCTTCTAAGCTTCTGGATGAGCTCGTCGCTATTGCCATCTACGACGGTGAACTGAACGTTTTTGTGTTCCTTCAAAAAGGTCTCAATCCACTCTGCGGCAATGATAGGGGCGGAACCCTCAACAAGGCCGATCGCAATCTTTCCATGCATGCCTTTCGCCATGGCTCTTACCTCTTCGGAAGTCTTGTCGACCAAAGAAAGAATTTCTTTGGCATGCCTATAAAGAAGCTTTCCCGATTCGGTTAATTGAAGGTGTCTTTTGCCACGGATGAAGAGGGTTGTATCAAGTTCTTCCTCAAGGCTTTTCATCTGATTGCTGAGCGGTGGCTGCGACATGCAAAGCTTCTCAGCGGCCTTGGTGATGTTAAGCTCTTCGGCAATGGTTACAAAGTAAGATAATGTGCGGATGTCCATATACCTCTCCTATCATACGGAATTTGTATCGTTACCATAATATTATACGTATTTGTGTAATAGTTTACAGGCTATTAAAATTCGCCATATGAACTTGTTTCCGGGTTCATTGGAGGAGTAATTATGACAATTGAATTTTGGTATTTGATTGGTGCCGCTCTCGTCTTCTTCATGCAGGCCGGATTCGCCATGGTTGAGACTGGTTTCACCCGTGCGAAGAACGCTGGCAACATCATCATGAAGAACCTTATGGACTTCTGTATCGGCACCGTTGTCTTCATGCTCTTAGGCTTCGGCTTAATGATGGGTGAAGATGCTTTGGCAGGACTCGTCGGTATCCCAAACCTCGACCTCTTCGCTAAATTCGCCGCTTTCATCGAAAGCCCAGCCGAAGGTTTCACCGCAGCATCGTCCTTCGTCTTCAACCTTGTCTTCTGCGCAACCGCCGCGACCATCGTCTCCGGCTCCATGGCAGAAAGAACCAAGTTCCTCTCTTACTGCATCTATTCCGCGGTCATCTCTTTGATCGTTTACCCAATCGAGGCTCACTGGATCTGGGGCGGAGGCTGGCTATCTAGCCTTGGCTTCCATGATTACGCAGGAAGCACCGCGATTCACATGGTCGGCGGTATCGCCGCTCTCATCGGTGCCATCATCCTCGGACCACGTATTGGCAAATACGAATACGACGAGAATGGCAAAGTTACTAAAGTAAACGCCATCCAAGGTCACTCCATTCCTTTAGGTGCCTTAGGCGCATTCATCCTCTGGTTTGGTTGGTATGGCTTCAACGGAGCCGCTGCGACCACCCCAAGCGAGCTCGCAACCATCTTCCTCAACACGACCATCGCTCCAGCCGTAGCGACCGTCACGACCATGATCTTCACCTGGATCAAGAACAAGAAACCTGATGTCTCGATGTGCATCAACGCCTGCTTAGCCGGCTTAGTCGGCGTCACCGCAGGATGCGCTGCCTTCGATGCGATTGGCTCAACCGTCGTCGGTTTGGTCTCTGGCCTCCTTGTCGTCTTCGTCGTCGAATTCCTCGACCTCAAGCTTCATATCGATGACCCTGTCGGCGCTGTCGGCGTCCACATGGCCAACGGTATTTGGGGAACGATCGCTGTTGGCTTATTAGCCAACCCAGCCGCTCCAGCCGGACTCAAAGGCTTATTCTACACCGGTGATTTCTATCAGCTCGGTGTCCAGTGCCTTGGCTTCTTAGCTGTTGCCGCTTACACCGTCGTCACTATGACGATCACCTTCTTCATCATCAAGAAGACCGTCGGTCTCCGTGTCTCCAAAGAAGAGGAGATCAAAGGTCTTGATAAGACTGAACACGGTCTTCCATCCGCTTACGCAGACTTCGTTTATGCCTCTAATGCCTACGCTGAGTATAGTCTCGAGAAAGAAGCCCTCCCAGTCACCGGTGCCACTCCAGTGGAAGAGGCCATCCCAGTCAAGAAGGTCCCAAGCAAAGCTTCCTCCTCTCCGAAGTTCACCAAGGTTCAGATCATCTTCAAAGAGGAACGCTTATACGCTCTCAAGGATGCCATGAGCAAACTCGGCATCACTGGTATGACCGTCGCCCATGTCTTAGGCTTCGGCCAGCAGCAGGGCTATGAAGAGTATTACCGTGGCGTCAGAGTCGATACCAACCTCCTTCCAAAGGTGCAAGTCGACATCGTCGTCAGCAAAATCCCTGTCAGAAACGTCATCGAAACCGCGAAGAAAGTCCTTTATACCGGCAACCTCGGTGATGGCAAGATCTTCGTCTATGACGTTGAGAATGTCGTCAAAGTGAGAACTGGCGAGGAAGGTTACGACGCTCTTCAGGACGTTGAATAACAATCACTAAAAATAAAGGCGAGAAATACTCGCCTTTTTCTTTTGTCCATCAAAAAATCGTTTCCAAAATGTTGACAAGCGTACTTGGCAAGAATTATAGTGTAGTTACCAAGTTGACTTGGCAAAAAGGAGACACTCATGGAAAAAGAAGAAATACTCGCAAAAGCCCAAAAAGAGAATAAGGGCAAAGACTTAGCGGAATTAGAAGTAACAAACAAAGCGACTAATCTCGCGTTCACGGTAGGAGGGCTCTTTATCGTTGCCCTTCTCATTGCCGACTGGATCGTCACAGGTACCTTCAAATACTTCGTCTTAGGCGGACTTATGGTGATGATTGCCGTTGCATTCATCTACAAATACATCCGTTTGAGAAAAAGGCATGAACTTGTCGTCAGCATCCTCTATATCATAGGGGCGATGGGGTTCTTAGCTCTTTGGGTCACTCAGCTCTGTGGGTTAATGTAAAGTATGGATGAGTCATTGATTCTACGTAATAACGTCGCGAAGATAAGAAAAGAGAAGGGTCTTTCCCAATCTGACCTAGCCGATCTCGTCGGCGTGAGCAGAAACACCATCAGCTCAATCGAGACAGGGCAATACCAGCCAACCGCGAAGCTTGCTCTCCTCTTATGCGTCGCACTCGATAAGAAGTTCGAAGAGATATTCTATTTCTAAGGAAATGGGTAGGGGAACCTACCTTTTTCTTTTGTGCAAGGAGTATCATATCGGTGTGAAAAAGATAAGATTCCTGACTTTCTTCTCGACGATCCCTCTCTTGCTTTCCTCATGCCTATTAGAATCAACCGAGAAACCGGACCTTTTCGCAAAAAAGGAGATTGCTGGCACTGGAGTGTTCTCATCTTTGGTCATCAGCCTCGATTCCGGGAGCAAAACGGCCAAAGTCTTCTATAACGAGGAGACCTTTTCTCCTGTTGAGGTTTCTTACCTGAGTTATAAGAAGGAATTCGTCAAAGAAGTCAAAAACGAAATCGGAATCAAAAGCACATACGAAGATGAGTACTTCTTCTATGAGGTTGATTTAGGCGCCTACGAGAAGAGTACCGCATCGTACTACCTTAACGAGACCATAAGCCAAATCACCGAAGGCAAGGACACCGAAGAGGCGAGGACCCTCAGAGGATGCACCGCCGGTGGAGTTGGCATTTATGTGAAACGTTCCCTCTATGAGGGAAAACCATCA
>JAEEWP010000046.1 GCA_016287465.1 Caryophanales bacterium | reverse complement strand
GATCCATTGCGTCCCATTCAATGGCTACGCCAGGAGATTCGACAGCCTTGCCCATTACGTCGAGTACTCTTTCGAGCTTCTTAACAGAAAGCCATACGAAGCCCTCTTCAACAAGGAGTGGCCAATTTACACCCGTACGCACGATACCCCTCCAGCCATCTATGGCACCGAGAGCGAGGTCTCCAATAGTTTCATTTCCAACGGCTGCGTGATTGAGGGAACCGTCAAGGATTCCGTCATCTGCCGTGGCGTCAAGGTCAAGAAAGGCGCCAAGGTCACCCGTTCCATCGTTCTTAGCAACTGCATCATCAACGAGGGCAGCGCTCTTAGCGACGTCGTCATCGATAAGTACAGCGCCGTTGCGCCTCGCCATAAGATCCAAGGCGACAAAGAGGACGTCATCTACGTCAAACAAGGAGCGAAAGTATGAGAATCGCAATGCTGGCCAGCGAAAGCAACCCCTTTTGCAAATCCGGTGGCTTAGCTGATGTTGTCTTTGCATTGAGCAAAGAACTCGTCAAAGAAGGCAACGAGGTCATCGTCCTTCTCCCTTATCATGGCGTGATCAAAAGAAAAAACATCAAGGTCACGAAGAAGGGTTCTTATGTCGTCAAGATGTCTTGGAGACAACAGGATACCACTTTATATGAAACGGCAGTGGATGGCGTGAAATTCTACTTCGTAGAGAACGACGCCTATTTCTACCGCGACCACCTTTATGGCTATGACGATGACGGTGAGAGATTCGCCTATTTCGCTTTAGCCGCCAAAGCCGCTCTTAAGCACCTTAAGTTCAAAGCGGACATCGTTCATGTCCACGATTGGCAAACCGCCATGGTCCCTTGCCTCCTCAAAGAGGAGAAGCCAGCCGACCCATTCTACAAAGGAATGAAGAGCGTACTCACCATCCATAACCCAGCCTTCAAGGGTTTCTTAGACCGTTTCTTCCTTAACGATTTCTTTAATCTCCGAGACGAGCTTTATGACACTGGCAAGGTTCGTCTTGATGGACTAGTAAGCACCCTCAAAGCCGGCATCGTCTTCGCTGACAAGATCACGACCGTTTCCCCAACCCACAGAAATGAGCTTCTCACTTTCGAGCATGGCCAGGGCTTAGATAGAGACCTTGAGCTTAGACGCTACGACTTCACTGGCATCGCCAATGGCATCGACATTGAGGAGTGGGATCCTTCAAAAGACAAAGGAATTGCAAGGAATTTTGACGTTGAAACCGTGAAAGAAGGCAAAAAAGCCAACCAGAAAGAACTCCTCGATTTCTTCCATATCACGAATAGGGGCGGGCCAGTCTATGGCATCGTCTCTCGCCTCTCTTGGCAAAAAGGCATCGACATCATGATCAACAACATGAGAGAAGCCCTTGCTAGAGGCGCCTCCCTCTTAATCCTCGGCTCAGGCGAATACGAGCTCGAGCAGAAGTGCGAAGCCCTTAGGCGCGACTTCCCGGATACCTGTGGCATCTATATCGGCTATAACGATGCGATCGCCCACAAGATCTATGCCGGATGCGACTATTTCCTCATGCCAAGCCTCTTCGAGCCATGCGGAATCTCGCAGATGATCGCCAAACGCTACGGCACCCTTCCGATCGTCCGTTATACCGGCGGTCTTGCCGATACGGTTGTTGGTTACAACAAAGACAACCTGAAAGTGGCTGACGGAATCGGTTTCAATGATTATAATG
Source organism: Caryophanales bacterium (assembly GCA_016287465.1). Lineage (GTDB taxonomy): Bacteria > Bacillota_I > Bacilli_A > RFN20 > CAG-826 > UBA4951. Next base: position 7,704 of record JAEEWP010000046.1, on the reverse strand, counting down.
ATTCAGGCCTCGGCTATGCCGTGGGTCTATCTAGAGAGCTCTTCGAAGACAAGAAAGCTTTCTGGACTTGCGTGAAGAATGCGATGAAGTGCGACCACAGCTGGAAGAATTCCGCTAACGAGTACCTCAAGATCTACCATTCTCTCGCTTCATAGTGGGAGGACACCTTATGTCATACGACCATGGCTCCATTGAGAAGAAATGGGCCAGATACTGGGACGAGCACGAAACCTTCAAATGTGACGTCCATGATTTCTCAAAACCAAAATACTACGCCCTCGACATGTTCCCTTATCCATCCGGACAAGGACTTCACGTCGGACATCCAGAGGGTTATACCGCGACCGACATCCTTTGCAGAATGAAGAGGATGCAGGGCTTTAACGTCCTTCACCCAATGGGTTGGGACGCTTTCGGCCTTCCTGCTGAGCAATTCGCCATCAAGAACAACGAGCACCCAGAAGGCTTCACCCGCAAGAACATCGCCCATTTCAAAGAGCAGATCAAGACCTTAGGTCTTTCCTATGACTGGACTAAAGAGATTGCCACCATCGATCCATCTTTCTACAAGTGGACCCAGTGGATCTTCCTCCAGATGTATAAACACGACTTAGCCTATGTCGACGATATCCCGGTCAACTATTGCCCAGAGCTTGGCACCGTCCTCGCTAACGAAGAGGTCATCGATGGCAAGTCTGAGCGCGGTGGCTTCCCAGTCATCCGTATGCCAATGCGCCAATGGATCCTCAAGATCACCGCTTACGCTGATCGTCTTGAGAAAGATCTCGAAGGCTTAGATTGGCCAAAGAGCACCCTTGAGATGCAACGCAACTGGATCGGCCGTTCAACCGGCGTTCAGATCCGTTTCAATATTGAAGGCAAAGATACTTATTTCGATGTCTTCACAACCCGTGTCGACACCCTCTTCGGCTGCACCTATTGCTGCCTTGCCCCAGAGCATCCTCTCGTCAAAGAGCTTGTGAGCCCTGAGCAAAAAGAAGCGGTGGAGAAATACGTTACTGATGCCGCTAAGAAGAGCGACCTCATGAGAACCTCTCTTGAGAAAGAGAAGACCGGTGTCTATCTTGGCGCGACCGCCATCAACCCAATAAATGGCAAATCCATCCCGATCTATGTCGCCGATTACGTCCTTGGTTCCTATGGAACCGGTGCCGTCATGGCCGTTCCTGCCCACGATACGAGAGACTACGCTTTTGCAAAGAAACACGATCTCCCAATCATCCAGGTTCTTGAAGGAGATATCTCCGAAGAGGCCATGGTCGATGATGCCCCACATATGAATAGTGAGTTCGCCAACGGCATGATGATCGCCGAAGCGAAAGCCGCCATCACCAAGAAGCTCGTTGAGCTTGGCGCAGGCAAAGAAGTGGTCAACTACAAACTCCGTGACTGGATCTTCTCCAGACAGCGTTATTGGGGCGAACCGATCCCAATGATGCAGGACAAGGATGGCAAGGAATTCCCAATCCCAGAGGATCAGCTTCCTCTCGTCCTTCCTGAGCTTGATGACTATCAGCCAACCAAAGATGGCAAACCTCCTCTTTCCAAAGCCCCAGATGCTTGGTTAAAGCCAACCATCGATGGCAAAGAATATCTCCGTGAGACCAATACCATGCCACAGTGGGCGGGTTCCTCATGGTACTACATCCGCTATATCGACCCACAGAACGATAAAGCGATGGCCGACCCAGAGCTCATTGAGCACTGGCTCCCAGTCGACATTTATGTCGGTGGACAAGAGCACGCCGTCCTCCATCTTCTCTATGCCCGTTTCTGGCATAAGTTCCTCTATGACATTGGCATCGTCAAATGCAAAGAGCCATTCCAGAAGCTCTATCACCAGGGTATGATCCTTGGCGCCAATGGCGAGAAGATGTCCAAGTCCCGTGGCAACGTCGTCAACCCTGACGATATCGTTAATAGCAACGGTGCCGATTCCTTACGTCTCTTTGAGATGTTCGCCGGCCCTCTTAATGAGATGAAGCCATGGTCAACCGAGTCCCTTAACGGCGCGACCCGTTTCATCGAAAGAGCCTTCCGTCTTGTGAGCGAAGAGCCATACACCAAGATGATCTCGGAAGAGAACTCCCATGAGCTCGATTACTCATATAACTTCCTCGTCAAGAAGGTGAGCACCGACTTCGAGAACCTCGATTTCAATACCGCGATCAGCCAGATGATGGTCTTCGTCAATGACTGCTATAAAGCGAAAAGCCTCTACAAATCCTACTTAGAAGGCTTTGTCAAACTATTCTCCTGCGTCTGCCCATTCGCCGGTGAGGAGATGTGGTCCTTACTCGGTCACAAGGAATCGATCGCCTATGAGAAATGGCCAACTTATGATGAGAAAGCCATCACCCTCACGACCGTCAAACTCGCAGTCTCCGTCAATGGCAAGATGCGTGACGTCATCGAGGTGAGCAAAGAAGCCACTCAGGATGAGGTCATGGCTAAAGCCAATGAGTCGGCGAAAGTCCAATCCTTCTTAGCTGGACATGAGATCAAAAAGATCATCTACGTCCCAGGAAGAATCCTCAACATAGTTGTCGCTTAATAACTAACCCGTGGATTCGCAAGTCGAACTACGGGTTTTCTTTTTCGGTTTGGATATACTACAATTATGTTGAGTAGACAGAAAGTAGTATATTTTCGAAGGAAGAAAATGTCGGTTTTAGAAAATGTTCTAAAAGAAGAACTTGAAAGGATTCAGAGGAACATCGCCTCATATGAGTCCCTTTTGGCATCCCTACCCAAAGGTTATTTATTTGAACAACGCCTAAAATCAAAGGTCTATTGTTATCGGAAGAGAAGGGAAGGGGACAAAATCGTCTCTGAATATGTTGGTCCTATCGGTTCACCTGAAGCCAAAAAAGCGGTGGAGGACTATGAACAAAGAAAAAGAGTTCAGAACAACCTCCGTGCCCTAAAGAAAGAGAAAGCAAAACTTATCAAAGCTATACGCCATTTTCCGTGGCATTGAGGTGACGCTTGTTATAGAATGTTGCTGCCCGCTACCAACAAGGTTGGAGCGGAGCGGAGACAGACCAAATGTTACTTGCAATTGACGTCGGGAATACCCTGACAGACTTCGGCTTTTTCGCCGATGACAAACTGCTTAATTCCTATTTGATGGATAGTGACACCAAGCGCAGCGAGGACGAGACCCGTTCCCGCCTTCTTTTGATGCTCAAATCCCTCGACATCGAGTTAAGCGAAATCGATGAAGTAATCATTTCATCGGTTGTCCCTTCAATCGGGACAATTCTCACTAACCTCAGCCAAAAGCTTTTCGGCGTGAAGGCTAAGGTTATTGGCCCTGGACTTAAGAACGGGCTCATGATGCGCGTCGACAACCCATCCGAGGTCGGCGCCGATCTCATCGCTGATGCGGTGGGAGCCAAAGAGAGGTATGGCAACAACGTTTTCGTGGCCGATTTAGGCACGGCGAGCAAATACCTCTATATCGACGGGGATGGCGCTTATTCAGGTTTAGCTATCGCTCCAGGAATGAGGCTTTCTTTGGAAGCTCTCTCTAATGGAACTGCGGCTTTGCCAGAGATTTCCCTATCGAAAAAAGCAAAAATCCTTGGCAAAAACACCGTGGATTGTATGGCGAGCGGTATCATCAATGGCACCATCTATGAGGTGCGAGGATTCGCTGACGCCTTCGAAAAAGCGGTTGGCCATAAGCTCACCAAAATCCTTACCGGCGGAAACGCTGAGTACGTCAAAGACGAACTCCCGGAGTTCATCTACGACAAAGACCTTCTCATGGAAGGACTATACGCAATCAATCTTAAGAACAGGAAATAATCAAAATGAAAATAACAGTTAAAGATATCGCCATCGACGCGATTTTCGTCGCTATCATCGCAACCATGACTTTCGTTCCGTATGTCGGAATGATCACCCTCCCATTCATCAGCTTCACTCTTCTTCACTTGCCAGTTCTTCTTGGCGCTTACCTCTTCGGTTGGAGAAAAGGCCTCTTATTCGGCATCGCCATGGGCGTTTGCTCACTCATCAAAGCAACAACCATGCCAGCCGGAACCTTTGACGCCCTCTTCATCTGGCCATGGATCAGCGTCCTCCCAAGAGCCCTATTCGGATTTTTGAGCGGTTTGTTCTTTGACTTGCTTCACAAAAATTCTAAACTATACGGGAACCCACTTATTGTGGGTTTGCTCTCCTTCGCCTTTACCGTTATGCATACGGTGTTCGTGTTTGGATCGCTATTTATCTTCTTCCCAAACGAAACCATCGGTCTTTTATCTAGTGAAAGCCCGTTTGTGGGAGGAGTCACTGTGTTCGTTGCGATCATTATCTTGTGTGGCATGTTAGGAGAGGCAATCTTAGCCGGCATCATTACCCCAGTAGTCGGCAAGGCAACGATGTTCGTCGCAAAGAGATTCAGAAGCGGCGATAGAGAGGAAGAGAAAGAGTAATGCCGAATTTCGACAAATTAGCAAAAGCTTATGAACTTGGGGCCGTCAAAGCCCTTCAGAACTTCATCCGCATCAACAGCGTCTATGATGAGACCACGATTGGTGAGGGTGCGCCTTATGGCTTAGGCGTCAAGAAAGCCTTAGAGTATTTTGCCAAGATGGGTTCCAACTTCGGTTGGAAGAGCAAAGTCATCGATGGCTATTGCACTGAAATCACCGTCGGAGAGGAAGGACCGCTTGTTGGCATCTATGGCCATAGCGATGTCGTTCCTGTGAGCGGAAAATGGAACTTCAAGCCTTTCGGCGCCGAGATCAAAGACGGCGTCATCTATGGCAGAGGCGCTTGCGATGACAAGGGACCTCTTCTTGCTGCCCTTTATGCCGTCAAGCTCCTTCAGGACGAAGGAATGCTCAAAGGCTACCGCGTCAAGATCGTCAGCGGTGGCGATGAGGAACGTGGATCAAGCTGCCTTCACTATTACTTCAACGAATACAAAGGAGAAGCCCCAAGATTCGGCTTCACCCCAGATGCCAATTGGCCGCTTATCTATGCGGAGAAGGGCATCCAGTACTATGACGCCCACTACGAAGGCGAATTAGGACCGGTCATCGCCATGAATGGCGGTGTCGTCCGTAATGCCGTCTGCGATTACGTGCTCGTCACTTTGAAACCAGATTCAAAGTTCGTCAAATATCTCAAAGAGAAGGCCATCAAATGCGAAATCACTGACAATTCCGCATTATTAATGGTCAGATTCTCCGGCAAGACCGCCCACGCTTCCACCCCAGAACTCGGTGAGAACGCTATGGTCTCTTGTTTCGAAGCCCTTGGAGATTTCTATAAGCTCGAAGTCCTTTCCAAAGCCGCCAAAGCCATGAAAGACTGCCATGGCAAATCCTTCGGCGGATATAACATGTCCAAAGAGCTTGGCGAAGCTACTTATAACTATGGCATCGTCAACTACGACGGAAAGAACCTTAACTTCACCATCGACTTCCGTTTCGGTGAGGAAGCCAAACCAGAAGAGCTCATCGCCAAGTTCGGCGAGGCTACTGGCTTAGAGCTCACCAAGAAGAGCGAAAGCAAGATGCTTATCTATGATAAGAAGTCCACTCTCGTGAGCACTCTCATGAAAGCCTACAAGAAAGGCGCCCACAAACTCTTTGCCAAACCTCTCGCCATCGGCGGAGGCACCTATGCCAAAGAAGCGCCTAACACCGTCGCTTTCGGCGCTGAGTGGCCAAAGCACCCAGGCAACATGCATTCGCCAGACGAATACATCTACATCGAAGACTTCATCAAAGACATCGCCATCTACGCTAGGGCGATCTACGCATTAGGAACCGCTAAGTGAGATCTCGTTTCAAGAAATGGGCTCTTCCATTCATCGAAGAGCATGAGGAAATAACGTTGTCTCTTCCTTTCGAGGATAAGACTTTCTTTGAAAGCGCACCTCTCTACCTTGAGATCGGTTCCGGCAAAGGCGACTTCATCGTCTCTCTTGCTGAGCGTCATCCAGAGAACCATTACCTCGCTGTTGAAAGAGATGTCTCATCCTTAGGCACTCTCGCGAAGAAGATTGTCGAGAAGGAGCTAACGAACGTTAAGATCGTCTATCAGGATTTCGACAAAGTCGCTCCTGAGCTTCCTAAGGAAGGCTTCAAGACCATCTACCTCAATTTCTCTGACCCTTGGCCAAAGAAGAGACATTCCAAGAGAAGGCTCACCGCCAAACCTCGTTTAGAGACTTATCTCTCGCTTCTTGAAAAAGGAGGGGAGCTCCGTCAGAAGACTGATAACGAAGGTCTCTACGAGTTCACCAAAGAAGAAGTGGAAGGAACCGCCTTTATCAACCTCGTTGACGAAAAAGATTACGTTTTTGACGAGGAAAATGACGCCATGAGCGAATATGAGAGGAACTTCAGAAGCGAAGGCAAACCGATCTATCGCTTAATATATAAGAAGTAAGGAGAAGACCTATGTATAGACTTTTCTACAATCACCAAGCCATCAAAGACGTCCTCATCGTCGTCATCGAACCTGAGGCCAGAGTCCTTAAGAGTGAAACCCATAACAACGTGGTCGCTTTATATGGCGAGGACAATAAACTCGTCGGCTATAACATCTTCCATATCGACGATGTGATGAAAATCAAGGCCAACGGAGTCATCTTCGTCCCAGACAGCAAACTCCTTGAAGTGGTCAATTCTCTCCTTGAGAGAGAAGGCTTAGCCCCTCTCCCAGAGGTCAAGGATTCCGGATATAGAGTCGCCAAGGTCCTTTCAACCGAGGAACACCCTCTTGATGAGAAAGCCCTTATCCTTAAGCTTCAGTGTGGCGATAAGACCTACGAGACCGTCTCTAGCCTCAAAGGCATCAAAGAAGGCTCGATGGTTGTGGTGGCGCTTGATGGAACAATCCTTTATGACGGAAACATGTATCACGCAGCCGTCATCAAGAACATCAATAACGACGTCAAAGTCCTTAGCCCAGTTGAGCTTAGACTCGAAGGTTCTGAGAAAGACGCTTTCCTCCTTGATGAAGATCCTTCCTTCAAGGATGGCGAGGACTTCTTCGTCCGTTAAAGATAAAAGCAAGTTAAGGCGGGGATTATGTCCCCGCTTTTATTATGTAAATACATGAAATTTACTTGAAAAATGTCTACAAAAAAACAAAGTTAAAACAGGCATATCATGAAAGGTAAATAAGTCGAGAATACATTACCGACATAGTTTTACATAGTAACTACCGAATATTTTGTGGGTTTGAAAACACTTTGACGTGTTTATGAAAATTTTTTCATTGTGTTAAATCTTTTTTCTTTTTAGAATGAGGTTATCTTGGAGGAAAGAACATGAACACCAAGGATCGTGTAACCATCTATCAAGTCGCCCAAGCAGCCGGAGTTTCCTTAGCTACCGTCTCCCGTGTCATCAATAAACAAGGCAACGTCACTGAGGCCACCCGTCTCAATGTCGAAGAGACCATCAAACGCCTTGGATATAAACCAAGCGGCCTCGCCCAGGCTCTTGCCACCAACAAATCAACCAACATCGGCGTCATCATCCCTAACGCCAACTACGTCTATATCTCTAACCTTCTCGCTGGCATTTCCGATGTCGCGAAGACAAAAGGCTTCGTCCTTTCCCTCTTCACCACATCCCACAGCCGTGAAGAGGCTCTTTCCATGATTGAGAAAGTCATCACCTCCCACGTCGATGGCGCTATCATCTTTGA
>JAEEWP010000045.1 GCA_016287465.1 Caryophanales bacterium | reverse complement strand
GAAGAGAAGTGGGGACTCCGCCAAGTCAGCAAAGCCGATTACCCAGACACCTATCTTGGTAAAGGCGTTGACGCCAAGACCTACCGTGACAAAGGCAACAAGGATAAGGACAACTTCGAGAAGTTCGACCTTACCTGGGAAGCCGCTGATGGTGCTACCGGTTACAAAGTCTTCCTCGATACCGACAAAGACTTCTCCGAAGGCGCTACCACCTTTGAAGTCACCGAAACCAAAGCCGAGATGAACAACCTCTTCTGCGACACCACTTACTTCTGGAAAGTCGAGACCGCTGACGGCGCCCATGACTCCGCCATCGGAAGCTTCCACACCAAAGGACACTTCCGTAACATCAACGCCGCTCCTGCCTACAACGTCCGTGACATCGGTGGCAAACCAACCCGTGACGGAAAGAGAATCAAACAGGGTCTCATCTACCGTGGATCCGAGCTCGTCGATAGCGAAATCAACAAAACCCTCAACCACGGCGTCACCCTTGACGACACCAACAAAGCCATCTTCAGAGATGAGCTCCACGTTGGCTTCGAATTCGACCTTAGAAAGGCCGACGCTATCGGAACCCAGCAAGGTTCTTCCCTTGGTGAAGACGTCGATTATGAGCGTTTAGCCCTTGGCTCCTTCGCTGACCTCTGGAACAACATCAGCGCCGCTGATCTTCAGAGATCCGTCGACATCTTCAAGAACGCTACCCCAGATAAGGCCGTTTACTGCCACTGCTGGGGTGGTGCCGATAGAACCGGAACCCTCATCTTCATCCTCGAGGCCACTCTCGGTGTCAGCATGCTCGAAGCCGCTATGGACTATGAGTTCACCTCCTTCGATAACGGCGCCCACGAGAGATATCGTGACAGAGCCGTCCAGTCCTATGACTTCCCAAAATTCATCAAGGCCGTCTTTGCCTGCCAGGAATACGAAGAAGGCAAAGCACTTAAGGACATCTGTGCCGACTGGATGCTCGATCGTGGCATCTCCCAGGACGACATCGACGCTTTGAGAAACAACCTTCTCGAACCAATCCCAGGCTACGAAGCTCCAGCTGAATAAATAAAGCCAAACCCAAGACGCGATTCCTTCTCCTTATAGGGGTCGCGTCTTTTTTCTTTGCTGTACAAAGAGAAAACATTCAAAATATTTATCGGAGGCCAGACATATGAAAGAGATTAAGTGCCCGAAATGCGGAACCGTCTTTAAAATCGACGAGAATGATTACAATGAGATCCTTGAACAGGTAAAAGGAGAGGCTTTTGCCAAGGAAATCGAGAGAAACAAAAAAGAAGCAGAGGAGAAATACCTCGAACGTTTAAACGCCGAAAAGGCCAAAATCATCTCCGAGAACGAGAAGAAAGTAGCCGAACTCCTTCACCAGAAAGAGCTCCTTGAGAAATCCCAGAAGGATGAAGTTGAGAAGGCCCTTTCAAAGAAAGAAGTGGAGATCGCCGAACTAAAAGGCAAGATCACGAACGCTGCAAACGAAGCCCAACTCAAAGTGAACGAGGCCATCGCCAAAGAAAAAAAGGTTCAGGAAGAGCTCCGCATAGAGAAGCAGAAGCTTGAAGGGGAGCTCGCCAGCAAGAAGAAAGAATACCTCATCGAACTCAACGCCAAAGACGAAGAAGTGAAGTTCTACAAGGATTTCAAAGCCAAACAAAGCACCAAGGGCATCGGAGAATCCCTTGAGGTCTATTGCCATACCGAATTCGACAAGATTCGCGCAATCGCATATCCGCGCGCCTATTTTGAAAAGGATAATGAGGTCATCGAAGGCACTAAGGGTGACTTCGTCTTCCGTGACTATGACGAGAATGGCACCGAATTCCTCTCCATCATGTTCGAGATGAAGAACGAAGGGGATGGGACTGCCACCAAACACAAGAACGAGGACTTCTTCAAGAAACTCGATGACGATAGAAAGAAAAAGAACTGCGAATACGCCGTCCTTGTCTCGATGCTTGAACCAGAAAGCGATCTCTATAACAACGGCATCGTCGACGTCAGCCATCGCTACCCGAACATGTACGTGGTCCGTCCGCAGTTCTTCCTCCCAATCATCGCCTTGCTTGATGCCACTAGCAAAAAGACCAGCAAGGCCCTTGCGACGATCGAAGAGGAGAGGCAAAGGAATATCGATGTCACCAATTTCGAAGCCAAGCTCACCGAATTCCAGACCAACTTCGGAAGGAACTACGATCTTGCCACCCGTCAGTTCAATGACGCGATCGAGGAGATCGACAAGACCATCGCCCATCTCCAGAAGGTGAGGGATGACCTTACCAAGTCAGAGAACAACCTGAGGCTTGCTAACGACAAAGCCCAGGCTCTCTCAATCAAGAAGCTGACCAAAGACTCCCCAACCCTCAAAGCCAAATTCGACGCCATCGATTCTGAGGAGAAGTAAAGAGCCAAACATAGAAGGCGCGCCTACCGCGCCTTTTTCTTTTGCTTTCAGCAAAGGCATAACCTAGAATGTTTTCCATGAGCAAACAGAAAGAATCCCTTCAGCGGAAACTACTTCACCGCAATTTCCATATACCTAATCGCCTATACAACTGGTTCTACCATCTCGTCATGGTGGATATCCAACTCAAGAAACATAACCCAATCGTCCATAGGATAGATGATCCCCGCAAAGAGAAGGATGGCGCTCTCCTCCTTTGGAACCACCTTTCTAGACTCGATCATTCCTATATCCAAGCCGTCATGTATCCTCGCCCATTCAACATGGTCGCAGGTTATTGCGAGTTCTTCAGAAGCCACCTTCACTGGGCTTTCGAGAGGATGAGCATCCTCCCAAAGAAAAACTTCTGCGTCGATGTCTTTGGCGTTAAGGCCATCCTTTCGATCATCAAGAAGAAGGGTGTTGTCTCAATGTCCCCAGAAGGACTTGCCACCGTCACCGGCATGAACGAGAACTTCATCGAAGGTGTGGGCAAACTCATCAAGCACTGCAAGGTCCCGGTCTATTTCGCGAGATTCGATGGCCAGGCTTTAGTGGCCCCGGTCTTCTCTCATTACTATAGGGAAGGTGGTAGAAGCGAAGTCACCGTCTATAAGATGTTCAGCAAAGAGGACATCACGAACCTTTCCCCAGAAGAAATAGAAAACAAACTCAGAGAAGAGTTCGGCCACAATGACTACGAATACCAAGAGAAGAATCACTTCAAATGGGATACCAAAGGGCAGGGGTGCGACGGCATGCACGACATCTGCTATAAGTGCCCATCATGTGGCGAGGAATTCCATATGCATGGAGAGGGCGACACCATCAAGTGCGATGCCTGCGGATTCGAAGCCAAATGCAATGAATACCTTGAGCTTGTTCCAAACAAAGAAGTCAAAGAAATGCCCAAATATCCTTCCGACTGGGTTTTGATGGAAAGAAAAGACATCATCAAGCAAATCAGAGAGAACCCTGATTTCTCTTTCTCCTTCAAGACGACGATCGGAATCCAACCTCCTGACCATTACGTTAAGAGCAAGGACCACGCTGCCGAAGTAGTAGGGGAAGGCACATTCACTTTGGACCACCAAGGCTTACATTACGATGGAACCAAATTAGGGGAGCATTATCATTTCGATCTCTCCTATGAGGTCTATTACCGCCTTATCTTTGAGGTGAACACGCATATGTTCGCGTTATATATCGATGACGAGTATGTCGAATTCCTCCCAAAAGAACCAGTGGCTTTCAAAGCGGATCTCATCTGTTCTGAGATGAATAGGCTTCATTTCAAAACCTGGCCACCTCTTGAGAGAGACAAATATCTTTACGAATAGCATAAGGGGAAGCGTGTCTTCCTCTTTTTTCGTCAATTTAACCCAAAATGCTAAAAAATTTTTCTAAGGGGAAATATCGTGGTTTTGCTATCCACTTAACCCAGCGTGTCAAAATCCATATTATTTCGCTGTTGACAAGGTTTTTTCTCGCGCGTATAGTTCAACCCGTACGCTGAAGTGGGGGAACCCTCTTCTAGCGACTAGAGAAAAAGGAGATTGCAAAGAATGCCAACAATCAACCAACTCGTCCGCTCCGGTAGAAAGAATCTCGTCAAGAAGTCTAAGTCACCAGCCTTAGGCAAGAGATGGAATTCCCTTGAGAAGAGCGAGACCAACCAGCCAAGTGCCCAGAAGCGCGGCGTCTGCACCCGTGTCGGCACCATGACTCCTAAGAAGCCAAACTCCGCTCTTAGAAAATATGCCCGTGTCCGTTTGAGCAACGGATACGAAGTCACCGCCTACATCGGCGGCGAAGGCCACAACCTTCAGGAACACAGCACCGTCATGATTCGCGGTGGCCGTGTCAAAGATCTCCCAGGCGTCAGATACCACATCATCCGTGGCTGCCTTGACTGCGCTGGAATCGAAGCCCGTCGTCAGGGTCGTTCCCTCTACGGAACCAAGACCCCAGAGAAGGGCAGCAACTAATAAGGAGGGAAATGAACAATGTCACGCAAAGGTAAAATCGAAAAACGCGATGTCCTCCCAGATCCAGTTTATAATTCAAAGCTCGTCACCCGTCTCATCAACCGCGTCATGTACGACGGCAAGAGGGGAACCAGCCAGACAATTATCTACAATTCCTTCAAGCTCATCGAAAAGAAGACCGAAAAGCCAGCCATGGATGTCTTCGCTACTGCTATCGCGAACATCATGCCAGAGGTTGAGTTAAAGGTCCGCCGTATCGGCGCTGCCAACTACCAGGTCCCAGTCGAGGTTTCCTCTGAGAGAAAACAGACCCTCGGACTCAGATGGCTCGTCACCTATAGCCGCCTCCGTGGTGAGAAGACCATGGAAGAGAAGCTTGCTGGTGAGATCATCGATGCTGCCAACGGCGCTGGTGCCGCTGTCAAGAAGAAAGAAGACGTCCACAAGATGGCCGAAGCCAACAAAGCTTACGCCCATTATCGTTGGTAAGGGAGAAGCGCAATGGCCGAGAACCTTATCAAGGAAAGCGAAGTCTACGACCTTCCTCATACTAGAAACATCGGTATCATGGCTCACATCGATGCCGGTAAAACCACAACTTCCGAACGTATCCTTTATTACACCGGACGTACCCACAAGATCGGTGAGGTTCATGAAGGCACCGCCGTCATGGACTGGATGGTCCAAGAGCAGGAGAGAGGCGTTACCATTACCGCTTCCGTTACTACCGCTTTCTGGAAAAACCACCGTATCAACATCATCGACACTCCTGGGCACGTTGACTTCACCGTTGAGGTCGAACGTTCACTCCGTGTCTTAGACGGCGCCGTCACCGTTCTTGACTCCAAGAATGGCGTCGAGCCTCAGACCGAAACCGTCTGGCGTCAGGCCGACGGATTCCACGTTCCAAGGATCGTCTTCTGCAACAAGATGGACGCCATCGGTGCGGACTTCTTCATGTGCTTAGACACCCTCAAAGAGCGTCTTGGCGTCAAATATGCCGCCTTCCAGCTCCCAATCGGACGTGAAAGCCAGTTCATCGGCGAGGTCGACCTCGTCGGCATGAAAGCCTACTACTACACCCAAGACAAGGATCAGCCACCGGTAGAGAAAGAGATTCCAGACGATCTCAAAGACCAGGCCGCTGATTACCATCAGAGACTCCTTGAAGCCCTTGCCGAATACGACGAGGAATTCATGATGCAGGTCCTTGATGGACAAGAACCAAGCGTCGAAGACATCAAGAGAGTCGCCCGTAAGGCCGTCCTTACCGCCGAATTCTTCCCAGTCTTCTGCGGAACCGCCTTCAAGAACAAAGGCGTCCAGCTCCTTCTCGACGCTGTCATCGATTACCTCCCATCCCCACTTGATATCCCAGGTGAGAAGGGAACCAAAGGAACCGAAGAATACGTTTGCAAAACCACTGACGATGCCCCATTTGTTGGCTTAGCCTTCAAGATCGCAACCGACCCATTCATCGGCCGTCTTGCCTTCGTCCGTGTCTACCAGGGCCAGCTCAAAGCCGGTTCCTACATCTATAACAGCTCCCGTGGCGTCCAAGAGCGTATCGGCCGTTTGGTCCTTATGCACGCCAACCACCGTCAGGAAGTCAGCGTTCTCCACGCTGGTGAACTCGGTGCCGTCGTCGGACTCAAAGCTACCACCACCGGTGACACCCTCTGCGATGTCAACGAGAAGGTCGTCCTTGAATCCCTCACCTTCCCAGAGCCTGTTATCGAAGAGGCCGTCGAGCCAAAAACCAAAGCCGACCAGGAGAAGATGTCGATCGCTCTTCAGAAACTCGCTGAAGAGGACCCAACCTTCCGTGTCCACACCAATGCCGAAACCGGTCAGACCATCATCGGCGGTGTCGGTGAGCTCCAGCTCGATGTCCTTATCGACCGTATGAGACGTGAATTCAACGTTTCCGTCAACGTCGGTCGTCCACAAGTCAACTACCGCGAAACCATCCGCAAAGAAGCCGAAACCCGTGGCAAATACATCAAACAAAGTGGTGGCCATGGTCAGTACGGCGACGTCGCCATCAGATTCGAACCAAACCCAGGAAAGGGCTTCGAGTTCATCGATGCGACCGTTGGCGGATCCGTTCCAAAAGAGTTCATCAAACCAACCCAGCAGGGTTTGGAAGATGCCTGTGGAAGAGGCCTTATCGCCGGCTTCCCAGTCATTGACATCAAAGCTACGCTTTTCGATGGAAGCTACCACGATGTAGACTCCTCTGAAGCTGCTTATAAGATCGCCGCTTCCATGGCTCTCAAAGAAGCCGCTACGAAGTGCGATCCTGTCATCTTAGAGCCAATCATGAAGGTCACCATCACTACCCCAGAGCAGTACTATGGCGACGTCATCGGCGATGTCACCCGTCGTCGTGGTGAGATCCAGGAAGAGAATCAGCGCGGTATCGCCAAGATCCTCACCTGCATGATCCCACTCAGCGAGATGTTCGGTTACGTCACCGACCTTCGTTCCCTCACCCAGGGTCGTGGCAACTTCATGATGAGCTTCGACCACTACGGACAAACCCCACGCTTTGTCCAAGATGCAATTGTCAAAGAGAGCGCGTCTCACTAATAGGTAATACCTATTGCGAAACGAAAATGCTTGCTCTATGATTAATTTGCTGCTTTTCTAGAAAACCATTTTTGGAGGAAAAAACACAATGGCAAAAGAGAAATTCAATCGTGACCGCACCCACGTTAACGTTGGTACCATCGGTCACATCGACCACGGCAAAACCACTCTTACCGCCGCCATCTGCCACGTCCTTTCCCTTGTTGGCAAAGAGACCGGTGGTGTCGAAGGTAATGCTAAAGACGTCGGCTACGGCGGAATCGATAGCACCCCAGAAGAGAGAGCTCGTGGTATCACCATCAACTCCGCTCACGAAGAGTACGAGACCAAAACCCGTCACTACGCCCACGTTGACTGCCCAGGGCACGCTGACTACATCAAGAACATGATCACCGGTGCCGCCCAGATGGACGCCGCCATCCTTGTCGTCAGTGCCGCTGATGGCGTTATGCCACAGACCCGTGAGCACGTCCTTCTTGCTCGTCAGGTCGGCGTTCCAAGGATCATCATCTTCCTTAACAAGTGCGATATGGTCGATGACCCAGAACTTATCGACATCGTCGAAATGGACGTCCGTGACCTTCTTAGCAAATACGAATTCCCAGGTGACGAAGTTCCAGTCATCCGTGGTTCCGCTTTAAAGGCTTGCGAGACCACTTCTTCCAAGGACGAAGCTGCCGCTCCAATCCTTGAGCTCCTTAAGGCTCTTGACACCTACATCCCAGATCCAGAAAGAACCGCTGACAAGCCATTCCTTCTCCCAATCGAAGATGTTATGACCATCTCTGGCCGTGGCACCGTCGTCACTGGCCGTGTCGAGCGTGGTCAGATCAAGATCAACGACGAAGCTGAAATCGTTGGCATCAAAGCCACCCAGAAGACCGTCGTGACCGGTCTTGAGATGTTCCGTAAGACCCTTGATTACGCTGAGGCCGGCGACAACATCGGCGCCCTTCTCCGTGGTATCACCCACGACCAGGTCGAGCGTGGCCAGGTCCTTGCTAAGCCAGGTTCCATCGTCCCACACGACAAGTTCAGCGCTGCTGTCTACGTCCTTACCAAGGATGAAGGTGGCCGTCACACCGCTTTCTTAAACGGTTACAGACCACAGTTCTTCTTCCGTACCACCGATATCACTGGATCCATCACCCTTCCAGCCGATGTCCAGATGGTTATGCCAGGTGACCACGTTACCTTCACCGTCCAGCTCATCCACCCAATCGCTCTTGAAGCTGGCACCAAGTTCTCCATCCGTGAGGGTGGCAAGACCGTTGGTTCTGGTACCGTCGCCGAAATCCTTCACTAATTAGTGATACAAATTAAGGCCTCCTTAACAGGAGGTCTTTTTTTGTTACATTTCTATACAGCGTGTATTGTTTTTTCACGCGCGTATCTCTATCCTATAAATGTCGACAAGTCTTAGAAGGAGACAAACATATGAAGAAAAACAGGTTTCTTCTTTTGGCTGGTATCCTTGGCTTCGCCTTTATGGGCGCTTCTTGCGCGAGCGCCGCAGCGGGCGGAGGCATGGCAAGAAAAGCCAATGAAGTCCAAGTCGAGATGGTCGCTCATAATGAGGACAATCTCGTCATCGCCGAACCTCGTTTCGCGGAGGAAGCTCCAAGTAGCGAGAAGAAGCAGACCGCAACACCGACAAGACAATGGGAAGACAAAGATACTGGCTTTGTCGTTTTCGGCGTCTTGATGGGCGTCTCAGCCTGCTTGATTGCCACAATGGTCACCCTTAGCATCCTCAAAAAGAAAAAGGGTGAGCAAGTTAAGGAGGAAGAACAATGAGAATCACCGCCATGATCGATATGGGATTCGCTAGCCATTACTGGATCATGTTCGTCATCTTTGGCGCAGCAGTCCTTATCATTACCACTCTTTATTTCTTCTTAGCCTGGCTTCCTGCCTATAAGGAAAAGGCTGAGAAAAGCAAAAAAGGAAACAAGATCGTCATCCGCATCCTTACCCCAATCATCGGTGGTCTTGCCTTAATCGGCATGATCGGCGCCCCAGCTTTGGCGGCGAACTGGTCAAACATCGCGATGGCCGTGACTGGCAACGCTGGCATCGGCGCCATCGATAACGAATCGAGCAAACTCGCCGCTGCCGAAGCAAGCGAGAACATCGAGACCATCGAAAAAGAAGGCGCAGTTCTTTTAAGAAACGAGAACAATGTCCTTCCTTTAAACAAAGTCGCCAACAAGAAGGTCAACCTCTTCGGCGCTGGCGTCTTTGGCATGTTCTACGGAAACGGTGGTTCAGGTGCCGTCCAGACCACTTACCGTGAAAGAAGCGCCGTCAAAGAAAGACACGCCGTCAAATTCGAAGAAGCCATGGAAGAGCAAGGGTTTGAAATCAATCCTTATCTCTTCAACCTCGTGAAGAATTACTTCCCAAAGAACGCCGGTTCAACCGACACATCTAACT
>JAEEWP010000044.1 GCA_016287465.1 Caryophanales bacterium | reverse complement strand
GAAGATTCATATTTTTTGAACGGATATTCGCATTGGACTGACTCATGCTACACATATTACTGGGATTCTAAATGGTCACACTACAACTGTTATTCGTATGCTATCCCAAGGTATGACATCCCGCCATACTACTTCCCGTATCCTTATCAGAATCCTGACCCTGATGAAAATAGGATTTATGAGCCAGGCATGTTTTCGCGTTTCGAATTTGACCAAAACTTTGTCATGAACGTTGAGAATTTGGCCGGAGTGGTTGTGGGAGATCTAGAGGCAATAGGCTTCACAAACGTCTCAGCCTCAGAATTCAATGGATTGCCTACTTTAGGCACAAACGAAGAGCTTATTGCTCTCAGGCTTTCTGCTCCGGGAGGCGCTTTTGACTACCATTTTATGCGCTACAACAAATCCGATGGTTACTGGTATCATAAGCCATCCACGGGAGCGGTTTTGAAATACAAGTACTCTCTTTCCGAATCTGTTGATTGGACAAATGAGAATTTCACATCGAACGGGACGGTTTTTAATAACATAACCTACACTGGCGATATTTGGCTTATTAGGTATACTCCGTTGGTTGTTTCACCAACACTCAACGGACCTTCCGTTTATGAGACCGTTTATTGCGATTATTATTATGATAACGTCGTGGTTGTCGATGTCCCGTCCGCAGGAGATCTCTACATCAGTTTCTCCAACATAAACGGTTTTTCTGCCACCCTTTATGATGGCGATTGGGAACTTGTCGACTATGTGACTTATGATCCGATAGAGGCATATGTCAACCCGGGCCGTTATTATCTGATTATGAAGAACTACCGTTCCGTTAATTATGTCTATGTGACGGCTTCGCTTTCTTCGTCTGCAAAGGGACCAGAAGATAACTTAAATGGCGACTCAATTCTCATCTCAGAGACTGACCGTCTTGTCCATGCAAGATTTGTTGATGATGGGTTTGTAGAATTATCGTTTGTTTATCCAAATATTGACGATGTTCCTGGGCGATGATTAATAAAAAGGATAAGTATTATGAATAAAAACCATCTCCTCTTTGCTGTAATTCCAGCTTTGCTTCTTACTTCCTGTGGCAAAGATACCCAACAGGCGTCTTTTAGTAGCAGCGTCTCGATATCAAGCGGCAAATCACAGGAAACTTCGAGTTCACAAAAGATTGACTATGGACCTGACCCAACTGGTGTTTATGAGCGAGAAAGCTATTCTTTCATAGGTGAATCTATAAACACTCCTTACACAAACCCTTATACATACGATTACTTAATGATCGATTATGATCACTTGTATTATGGGCCGTCCATAAAACTTAACCGATCTGACAGCTGGGTGAATGTGAAGATTGAGGGCCAAGAGAATGCATATTCTGGGATTAGGGGCTCAAGTACAGGCATCCCGACCCACGGATACGGCGATTGGCAAAACGGTGAAGAGCTTTTTGGACGTGAGTTCAAAGGGGTTGGCGGCGATTGGGACCTGCCTTTGGCCTTGCCAGAGACGTCATGTCTAAACCCAGATGAGGTCTTCATGCGACTCGTTTTTGTGTCGAAAGAAGACATTAACACGATTATCGGATATGCGTTGGCCGTTGGTTACCCCATCGGTGACCCAGTAGAAGCGGATGATGAAGAACTTGATTTATATCACTACTATAACAATAGCAGCCCTACTAGCAATTCGGATAGAAGGGTGCCTCCCCATGCCTTGGCTTGGATAACGTGGAAACTTGAGGCCGTGAGCGATGGCGTCTTCTTCCCAAAGGTGAATGACGAATTCCAAAAGATCGAAGAGGGACGCGTTGAAGCTGCTCTCGACACCATGGTGGAGAACGCGCGAGGTCATTACTTCACCAAACCTTCCTCATCCCAAACATCTAGATAAGGCGTCCCTAAGTAGGCGCCTTTTTGTGTTAGAATTAGGCAATGGTCCTTTCGAAGTCCAAGAACATGAATTCCTCGCTCGCTAACATCGGCATCTTTTCCTATGCCGACGTTTTAGCCCATCTCCCTAGGAGATACGAGAATTACACCTACACAGAAGAGAAAGTATCCTATGAGGATAAAGAGCATCTTGTCCTTAAAGGAAAGATAAGGGGAGGCGCCCCTCATCCGATGAGATTTGCTAAGAGAACTCTTTATCGTTTTTATTTTGAGACAGTAGGGGGAATGGTCTATCTCGTCGAAGCCTGGAACCGCACATATTTAGGGAAGATGCTTAAGCCTGACACCGTGTATACTTTGACAGGCGTTTATGAGAAGAGCAGGCACACCATTTCAATGGTGAACATCCTTACAGGGGAGATTCCTCAAGAAGAAGCGCTTAAACCTGTCTACACCCTTCCTAACGATATTCAGAACTACGCTTTCGTGAGGCTTGTGAAAAAGGCTCTTCTTGAAGCGGATATCGATGAGATCATCCCAAAGAAATATAGAGCGAAATATCGTCTTTTGCCTTTACGTGAGGCATATCGTTTAGTGCACACTCCAAGGACTTTTGAAGACATCCATCAAGGCATGAGAACCCTCAAGTATCAGGAGGCTCTTCTCTTCGAAATCAAGAACCAAGAAGTGCGTGCCCAAAACAAAGCTCTTCAGAAAGACAGAAGGCGTCAAATCAACCGCGAAAAACTCAATATCTTCGTCAAATCCCTGCCGTATTCACTTTCTAGTGACCAGCAAAAGGCCCTTGATGAATGCGTTAACGACATGGATAAACAGAGTGTCATGTACCGCCTTCTCCAAGGTGATGTCGGCACTGGAAAGACCCTTGTCGCTGCCCTTTGTGGATATGCCAATTACACAAGAAGCGAGCAGACCGCTCTCCTTGCTCCAACCGACTCTTTGGCAAGGCAACATTACGAGACCCTTAAGAAGCTTTTTGAGGGCACTCACGTCAATGTCGGACTCCTTGTCGGCGCGATGGAACCAAGCGAGAAAAGAGCCACCCTACAAGACCTTGAAGACGGTACGATCGACATAATTGTCGGCACCCATGCTCTCTTCTCCAAAGGCGTGACCTATGCCTATCTCGGACTCGCTATCATCGACGAACAACATAAGTTCGGCGTTAACCAAAGAACCCTTCTTCTCGATAAGGGCGAACACGCCGACCTCCTTCTTATGAGTGCGACCCCAATCCCTCGCACCCTTACGATGACCATCTATGGCGATCTCGATATCTCGACTTTAACCGAATTCCCACAGGGAAAGAGAAACGTCAAAACTATACTGACTAAACGCGGCGATAAGAAAGTCGCCTCACTTTGTGAGAAATCCTTAGAAGAGAAGAAACGCATCTATGTTGTCGTTCCTCAGATCGAAGGAGGGGAAGACAAGGATGTCACTTCAGTCAAAACGGTTTACGAAAGATATAAGAAATACTTCGGCGACAAAGTCGTCATGATGCACGGTCAGATGAGCGAAGAAGAGAAGAATGTCGCTATCCTTGCTTTCAAGAGTGGCATCTGTCCAATCCTTGTCGCCACATCCCTCATCGAGGTTGGAATCGACGTCAAAGAAGCCAATCTCATGATCGTCTATTCGCCATCCCATTTCTCACTTTCTAGTCTCCATCAGTTACGTGGTCGCGTAGGCAGAGATGGTTCGCCTGCATCCTTCGTTCTCTTCGGAGAAGGCGATGATGAGGAAAACGAGAAGCTGTCGGTTCTTTTGAAGAGCGATGATGGCTTTGAAATCGCTGAGATGGACCTCAAATTACGTGGCCCTGGTGAGCTTATGGGAACCCGTCAATCGGGCCTCCCATCCTTCCTTGTCGCCAACATCATCAGCGACTTCAAGATCTTCGAATGCGCGAGAGACGACGCCAAAGAAATCCTCAAAGAACCTAAGTCCATTGAGAACGTCATCATCATGAATGAAGTAAAGAAGTCGATTACCGACTTCCGATTATCCTAGATTAAGGCTACTTTGATAGTTATACTAACTATCGAAGCAGAGGTTTTTCTATATGAAGAAAATTGTTGTAGATATGATGGGAAGCGACCTTGGAAGCCTAGCTACCAAGGAAGGTGTTTCCCTTTTCCATGCCAAACATCCGGATGTCGAACTCATCCTCGTTGGCAAAGAAGCCGAACTCAAAGATATTGAATTCGCCAAGATCGTCAATGCTGAGGATGTCGTTGAGATGACCTGTGGCGCCCTTGAAGTCATCAGACGCAAAGGCTCTTCAATGGTCGTTGCCCTCAACACCGTCAAAGAAGAGAATGCCGATGGCATTATCTCCGCTGGCGCGACCGGCGCTTTCCTTAGCGCGGCCACCCTCATCCTCAAGAAGATCCCAGGCGTCCAGCGTCCAGCTCTCGTCACCGCTTTCCCTCAGCTCGAAGGAAACGGATACACAACCCTTCTTGACGTCGGTGCCTCTAACACCAACACCCCAGAGGAATTAGCCCAGTTCGCCTATATGGGAACCTGCTATTCGAGAGCTGTCTATGGTGTTGCAGAACCACGTGTCTGCTTGCTTAGCAACGGCAGCGAGGAAGGCAAAGGCTCCCCAGTCGGAAAAGAGGCCTATGCACTCCTAAAAGAAATGAAAAACATCAATTTTGCCGGGAATATTGAAGGCGATAAGCTCCTCAAAGGCTTAGCCGATGTCGTCGTCAGCGATGGCTATACAGGCAACGTCATGCTTAAGACCACCGAAGGCACCGCCAAAGGAATGGGCAAACTCCTTAAGCAAGGATTCATGTCCAAACTCCGTTGCAAGATCGGTTACCTCTTCGCCAAGCCAGCCGTCAAACTTCTCTCAAGCAAACTCGATCCAAGCAATGTCGGCGGAGCTATGCTCATGGGCGTCAATGGCGTCGTCGTCAAAGCCCACGGCAACAGCACTGGCAAATCCTTCTATAGCGCGATGGAAGTCCTCTATCACTTGATTGAGGGCGATGTCATCACCAAAATCAAAGACGCATTCGTCGAGGAAAAGGCTGAATAATGAGCTATCTTGATCCCCTCTTCAAAACCCTTGGAATCTTAGCCAAGAACAAAGAAGTCTATGAGGTCGCTTTGACCCATAGTTCTGTCAATGCTGTTAGCAATAAAAAGCATCAGGACTATGAGAGACTTGAGTTTTTGGGTGACTCCATGGTCGGGGAAGTGGCAGGTGAGCTTTGCTACCGTTACCACCCAGAGATGCAGCAAGGGGATCTCAGTATTCTCAAGAGCCAATTCATCAGAACCGAATCGGAAGCGGACCTCGCTAAAGCGATGGGTCTCGTTCCATATATCAAAGTCGGACCATCCTTCACTGGCAAGGTCGAAGACAATCTCTCCGTCTTAGAGGATTGCTTCGAATCCTTCATCGGAGCGATGCTTCTCGACCAAGGCCTCGAGTTCACCCACAAGTTCGTTTGGAAGCTGTTTGAAGAACCAATCAAATTCGGAACCATCCTCTACGAGGAAAACCCAAAGAGCGAGCTTCAGGAAGCCATTCAGGCCGACACCAAAGAAACCGTCGTCTACAAACTTCTCAAAGAAGAAGGTCCAAGCAACTCCAAGACCTACCTCATGGGTGTCTACTTCATGGGCAACGAGCTTGGAAGAGGCAGTGGCCGTAGCAAGAAAGAAGCGGAGACCGCCGCAGCGAAAGACGCTCTCAACAAAAGAGCCTATATCGCCATCCCAGAGGAAAAGTAATGGGTTTATTCAGTTATCTTAAAAGCAAGTTCTCTAAGAAAGAGAACAGCACGAAATACGAGAAAGGCTTGGCCAAGAGCAGAGCCGCTTTTGCCGATCGTCTTGAAGATCTCTCTAAGCGTTACAAGAAAGTCGACAATTCCTATTTCGAAGAGCTTGAGCAGATTCTCATCGAAGCCGATGTCGGAGTCGCTCTCACTCTTAAGCTCGTCGAGAATCTTCTCGACAAATCACAGAAAGAGGGAATCTCCGAACCTTCCAAGATCAACGAAGAACTCATCGACCAGATGTTTGTTAGCTACGTCGAAGGCGGAGAAAGCATCACCAATGAAATCCAGTTCGCCGAAGAAGGCCCAACCGTTCTTCTCGTCGAAGGTGTTAACGGCGTAGGCAAAACCACCTCCATCGCCAAGCTCGCCCATCGCTATATGCAAAAAGGCAAGAAGGTCATGCTCGTCGCTGCCGATACATTCAGAGCAGGCGCAGTGGAACAGCTTAAGATCTGGGCTGACCGTCTTAAGTGTCCAATCGTCACCGGCTTAGAGAATGGTGACCCAGCATCCGTTTGCTATGATGGCGCGAAATACGCCAAAGCCAACAAAGTCGATCTTATGATCGTCGATACAGCAGGCCGTCTCCATAACAAAGCCAACCTTATGGCTGAGCTAGGCAAAATCAAACGCGTGCTTGAGCGTGAGATTCCAGGCGCCCCACATGAGACTTTCCTCATCATCGACGCCACAACGGGACAAAACGGAGTTTCACAGGCTAGCGCCTTCAAAGAAGTCAGCAATATCAGCGGCATCGTCATCACCAAGATGGATGGCACCTCCAAAGGAGGAATCATCCTTTCCATCCGTGATGAGCTCGGTGTCCCAGTCCGCTTCATCGGACTTGGTGAAGGAATGGATGACCTCGAGGAATTCGACCTCGATGAATACCTCCATGCCTTGCTCGTGGGGAATGAGAAGAAATGAAAGACGAGATCATCGAAAGACGTGAGGAGATGATTGAGCTCTTTGACGCTTATGGGGAGCTCTTGACGAAGACCCAGCAGGATCTTTTCAAGGAGTACTATCTCTATGACCTCTCCCTTAGCGAGATCGCCGAGGATAGGGCCATTAGCAGAAGCGCAGTCAATGACACCCTCAAGAAAGCGATTGCCAAGCTTGAGGAAACCGAAAGCAAAATTAAACTAGTAAAAACCAAAAAATCCTTGCAAAAACGCGTCGAAGAATTGGAAAAAGCGAAAACTAACGAAGAAAAAGAAGAGGCACTAGACTCTTTGAAGGAGTACATCAATGGCATTTGAGACACTATCAGAAAAATTCAGCGCCCTCTTTAAGAAGATGCGCAAAGAAGACAAGCTCACCGAAGCCAATGTCGAAAGCGCAATCAGAGAAATCCGCATCGCCCTCTTAGAAGCCGATGTTAATTTCAAAGTCGTCAAAGCCTTCACCGAGGACGTCAGGGAAAAAGCCCTTGGCCAGGAAGTCCTTCTCAAGGTCAACCCATCCCAGCAATTCATCAAGATTTGCCACGATGAGCTCGTCACCCTCCTTGGCCAGGACAACAGCCAAATCAAATACCAGAACGGACTCACAATCATCATGCTTGTAGGTCTTCAAGGTTCAGGTAAAACCACCAGTGCTGGTAAACTCGCCTATCTCCTCAAGAACAAGCTCTCAAAGAAAGCTCTCCTCGCTGGCTTAGACGTCTACCGTCCAGCCGCTATCGACCAGTTAGGCACCGTTGCAAAGCAAGTCGGAGTCGACTTCTTCAACATGGGCACTAATGTCGACCCAGTCGATGTTGCCAAGAAAGCCGTCAAGAAAGCGACTGACGAAGGATATGACGTCCTTATCCTTGATACCGCTGGCCGTCTCCAGATCGATGAGAAGCTCATGGACGAGCTCAAGAACATCAACAAAGCCGTCCACCCAGATGAGGTTCTTCTCCTTGTCGATGCCGCGGCAGGCCAAGACTCCGTCAACGTCACGAACACATTCAACCAAGAACTCCGTCTTACCGGTGTCATCATGTCCAAACTCGATGGCGATGCCAAAGGCGGTGCCGCTTTATCGATCAAATACATGACCGGTCTTCCGATCAAATTCGCCGGTGTCGGTGAGAAACTCACCGATCTCGATATTTTCTATCCTGACCGTATGGCGGACAGAATCCTCGGCATGGGAGACGTCGTCTCTCTCGTCGAGAAAGTCCAAGAGACCGTCGATCAGAAGGAAGCGGAACGCGAAGGCCGCAAACTCATGGAAGGTGACTTCACCCTTGAGGACATGCTCAAGCAAATGAAGATGGTCCAGAAGATGGGTTCCTTAGGGGGCCTTCTCAAGATGATCCCAGGCATGCCAAAGATCAGCGATGAGCAACAAGAGCAAGCCAAGAAAGAGATGAAGGTCTTCGAGGCCATCATCAATTCCATGACCCCATATGAGAGACGTCACCCAGAGGTCCTCAAATTCTCCCAAAAGAACAGAATCGCCAAAGGATGCGGCAAAACCAACGCCGACGTCAATCGAGTGATCCGCAAATGGGAGAACTCGAAGCAGATGATGAAGCAGATGAAGCAATATAGCAAATCAGGCAAGATGCCTGGTGGTTTCGGTGGATTCGGAGGAATGCGTTAATGGCAGATGAAGCAGAGAAGCAAGTAATCTATCAGCCGAAGAAGATGTATAACTCGATGCTCAAGAAGCAGTATCACGATACTGCGGCATCGTATTTCGACGATCTCTGCGCCAAATCCGGAGTGAGCAAAGAAGAGAACGCTGCACTCGTCAAACAATACAACCAAGCCAACGACAAATTTAACGAGGCCCTCAAAGCCCGTAACAAAGTAGCAGGGAAGAAGACGCTTCTTATCGTCCTTGCCGTTATTTCATTCATCGCCGCTATTGCAGGCATTTTCCTCGGCACATCTGGCCTCGATTATGCTTTCGTCGGTTGGATCATGCTCGGCGTCGGTCTTGTTCTTGCCATTGCTTTCATCCTCATCGAGGTCATGACCGTCGAGAAAAAACTCAAGGCCGCTCAAGCGATCGTCGATGAAGCCAAAAAGAAGAAAGACGAGATCCTTGCGGCCTGCTACAAGAACACCGCTCCATTGAATGACATGCTCGACTGGGGAGCCCCTCAGGAAATCATGGAGAAAGCCACCCCGATCATCGACCTTGATCCAATCTTCATGGGCGATAGGCTTCAGGCTCTCATGGAGAAGTTCGGGTTCGAGGAAGTCACCGATCCAAACCAATCCGTCCTCGAAGTCTTAAGCGGTCAGATCCAAGGCAACCCATTTGTATTGGAAAAGGTCCTTGATTGCAGCATGTACGAAAAGACATACGAAGGCACTTTGACGATTCACTGGACGACAACCTCACGCGATAGCCAAGGCCGTATTCAGACCCACCATCATTCGGAGACTCTTCACGCATACGTTAAGAAACCGGCTCCTAGATATACCGCCATCAC
The DNA here is from genome assembly GCA_016287465.1 of Caryophanales bacterium. Taxonomy (GTDB): domain Bacteria; phylum Bacillota_I; class Bacilli_A; order RFN20; family CAG-826; genus UBA4951. The sequence goes on along the minus strand of JAEEWP010000044.1, from coordinate 353 downwards.
CCAGCTTGTCTATGGCTCCGAAGCCGCTCCTCATTTGAGATTCTCCCGCACCCCGGTCCATGCCGAGAAGATGAGCGAAAAGGAAAGACAAAGCTTCATTAAGAAGAGAATCAAGAAACTCGACAAGGAAGAGGTCAAAGACCTTGGTAATATCAGTGAGAACTTCACCAAGATGGGCGATGATGAATTCGACGCTCTCTTCGGCGCATATGACAGAAACAACGAAGTTGAGTTCCGTCTTCTTTATACTCCTCTCGCCATCAGGAACACCCTTGACCTCATGAAGAATCCTGAGCCTTATGGAGACGATTTCTCGATCTACAAGAAAAACATGATCACCGTTGTGAGAAGCG
>JAEEWP010000043.1 GCA_016287465.1 Caryophanales bacterium | reverse complement strand
ATGCAAGTCCATGATATGTCGGTCTATAGCAATATGCTCGACGTCTGCCGTTACTACGAAAAGAACTACGGCCCGATCGATTACCTTGAGAGCAACAATGAGTGGTGGCTCCAAGAGGATGCTAGACTCCGTAAGGACATGATGGTCGAGAACGGTTTCCTCCCAGGGGACATGCTCAAGATCAAAGCCAAGAGCGCAATGAAAGCCTGCTTCCAGGATGCTGGGGTCAAGACGATGCGCTACATCTTGGTCAACGGACCGGATGATTTAACCAAAGCGAAGGAATTCGCCTCCAAAGTCGGATGGCCTCTTTTCGTGAAACCTAACGTCGGTGTCGGCGCTACAGATTCCTATAAGCTCGAAGATGAAGCCGCCCTCGATAAGTTCTTAGCCAAGAAACTCCCTGAGACCTACATCATGGAGGAATACATCAAAGGCACGATCGTCTCCTATGACGGCATCTGCGACAACGACAGTGAAGTGGTCTTTTCCACGACCGATATCTTCGATACTCCAACCGCTGAGATGGTGCAGTACAACGAAGACGATTGCTATTACAACAACCCAATCTCCCTCCCTTCCAAGCTCTTCGACATCAAGGAATTCGATGAGATGGGCAAGAAGGTCATCAAATCATTTGGCATCAAGAAGAGGTTCTTCCATATCGAGTTCTTCGTCACCGAAAACGGCATCTATGGTCTTGAGTGCAATATGAGACCAGCTGGAGGAAATACCCCAGATCTCATTAACTTCGCTAACTCAGTCTCTTGCTATGAGATCTACGCTGACATCATCGCCTATAACGAGAACCGTCAGGATATGAAGAAGGAAAAGTACTACGCTCTCGCTTCTTCGAGAAAGAACAAACTCAGCTATAAAAACAACCTTGAAGAGCTCAAGGAGAAATACGAAGAACACATCTGCATGGAAGGCTCATATCCTAAAGGATACGCCGATGCGATGGGCGACTATTTCATCTACAGCAAATGGAAAAAACTCGAGGATGGCCTCGAGTTCGATAAGAAGGTTAGAGAGAAGAACTAACGTAGTTCTCTTTTAGATATGACTGGGCATCATCGATGATGGTGATGGTGCTTTTATCGGCAAGATCGACGTAGAGAAGCTTTCCTTCGAGGTCATTCGTGCCTGTGCACCCGCGTAACAGATTTAAGCCAGCAGAATTCTCATCGTAAGATTTGACTTCAATGACGTTGAACTTTTTGTCGCTTTTTGAAACGATTGGGAAAACGTTCGTATAGAAATCGTCTTTCGACGCTTCGCTTAAGACGTAGGTTGGTCCTTCGATGAGGGTATTGTGTTTCAAAAACGATGAGTGCCAACCGCTGACATCAGAGTGATACACATTGCCGCCTTTGACATATTCCTTTAAAGCGGCGGCAACGATCTTGTCATCATCTTTATTTGATCCATATACGAGTTCGACGATTTTCTCGTTGTTCATTATGTATAGGGAAGGGGTGCCTCCGCTTATTGGGTGAGCAAGCATTCTTTCTAATTCATTATCAACGACGTACTTTGAAATCTTCGCTGCCTCTTCTTTTATCTCTTTACCGATCAAGGTAATCCTATATTTTGTTTGCCAAAGGCGATTTCCGGCGTTCTTCATGAAGCTCTCGCAGGATGAGCAGTCCTCCTGTGAGAAAGCAAAGAGGACGTTCTCGCCATGCTCGGCGCGATAGATTATCTCTTCGGCATACTCTGGTTCTGCTATTGAGCGGAGAGAAGTGGAATCCTTGTCGAAATCTTGAAAGCTGTTAGACATCATAACTTCCATTGCGTTTGGATGATCGCCAAAAGCTTCGTCCAAAATGCAAGAGCAAAGCCCTGGCAGGCAAAGCAAACTAAGGAAGAATTTAATTGGTTTTTGCATAGGTTTTTTGGAATTAGAAGTTGTATCTTTTAGCGTCATTTAACAACTTTTTGGCGTTTTTGTTAAGAGAGTTGAGTCTGAGTGTTTTGAAGGTTTTGACAATGGCCTGGCCAGGAACGGAACCTTTCCTGACGTCCTTCCTATAGGCCATCATGACCTCGCCTTCCTCCTGCTTGGAGTTAAGGAGGGCGATTGATGCAGCGAGATTAATCTCTTCTTCGGTTGGATCGTCTTTCTTGATGATAACGTGGGAACCGCTGTTACCCATAATGTGGAACCAGAGATGGTCTTTCGCAGTCTCAAAGAGGAAAGTTAAGCAATCATTTTGCTTTGAGGTTTTGCCATAAAGGATCTTCGTTCCTTCGAACTCTACATAGTAGGGGAGAGAAGAGACGGATAAGCCTCTCCATTCATGAGCCCCTTTCTTCTTCGCCTGATTGACAATCGCCATATCAAGCTCTTTCGCCATCATCTCGAGTCCTGCTTCATCGGCGTGTTCGAGCTGGGTAAGTGAAGAAGTGATCTCTTCGAGTTCTTTGGAGGCTTTCTCTTTGCTTATGTCGACCTGTTTAAGAGTCATCTTGGCTTTCTTCGCGCGCTTGTAATATGCGTTCGCATTCTCAGCTGCGCTTCTAGAAGGATCGAGTTTGATTTCTTCTCCTTCATAGACGAAAGATGACGCTTTTGGAGGAATGGAATCCATCGACATATAAATCGCATCGCCGAATCTTCCATCGTCGAGATGGCCATTTGCTTCAGCGATGTCTTTATCAAGGGAGACAAGCTTTCTCTCAAGGAGTTTCTTCCTGTTCTTGAGAGCTCTGAAGAGATAGGAGAAGCGGTCATTCTTTCTCTTGCTCGATAAAACCTCTTCAGCTAAATAACACTCATTCTCAAAGGCTTTTGGGTCAAAAGAGGAAGGTTTTGCAGTGAATTTATTCTTCTTAGGCGCCTCATAGGTCATCCCTTTAAGAAGCGGTCTATCGTCATCCGCATGGCTGGTCTTGTAGCAAAGGACGATCTTGTTCTCGCCATCAGTGACAACAAGGTTCGGATGATGAGGGAATAGTTCGATATAGAGGTTACGCGGTTCTTCTTTGAAAACACTATTAATGGTAAGGAGAGATAACTTAAGAATTCTGTCATCGCCAAAGGCGGACACCTTCTCAATATAAGGATTCGTGAGCTCTTTCTTGAGTTGGTCGAAGAAGTGGGAGCTTACGCTTGTGGCGCCAATGCTTTCGCTAGCAATGTACACACGCGGGCATTCCTCATCGAGGACAATCGAAAACCTTGAGCCGTCTTTTCCGCTCAGCCTAAAAAAGAAGGCCTTCTCGGTATAAAGGATAGGGCTAGAGAGATGCTTTCCTTCTAAGTTCTTAGAGAGGTAGGAAGCGTATATTTCGAGGTCACTCTTGCTTAAGGCTTTCATGCGACCATTATTGTAGCATAATCGCGTAAACCAGTAGCGGTCATCGATGCCAATAATTGTAAAGATGGTGATTTTCAAATCACTTTCGATGCCATGCTATATTCTGTTGTAAAAAAAGTACAAGGGTCCTATAATTTTGCAAACATGAAAAAGGGACTCTTAATCATCATGAGCGGACCTTCCGGGGTCGGCAAAGGCACCATCCGCCAGAAAGTGATGGAAGATAAGGATCTAAATCTCTTTTTCTCCGTGTCCGTGACCACCCGCCAAAAGAGGGAAGGGGAGATGCATGGACGCGAGTATTATTTCATCAGCCAAGATGAATTCGATAAGCTCATCGAGGAAGGCAAACTTCTTGAATATAACCGTTACGTCGGACATTCCTACGGAACTCCTTTAGCCCCAATCGAGGAACATCGTCTCAAAGGCGAGAACGTTGTTCTCGAGATCGATGTCCATGGTGCTACCCAGGTCCTTAGCAAAGTCAAAGGCCAGCAAGGTGTCGTGACCATCTTCCTTCTCCCTCCGTCATATGAGGAGCTTGAGAAGAGAATCAGAGGACGCTGCACCGAGAATGACGACACCATCCAGATGAGGCTCAAGCAAGCCAGGGATGAGATCGCTCAGAAGGGCAATTACATGTATAACGTCATCAACGACACCCTCGACAGGTGCGCCGATGAGGTCAAAAAGATAATTCACAAAGAATTAGGGGCTCTATAGAGCCTCTTTTTTGTTAGAATATCGTTAATGAAGATTATCGACGTTCTGACTGAATACGGGAAAAGGTCTTTGGACCGCACTTTTTCGTATGTCTATCGCGGTGACAAAAGAATCGAGCCTCGCTTCAGGGTGAGGATCTCTTTCGGCGCCCAAGAAGCCGTCATGGGTTTTGTTCTTGCAGTCAGAGACACCAAGAAAACCATCAAAGAGCTCGAAGAAGAAAACGGGTACGCTTTTAAAGAAATTCATGACTACGACATCATCGATGAGGAGCCTTTAGTCGATGATCAAATGATGGAGCTCGCCAACAAGGTTTCGCAGTACTATTTGGCTCCATTCATTGGGGTTTTGCAGGCGATGTTGCCATTATCGCTATCTCCAAAAACCTCTGCATTACGTGGCCCAAAGATCGCATATGAGCAATGGGTCGAACTAGTCAAAAATGATGAAAACGATCTCACTGATAAGCAGATTGAGATGCTGAGGCTTATAGCTTCAAACACCCCAATCCTCAAGAAGGAGTGCGGAAGCATCGCCATCCTCAAAAAGCTTCTTGAGAAAGGCCGAGTGAAGATCATCCTCAAAGAAAAAGAGAGGTTCCATATCAGGCCCGAGGAAAGAGAAGAGCCTCATGAGATGTCCTTAGAGCAAAGGAAGGCTTTCGACGATATCAGGAACAGCGACAAAGGAGTCGTCCTCCTTGAAGGCGTCACCGGTTCAGGTAAGACAGAAGTCTATCTTCGCTTAAGCGAGAAGGTCCTTGAGGAAGGCAAATCCGTCCTCATGCTTGTCCCGGAAATCAACCTTACCCCAGCGATGGTGGAATACTTCAGCCGCAGATTCGGACCAAAGGTCGCCATCCTTCATAGTGAGCTCACTCCAGCTGAGAGATATGACGAATATAGACGTATCGCCAGGGGAGATGCCTCGATCGTCGTCGGTGCCAGAAGCGCGGTCTTCGCTCCACTCAAGAACATCGGCCTCATCATTCTTGATGAGGAACATGTCGAATCATATAAACAAGACAACTCTCCGTATTACCACGCCAGGGAAGTCGCCATCATGAGAGGCGAGATCGAAGGCTGCAAAGTCCTTTTAGGAAGCGCAACCCCAACCCTCGAATCGAAAGCGAGAGCAGATAAAGGTGTTTATGAATATGCCTCAATGCCTCACCGCATCAACGAAAAGGCTTTGCCTCACACTGAAATAATCGACCTTAGAGACCGTAAGGTTTTCAGCAAGAATTCAGAGAAACTGAGCGCTCCTCTCATAGCCAAAATTAAAGAGAAGCTCGATAAAGGCGAGCAGGCTCTTTTGCTCATCAATAGACGTGGCTATTGGACAGGAATCGAATGTCCAAAATGCGGACATATTTTCACTTGTCCTAACTGCGGCGGCAACCTGACATTCCACCAAGAAGACTCAATGCTTAAGTGCCATCACTGCGGCTTCGTCGAGAAATATCCAGAGCACTGCCCAAGCTGTGGCAATACACGTCTAAGAAGAGTGGGCTATGGTACCGAAAGAGTCGTCAAAGAACTTCAGGATCTTTTCCCTGAAGCGAGAGTGGCCCGTATGGACAGCGACATCGGAAAAGTCTCCAAAAACGTCGAGAAAATCCTCCATGAATTCAAGGATGGAAAATACGATATCTTAGTCGGAACCCAGATGATCGCGAAGGGTCACGATTTCCCTAATGTCACCCTCTCCGCAGTCGTCCTTGCCGATATCGGTTTAAGTTTACCAACTTACCGTGCCTCAGAAAGAACCTTCCAGCTCATCGCCCAAGCCGTTGGTAGAAGCGGCCGTTCCAAGAGAGTAGGGGAAGCCATGATCCAAACCTACAACCCAGACCATTACGCGATCAAAAACGGAGCGTCTCAAGACTATGGCGCGTTCTATCTCCGTGAGATGCAACAAAGAAGGATCACTGAGTATCCTCCGTATTGGAACTGCATCCTTCTCGAATTCTCCTCTTCTAAAGAAGAGAAAGCAGTCGAATCCTCAATGGATTTCAAGAAAGAGATCCTTGGTCTTGGCATCGAGAACCTCAATGTTTTAGGACCAATCACACCGTTCTACTCAATGAATAACGGCAAGCATAAACGCGTCCTTCTTCTCAAGTTCAAGAAGAGGGAAAGCATCGATTCGTATCTCAGGCAATTGCTCCAAAGATTCTCCTCTTTAGCGGGCGTAGATATCTCCGTGAACGTCGATCCTCTCGATTATTAATCGAATTCCAATAACCCTTTGGGTTTTATCCGTGTTATAATTTCCTCCTATTAGAGGAATTATATGATTGTCATCTCTGTCTTAGGCCTTGACCAGTTTGTCGTCGGCACATACTCAAGAAAGAACACCGAAAATTTAGCGAGCCTTTTCGAATGCGATGAGGAGGAGATCGTCTTCTACTCCCCAAACAGCATGATTTTCCATAAAGGCGTCGAGCAGACTTCCTGGCAAACGGAAATCATCGTCCGTGCCCCAAAGAAGTACGCTGTTCTTGAGAGCAAAGTCGTCGATTATCTCATCAAAACCTTCACGGATTTCACAATTAACCTCAGTGTGACCTTCTCTTATTTCGAAGAGGAACACCACTACGAACACGTTAATGAAAGCTACCCTCGTTTTATCGAAAGGAGCAACCTCGCCGAAGAAGCGATGCCTTACGATGACGAGGAAGAATATGGCGACGAAGCCAACCCTCTCGACCGTGCCGATCTCGACATCGACGATGAGGAACAGATCTATCTTGGCGATGTCTTCGCAGGCCACGAGGAAGAACTCGAGGCACTAGACGCCAAGAAAGATGAAGATTGTTGTCACGATGGTGAATGCTGTTGCCACCACCATGGACATAAACACCAACATTAATTTGGGAGGAAAGACATGCAAGAATTTGATTTAGCCCAAAAGGTCTTGAACGACATCCTTGTGAATGATGTCCAGTTCAATGAGGCTCTCAGGAAGCTTTTCCAAGCCGATCAATCCATCCGTCCTTTGAGAGGATCTGTCGCTGGACTTGTCGGATGCGAGCTTCGCCATCACTTGCTTTTCACGCACCTTGTCGATGAAGCCAAGATCGAAGATCTCACCGAAGAGGAGAAGATGTGGATCAAGCTCACCCTTGCCGACATCTACTTCTTCAAGCGTATCCCTGCTGAGGATATGAAGAAGGCTCTTATTGAGAAGATCGGCGAGGAGAAGATGGCCAAACTCGAGCCACTTTTCGCCAAGGCGGAAACCCCAAACGAATTCATCCCAGCCGAATTCCCAAAGACTTCGAACAAATATCTCTCGCTTAGATACAACACCCCAGAGTGGGTTCTTAAGATCTGGCAGCATTTCGGATATGGCCAAACCTACCGTATCCTCAAGGCCAATGCCAGGCAAAACACCTCAAGCGTCCGCGTCCGCACCTCGATGGTGCCAGTGGAAGAGGTGCTTAACAGCAGCCCTGACTTCGTCAAATCCCCAGTGGAAGGCATCCTCCTTTATGGCGGAAAGACCCCGCTTCGCAAATTAGACTTATTCAAGCAAGGCGCCATCTTCGCTGAGAGAATGGCCACCAAAGCCATGCTTGACGAATACAAGATCGAAGAGCCAAAGGAGGCCTTCATCTATAACGCCAACGCCGATTCATCTCTTTTCAAAGAGATCATCGAAACCTATCAGGACAAGATCGGTCTCAACCTCGGTTGCCCGAATACCGACAATTACACCGACGTCGCCCGCATGATCAAGACCGCCGGCTACAAGAACATCAACTTCTTCGGTGCCGAGCCTGATTTCATGGAAGCCGCGATCTCCCGTCCACAAGATCTCGTCATCGCCGCCCCAAATAGTTCGAACTTCGATCTCATCCGCGACTACCCAGACTACCTCCTTCACTTCAAGAAGGAAGAGATGGACGCCCTTTTCGCCCAAGAGAAAGCCGTCCTCGAAGGATGCTCCAAGTTCGTCGCTGAGAAAGGAACCCTCATCTACTGCGTTTACACGATCAGCAAGAAGGAAGGCAACAAGACCATCAACGACTTCTTAGCCAACCACAAAGAGTTCCATCTCATCAAAGAAGAGCAGAACATGCCTTTCGAAGAAAAGGCGACCGCTCTCTACTACGCCGTCCTCGTTAAGGATACCGTCGCTGCTAAAGCAGAAGCCCCTGTCGGCGACATCGCTTCCTTAGCCGACGCCCCAACCAATTTACTCACTGCCTCACCAAAAGAATAAAATGCCGAAAAAGAACCTCTTTGGATATACCCTTAAAGCCCTTGAAGAGGAGATGATCGCTAGAGGCGAGAAGAAATATCGCGCCACTCAGCTTTATCAATGGATCTACGTCAAGAAAGTGACGGATTTCGATTCGATGACCGACATCTCCAAGTCTTTTCGTGATGTCCTGAAAGAGGAATATAGCCTTGATTTGCCAAGGATTTTCACGAAACAAGTGGCGTCTGACGGCACAATCAAACTCCTTGTTGAAATGGAGGACGGAGCCAAAGTCGAATGCGTCCTTATGCGCTATGACTATGGCAACGCCATCTGTGTTTCCTCCCAAATCGGCTGCTCCATGGGCTGCGCTTTCTGCGCCTCCGGACTTCTTAAGAGGGAAAGGAACCTCAGCGCCGCTGAAATAACTGGCCAGGTCATGGTCATGAATAAGATCCTTTACGAAGAAGGGGAGAACGTCTCCCACATCGTCGTCATGGGGACCGGTGAGCCTTTCGACAACTACGACAACGTCTCTAGCTTCATCCACATCATGAACGAAGCCAAAGGCTTAGCGATCGGAGCAAGACACATCACCGTCAGCACCTGCGGTCTCGTCCCAGGCATCAAGCGTTATGGCGATGAAGGCATCCAGGTTAACCTCGCTATCTCGCTCCACGCTCCAAACGACAAAATCAGAAACGAACTCATGCCAATATCGAAGGCCTACAAGATGGATGTCCTTCTCGATGCCGTCAAAGAGTACATCGAAAAGAGCGGACGTCGCGTCACCTTCGAATACATCCTCATCAAAGGCGTCAACGACACCCTTGAATGCGCAAAGGAACTCTCGGAGCTTCTCCGTGGCATCCTTTGCTACGTCAACCTCATCCCGCTTAACCCAGTCAAAGAGAAACCATTTGAGAGATCGCTTGATAAAGACACCAAAGCCTTCTCGCAATATCTCAACAACCACGGCATCAACTGCACCGTCCGTAAGGAGTGGGGCACTGGCATCGATGCGGCATGCGGCCAGCTTCGCGCCAAATACGTGATGAAAGGTAGGAACTAATAATGAGACACGGTTCATACGCTTTCAAAACGGATATCGGCAAAGTCAGGACCCATAACGATGACAAAGCCCAGGTCGCCATGAACGCCAATGGCGAGGTCTTCCTCGTCGTCTGCGATGGTATGGGCGGCGCCAAGAAAGGTGATCTTGCTTCGCAAATCGCCATCGAAACCCTTGTCGACGCTTTCCGTCATAAGAGGAAACATCATTTCGTGGCCACGAACAGAAGCTGGTTCACCAAAGTGGCCAAGAAAGCCAATTCGCTTATCTACGAATACGCGGAGAACAACCCTGATGCCAAAGGCATGGGAACCACGCTTGTCTGCGCT
>JAEEWP010000042.1 GCA_016287465.1 Caryophanales bacterium | reverse complement strand
GGAGCCAGCATCAACGGTGGCGTTAGCTAACATTGTGGAGAATGGAGTAGCTAAGGTTTCAGCAGAGATGGTAACTTCGTTGTTGTTCCATTTGACGCCGAAGTTGGCACCGCTTGGGCCAAGGTTCTGGCCATTCTGTTTGGCGGTGTAGTCCTTCTCGGAGTTGCTGCTCCAGCCATCCATGAAACCAACCTGGTAAAGCTTGGCGGTTGTGGCAGCGCCGGTGTAGTCGAACTTGTAGCTGATGCTGTTGCCGTTAGAGTTGAGCTTAAGATAGCCTTCGCGGGTTCCGCTCTTGTTGGAGGAACCTTCGGCCATGGTGCCGTCTAAAGCATGGATTTTGATAGCTTTGGCGTGGTCTTCAGCGCATTCAGCGGTTTTGTAGGCGACATAGCCTTCGCCTTTGGCAGCGACTGGAGTCTCAGTGCTGAAATCGTGAACGTGGGCTGGAGTCTCTGGTTCAGCTTCATCTTCAACGTGTCTGAAGGTGAAGTTGTAGAAAGTGGATCTGTAACCACCAGCCATACGTAAGCTGATTCTGTTCTGACCAACCTTGAGGGATTCGAAGGTGTATGGCATGACGTAGGTATCTTTCTGGGTGCCTTTGGAAACATTGGCTGGGATATCGGTCATGGATTCGAAGGCTTTGACTTCGCCGTCAACATAAAGGATGTAACGAGCATCGGTGATGGCTTTACCTTTCTTGACCATCTTAGCGGTTTCGCCGTCGGCGAGGGTTTCTGGAACACCAGCGGTGCTTGGAACATCTCTGGAGGTGGTAGTGTTGTCCTGGATCATGACATCATTGCCATCGGCATCTTTCTCGACGTGCTCATCAGCACCATCGATGTAGTAGCCACGGGTCCAGTCAGTACCATTCTGATCACGTCCCCAGAAGTCGCCACTGAGGTAGTTAGCGGCGCTGGCTTCGCAGTAAAGTCTGCATTTGCCGATAGCATCGACTTGTGCCTGGTTAAGAGTGAAGACGTACTCGAAGAAGTCACCGGTCTCATCGACGTCATAGACACATTCGTCACCCTGCTGGTTGACGGAGGTTCCATTTTCGTCTAAGGCGATGGAGTTGCCGATTGGACGTCCCCAGAAGGAGGCGCCAGCATCTTCACCAGTACCGGTAAAGGTTAAGTGGGAGCGGGAAGCCTCGGTAACTTCGGTAGCTTTGAAGCCGAAGTAGGTAACATCGCAGCGGGTGCAGCCGTACATACGGACTAAGGCTTCACCTTCTGGAGCTTCAGCGGTCTGGCCTTCTTGTAAGACGATTTCGTGGCCTAAGGCAGCCTTGGTGACAGGCTCTTCGGCTTGGCAACGGGTGCACTTCTTGGTGCCGACACCGGCCTCGGTGCAGGTAGCTTCTTTGGTCCAGGTGACCTTGTCTTCGCCATTCTCTTGCTCGTAGACGTGGCCAAGAGCTTCTTTGGTGACAGGGGTTGTGGCGTGGCAGACGGTGCACTCTTTGGTGCCTTCGCCGGCCTCGGTGCAGGTGGCCTCTTTGGTCCAGGTGACCTTGTCTTCGCCATCAACCTTTTCATAGGTGTGGCCAGTGGCCTTGATGGTCTGGGTAACTTCTTTACCGCAGACGGTGCACTTTACTTTCTGAGAACCAGCTTCGGTGCAGGTTGGGGCTTTGACATCATAAGGATCGCCAAAGGTGTGCTTAGCTTTGTCAACCTGGCCCTTGTCGCCAGCGGCGCATGGTTTCCAGTGGTTGTTGTCGTCGCCTTCCCAAGGGGCATCAGCGGCAGCGGAATGGACGTGCTTGGTTGAGGCTTCAGAACCTTCAGTAGGTTCCTTCTGACAAGCAGTCAACGTTCCTAATCCAAGGCATAAGGTAGCAGCCAATACGCCTAAGAATTTTGAATGCTTCATAGATTAATTCTCCTTTCAATAATTAGATTTCAATCTAGTTTGCAAAACAGGTATAAAAAGGTTCAGTCAATATGTAACCAGTATTATGCCTGCTTTATGTTAAAGCCTTTCAAATTGATTTTCAATACGGTTAGACAATTTATTTGCCTCAATTGACATTTTTTAACATTGATTAAACTGAAAGTTTATTCAATAGAATGAAAAGAATTAGGGAAAACAGTACCAAAATGGCCGTTTTCGCGCATATACGTGCGCGCAAACCGATTTATGAGATTTATAGGAATCTCCCCTGCTTTTATAAAGAAAAAGCCTGGCGCTTACGCATCCAGGCATTCTTTCGATTTGGTGATCCCTGAGGGACTCGAACCCGCGACCCGCTGATTAAGAGTCAGCTGCTCTACCAACTGAGCTAAGGGACCAGCGCGAATAATGATATATCAATAGGCCAAATCGTTCAAGAACAACATTAATTATCGACGAGGAGAAACTCCCTGACAAAGTCAGAGGATGGGTTTTCCATGACTTCTTCTGGTTTTCCCTTCTGGATGAGAGAGCCTTTATTCATGATGGCAACCTCATCGCTTATACTCATGGCTTCCCTCTGGTCATGGGTCACGAAGATGGTCGTGATCTTGGTCTCCTGCTGGATCCTTCTTATCTCTTTGGCGGTCGCTTTCCTGAGATATGCGTCTAAAGATGAGAGAGGCTCATCGAGAAGGAGGATATGAGGCTTCTTCACCAAAGCTCTAGCGATGGCCACTCTTTGTTGCTCACCACCGGATAATTCGTTTGGTTTCTTGTTTAAGAGGGAATCCACTTGAACAAGGGAGGCGATTTCTTTGATGCGTTTATCCATCTCCTCTTTGGTGATGCTCTTGTCTTTGAGGGCAAGAAGAGGGTATTTGATGTTGTCGTAGACACTCATATGCGGATATAGAGCGTGGTTCTGGAAGACATAACCGATCCCTCTTTTCTCTGGCGGAAGGGTGGTGACGTTTTCCTCTCCGAAATAAACCTCACCGGAATCGGGGGTTAGGAGACCGCTGATGAGATTGAGGAGGGTGGTTTTGCCGCATCCAGAAGGGCCTAGTAACCCAAGCATCGTTCCGTCTTTGATATCCAAAGAAAGATGATCGACGCCTAAGGAGCCACCTTTTTCGCCTTTATAGGTGTATGAGAGATCTTTGAGAGTTATCTGCATAGATTAATTATGCTTCTTTCTTCTCCTCTTTTGGGAAAGAACGCCAGAAGGCTGTGTTGATCGTAAGGAACGGCAACAAGGAGATGATATAGATTACCTTAAGCAACAAAAAGATAGGCGTCGATGCTGAGAAAAACCAAATCAACGAGATGATGCAGATGATTTCCAAGAGGACAGGCACGCCACATTCGATGGAAGTCGTGATGATGGCAAGTTTTCTTTCTTTCTCGTTGTCCGTCGTTTTGTAATAGTGTCTCTTATATAACGGGACGATCAAATAAAGAATTATTCCCGGGATCATTGGGGCGCCGCCTACGAATAAGCTTATGAAGAAAGTGGCGCTACCCCAATAGGAGACGAAGAGGAAAACCCAAAACGCTGCCGCCGCAATAAGAGGCAGGAAATAGGTAATGATGGAGGCTATGAAGAGTTTCTTGGTTTTCTCGCTCATTGCTCTTCCTCCTTTGTTAAGTTGACTCTTGGCTCCCCTTCTACTTCAGAGATCTTCATGAGAGGATTCCCATTCTCGTCGAGGTTATGTTTCTCGAGATACAAGGATTTCTCATGCTCATCTTTGAAGATGATGGAAGCTTTTTTGTCCACCACGATGGTCTTGGTGATCCTTTCGTGAAGGTTCATCCTCTTCTTTCCTAAGCTCATCATGAAGAACGAGGTGATCGCTATAGCGAGGTAGACCATGATTCCTAATGTTGCATTAGGGATCAAAGCGAGTAAATGAATCACCGTGACGATGATAGGCCTGATGATCTTCTGGGACGTGGATATGGCTAAGCCTTTGGTATCCACCACTTTGACCTTCATGAGGAGCTTTCCTAAGGATTGCCCGTCTTTGAGGCGAAGAGGAAGGACCAAGAAGAAGATGATGGTGATTGGGGCTAAGCATAAGACTTCCCCTCCCCAGAGAGCGTATGAGTAGCGGGTTAATTGTTCCTCATAGTATGTCTGAACAGAGGTGCTGCTATAGCTCTTTCCCTTCATGTCCCTAAGGGCATCGAAGTAGAGGCCTGTCTGACTCGTGGTGGTTTCATTATAGAAATAAGTAAGAAGCGATTGCAAAGCGGCCTCATCCCCTGCATCAACCTTAGCCTGGTATTCGTCATTAAGGACAGGTTTGGAAGCAAGAAGGATTTTGTCTCCTTCTTTCGCATATACGAAGAATGGGTTGGAATTCGTGTTTTCCCCTTCAAAACCGAGACATTTCTCAAAGAAGTAACGGTAATAGTCGTCACTCGTGAATTCTTTACCATCGCTATCGGTTCGTGCGACAACCCTTTCGTCAGGGTTCTTGGCGACGTTAAGGAATTCGGTGTAATAATGCCAAACGCAGTTAAGGTAGCTAGCGTATCCGTCTTTGCCACCGTTCTTCCCCTTCGCTTCATAGACGAAGATATCCGCGCCTTTATCGTCAGCGGCAGGTTTGGCGAGACCGCTAGAGATTGCGAAAGAGTTCGCGTTCTTGCTCGCTTCCTCCGCCCCAAAGCCTTTGGCGATCACGTGTTGCCCAAGCGTCGCGAAAAGGACAAAGCCAATCACAAGGCTAAGCATCAAGTCTAAGAAGTAAGAGGCGATGCGCTTAATCGGCGAAGGCTCGACCATGAACTTGTTCATACCCATAAATATACCAAAAAAGATATTTCTTGAATAAGAAATAAGAGGCGATAACATTGAAATCGACTCAGTAGAGAGGAAAAACACAATGGAAAAGAAAATAAGAATACAAGACGATCTCTACCACTACGTCAATGGGCAGTGGCTTGAGAAAGCAGTCATCCCAGAAGACCGTTCGAGCGTTGGCGGATTCGCCGATCTCGACATCGCCCTTGAGAAGATGCTCATGCAGCTCTTCAAGGATATGGCGGAAGGCAAAGTCGAGATCCCTAACGAGAACTTCGGCAAGGCCATCGCTATCTACAAGGCGGCCATGAACACCAAAAAGAGGGATGAAGATGGCATTAAGCCAATCATCAAAGACCTTCACACCATCCAGGCCGTCAAAGACATCGCCGAACTGAATGAAAAAGCCCGTGAACTTGCTTTACGCGGGATGAGACTCCCATTCAACTATGGAGTCGATGTCGACATGAAGAACAGTTTGGTCCACTCTTTCATCCTTACCGGTTCTTCAACCATTCTTCCTGACACCACTTACTACGCGGAAGATAACAAACAAGGCCCAGAGCTCCTTAAGGTCTGGAAAGATATGGCCTTAGAGCTTCTCGCCTTCACCGATCTAAGCAAAGAAGAGCAAGAGGACTATGTGAATGCCGCCCTTGCCTACGACAAAGAGATCGCGAAGCACGCGAAGAGCTCCATCGAGTGGGCGGACTACATCGCCAACTACAACCCGATGAAGTTCGATGAGATTTGCTCTCTCCTTGCCCCATTCGATTTCAAGAAGTTCATGACCGATATCTATGGAGACAAGCTTCCAGAGCAGGTCATCGTCTATGAGCCAAGAGCCCTCAAAGAACTCAAAGAGGTCTGGAATGAGTCCTCTTTCGAGAACTACAAGAAATGGGCCTATGTCAAATGCTTGCTCGGAAATGCCGGCTATTTGACCGAAGAGATGAGATGGATCGCTGGCAAATATTCGAGAACCCTCTCTGGCAACCCAAAGAGCTCCTCTTTAGAGAAGTACGCCTATAAGGTCTCCAGCGGCACCTTCAGCGAAGTCGTCGGAATGTACTATGGCCAGAAGTACTTCGGAGAAGAAGCCAAAGCCGACGTCATCGAGATGGTCAAAGAGATCATCGAGACCTATAAGAAGAGAATCGCTAAGAATACCTTCTTAGAGGAGAAGACCAAAGAGAAAGCCATCCTTAAGCTCTCCACGATGAAGATCAAGATGGGCTATCCTGACAAAGCCGACCCATTCTATGACGAGCTCAAGGTCGATCCGAGTGACTCCTACTACGACATGCTCGACAAGATCGGCATGCAGGGCGAGAAACACTCACTAGAGAAACTCTATAAGCCAGTCGACAGAAGCGAATGGGGAATGCCAGGACATCTTGTCAACGCTTGCTATAACCCAAGCGCGAACGACATCACCTTCCCTGCCGCTATCCTCCAGGCTCCTTTCTATAGCCTCAAGCAGAAAAGAGAAGAGAACCTTGGTGGCATCGGTGCCGTCATCGGACACGAGATCAGCCACGCCTTCGATAACAATGGCGCCCGCTGCGATGAGAATGGCAACCTAGCCAATTGGTGGACCGATGAGGACTACAAGAAATTCAAAGAGCTCACCAAAGGCATGATCGACCAGTTCGAAGGCATCGAGATCAACGGAGGCAAAGTCTCTGGCGAACTCGTCGTCAGTGAGAACATCGCCGATAACGGAGGCATGGCCGTCACCCTCGAGATCATGTCCACGATGAAGGATGCCGACTACGAAGCCTACTTCAAGAACTGGGGAAGAATCTGGTGCATGAAGGGAAGACCTGAGTACCTCAAGCTCCTTCTCTCCGTTGACGTTCACTCCCCTGTCGTCCTTAGAGCTAACATGCAGCCACGTAACTTCGCTGAATGGTATAAAACCTTCGACGTCAAAGAGACCGACAAGATGTATATCGCTCCAGAGAAGCGTATCTGCATCTGGTAAAAAAGAAAAAACGCCTGCAAATCCCATTTATTTTGGAAATGCGGGCGTTTTTGTTTTGGTTTCAGGAGGATTATGCGATTTCCGCCCAATAATTCGGTTTAGCGTCATCGACCCTTTCATCCACAAGCAACGCATCGATGGCGGCAAACAACTTTTCCTTTCCCGGTGTCTTTAATGGGATTGTGAACATTAACTTCTTCCCAGGGATATAGCCTCCAAGTTGGACCGCTTCGCTAGTCGAAAGATTCTCGTCATCCTCTTCCAGTTCCTTTAAATGAGTATGGCCGTTCCGATAGACCTCTTCCGAAAAGGAAAGGCTCAATGTGACAATCACAACATCGTCAAACATATGAGCTTCTTCCCAGGAATTTAGGCTTCCCCTGACTTTCAAAGAAGATGAGGAGGAAGACTCTTGATGGCTTTCTTCTTTCTCGGCAGAACCGCAAGAAGCGAGTGTCAGAATTGGTAATAGCAATAACGGGATGATACGTTTTCTCATAATCTTTCTCCTCCTTAAAATTAAGAGAATGGTATGAAAAAGCCCAATAACATTCAATAGTTATTAGCTCGTTTTTAAAAAGCCTCCTTTTTACGGGAGGCTCTTTTTTGATGAGGTTTTTTTACTTCTCAATGCCAACGGCAGCGAAGTCAGCTTCGTCCCAAACGTTATTCGAATGAGCGCAGACATAGAGGATGTTCTTGGAACTTCTTCTGAAGAGCTTGAGCATATCGTTTGGAGCGGCGTTATAGGCGGTACGGGCGGTTGATGAAGAGTTATTTGGATCGAGGTAGAGGTCGTTTTGGGCTCTTAAGCCTTGAGCGACGCCCATGTAGCTATGGTCATTGACATAGTCAGTGACGACGACGCCATGGAAGCCCCACTCATTGCGGACGACTTCGGTGAGCATGCCTTCGTGGGCACCGGACCAGGTCGCGCCGATGCGGTTGAAGCTCGACATGAAGCCGAGTCCGCCAAGATCGCTATAAAGCTCAAATGGTTTGAGGTAGATCTCACGGATGGCTTGCTCATTGCACCAAGTGTTGACCTTGACACGTTCCTTCTCCTGATCGTTAAGGGCCATATGCTTGGCGTAGCAATAGACGCCATATTCCATGGTGCCCTGGGAGGTGTAACCAGCCATGAGACCGGAAAGGAGAGGATCTTCGGAATAGTATTCGAAGTTACGTCCGCCGTATGGGGAACGATGGATGTTGACGCCAGGAGCGTACCAGCCGGTTAAACCAGAGGCAGCGCCTTCTTTGCCGATTGATTCGCCAAAGAGGACAGCGGCATCGATGCTCCAGGTGCTGGCGACGATAACGCCGCATGGATGTCCGCTTCCGCTATGGAAGGCAGCGGCTGGACCATCGTAGTCGGTGGCTTTGGCTTTGCCAATGCTGTCGATCTTCGCAGTCTGGAATCCACCGTGTTCGGTGAGGTTCTGCATATCGGATAAGGAGAGCTGATCGAGGAGGTCTTCCCATCTTGGGTCATCCCACTCAGCGTCCTTAAGGTCTCTTAAGGTAAGGCCGTTGTCGGCTCCGGTGGTTGGGGCGTCGCCATCGATTTGGTCGTCTTCCCAGCTCTTGGACTGGATGTTGATCTGTTCGTTATGGCGGCTGTCGAGGTTGACGTTGTTCTCGAGGTCGGCGCTGCTAGTCCAAGTGCCAGCCCAATCGCTTCTGCTAAGGTAGGTGATTGGCTCGCTATCTGGACCGGCTTCGGCTTCTTCGAAGTGTTTGGCGTATTCGTAGCCAGTCTGGTAGGAAGTCTTGTATTCGATGAGAGGGAGGTTGAATTTGAAGTTGTTGGTGTGTCCACTACTTACGGATTCATGCCAGACATCGTCACGGAGAGAGATCTCATATTCGCCTTCTTCGTTGACGAAGTAACCTTTCTCAGTGTCCCAGTTGGCCATGTCTCTGAGCTTGAAAGAGAGCTCATAGGTCTTGGTCTCGCCAGGTTCGATGACATTGGTCTTTCTGAAGGCGAGGAGACTGTGCCAGGATTTCTCGATTCTTCCGGTGTATGGGGAGTGGTTGTAGATTTCGATGACGTCTTTGCCAGCGATTTCGCCAGTGTTCTTGACGGAGACGGTGACTTTGCCTTCACCCTTCTCTTGATCGATTTCCTGAGCGGCGATCCACTTCTCGAAGGTGGTGTAGGATTTGCCTTCACCGAATGAGAAGAGAACTTCGTCGTCATAGTTATAATTGCTATCGGTCATAGCGCGGGTGACGTAGTACCTGTAACCGACATAGATGCCTTCGGCATATTCAACGAATTTCTCGTTGCTGTTCTTGTACTTGAAGGTGCTGTAGTTGCCCATCGACTGGAAGGATGGCGCACTCTTGGAATCTTTGGCCCAAGTGTCGCTAAGTTTGCCAGATGGGACATAGGTGCCATCGACGATCTTGGCAACGGCTCTGTTGCCGGTGATGCCTGGGGTGCCGATAAGCATGATTGAGTCGATGCCATCGGTTAAGAGGCTATCGATCTCCATGGCGTGGGAGACGTTGAGAAGGATGATGACCTTATCGAAATTCTCTTTGAGCATGTCGATGACGGCGATCTCTCTTTCCTTGAGTTTGATCTCCTCTTCCATCATGTCGCTGTCTTCGGTGCCATAACGGGAGATGGCGAAGATGGCGGTGTCGCTCCAGTCCTTGGCTTGCTCAAGAAGGGTCTTGCCATCAAGCTCAGGATAGGTGGCGGTATAGGCGCTCACCTCTGGTTCGTGGTTGTATGGTAAGCAGGTTCTGACGATTTCAGCGTAACCATAGGTGTTGACGCCGCAATCGATGACGTTGTCGCTATCGGCAACGCTATATGGGGTTCTGCTTGGTCTATCTGAATTGGAAGTGTCGGTTGAACCAGCGTTCTTTGGGAAGTAGTTCTTCACGAGGTTGAAGAGGTAAGGGTTGATCTCAAAGCCTTGCTCCTCCATGGCTTCCTCGAATTTGACGGCGTGTCTTTCTTTGACGGCACTGCGGTCACGGTAAGTGGTCTGAACTGCGCCAGAACCGCCGTTTCCGTAGAACATGCCGTAGACGCCAGCGCCAAAGAGGTTGACCTTTTTGTTCGCGACCTTATCTAAAGGAAGGACATTGTTCTCGTTTCTTAAGAGGACAGCGCCTTCTTTTTCGATGGTTTCGATGTTCTCAGAAGCCTCAGCGGCAGCGAGTTTGCTTGATTCGTTGTCGATGGCCCCGATGCCAGCGTTGCCAGTCACGCCCATTGCGATATTCGACCAGTTCGCTGCTAAGGCAGGCGCACCGATCATGCCGATAAGGGCAAGTCCACCAACGATCGGAGTGAGGATGCGGATAACGACCTTCTTCCCCTTCTTCCCTGGCTCAGGTTTGCCTCTATAGGCAGGAAGCCAGGCAAAGAAGAAATAAAGGACGGTGATGATGAAAGCAGCCGCGCCAAAAATGACGAACATGATCCAGTAATGGCTGCTATAACCCATGTCGATGAAAGAGGTTAATCTCATTGTTCTTCCTCCTTTGTCTCACCCTTTTTCTTTTTGAGGACGCTAAGGGTGATCATTGTGGCGGCTAATGCCACCGTTGCCCCCATCAAAAC
>JAEEWP010000041.1 GCA_016287465.1 Caryophanales bacterium | reverse complement strand
GTCTCGCTCTTCTAGATTTAGCGGCTCTTGAAGAAGTCGCTCTGACAATATGCCTAGCGATGAAGTCTTCTTCTTTCTTGATATATCTTTGTTGAGCGTTGTAGTTCTTTTCGTATTGCTCTCGATCGAGTTCATGTTGTTCAAGATAATGCTCAAAGGTTCCTTTGTATCTCGTGACGGTTTGATTCTCTAAACAGAAAACGACGGTGGCGATCCTCTTAAGGAATTCTTGGTCGTGGCTCACGACAAGGAAGGCTTTTGGATAAGAGATGAGGTATCTAGCAAGCCAGTCAACTTGAGTGGCATCAAGGAAGTTCGTAGGCTCATCCATGATGAGGAAGTCTTTCTCCTCAAGAAGCATCTTGGCAAGATAGGCCTTCTCTCTTTGGCCACTAGAAAGCTTGGCTAAAGGAGCTTCAAGATTCTCTTTTAAGAAGCCTAAACCATCGGTCAGTTTTCCGACTTTTTCTTGGAGGGCGTAGAAGCCTTTTTCGTTGAGTTCGGTTTGGATTCGGTCGGCTTTTGCTAGGAGTTTTTCAAAATTTGCCCCGTCTAATGCGCTTTCTTCATAGAGCTCATTCATTCTCTTTTCTTTTTCAAAAAGATCTTCATAGACGCCATAGAGGTACTGATGGACGGGCATGTCTTGAGCGACTTTAAGCTGTTGGTCTAAGTAGGAATGGGTAACCCCGCTTTCCCAAATGACTTGGCCTTTGTCCGCTTTAAGCTCACCGACGATGATATTCAAAATCGTGGTCTTGCCAGAGCCATTGCTTCCGACTAGGCAACAATGCTCTCCGCTATTGACCTTGAAAGAGACCTTCTTGTAGAGCTCTTTGTCGCTGTAATTGAATTCGATGTCTTTTAGTTCGACGAGTGCCATGATGACAAATATACCATAGGGACATAACAAAAAAAGTGCTTAAGCACTTATTTGTTCTTTGAACGGATGGCCTTTATCCTTTCTTTCCATCTCTTCTTCAAATCCTCGAATCGCTCATCCGCGGATTCTTTGATGGCCTTAAGCTGAGTGGCCAAATGGATCGAATAGGCGAAATCGACTGCCATCGCACCGATGACGATGCCGATAAAATACGTATAGATGAGGTTATCGCTCAGCCAGCTAATGCCCTCAACGAGGATTGGGTTCAAAAGGAAATAATAGAGGGAGCCAACTGCCAGCCAGGCAAGAGAGAAGATTGGGCAGATGATTCCCATGATGTTCCCTTTACGGTTCGAATAATCCCATAACTTGACTCCAAAACCTTTGATGAAGATCAAGCCAGCGATGAATTCGACTAGGGTCATCGCGACACCGATCAAGAGGATGCGGACAATGACATCAACGATCTCATTGGGTATTCCTAAAGGTATGTTGCTAATGCCATATAGGAAAGCGACCCCAAATCCATAAATAGGCAAATAAGGTCCTGTTAAGAAGCCTGGGTTCATCCATTTCTTCTGGGAAACAAACCTGCGGAAGAAGAGCTCAAGCACCCAACCAAAGAGTGAACCGATGACAAATAACGTCGAAAGGATAACGATGTGTTTCATAGTCTACCTTCAAAAATCCTTGTCAAAACTATTATAAATCCCTAAAAAGAAAAAAGTTCGACAACGATCTGTCGAACCATTTTTTAAGTTGGTGCGGGAAATCAGACTTGAACTGACACGGGTTGCCCCATACGCCCCTCAAACGTACGCGTCTACCATTCCGCCATTCCCGCGGCAAGGTGAATTATACTCACCTCGGTTTTTAATATCAATGAGTTTATGAAATTGCTTTGATTATGCGGCTCCAAGGAACTGGAGAACGAGTAATTCGGCAACGCCGAAGTAGATGAGAAGCGAGGTTCCATCGATGATGGTGGTAAGCAATGGCTGGGAAACGATCGCTGGGTCTTTCTTGAGAGCGGCGGCTCCAAGAGGAAGCAAAACAGCGACGATTTTGCTCGCGATCGTGGTGACGAAGAGGGTTCCGGCAACAATCGCGGAGATCTTGATGACGTTGAGGAAGTAACCCACGCTCCAAACGTTGCCGTTCCAAAGGGTTCCCCAATGCTCAGCGGTATACTCAACACCATTGTCAGCGCACCAAGCCATATCGGCCAAAGTGTTATGGACGATGCCGGTGTATTGCTCCATCGTGAACCAGAAGAAGGCGAAGGCAGCGATGCAAAGGGAAATGAGGACTGCGCTTCTGATTTCTCTTCCGAGAATCTTCCAGAACTCTTTTGGCTCGAATTCCTTAAGGGCAAGACCACGGATCATAAGAGCGATGGTCTGACCGCCAGCGTTTCCGCCAGTGTCCATAAGGACAGGGATGAATGCGGCAAGAACAGGAAGGACGGCAAGTCTATCCTGGAAGATGGAAAGGATCATTGAGGAAAGGGTGCCAAGGATCAAAAGGACGATAATCCATGGGACGCATTTCTTCATCATCAAGACTGGATGGGTCTCAAGGTAGCTATCCTCGAGAGCGGTGATGGCGTTCATCTTTTCCAAGTCTTCGGTGGCCTCTTCGTCCATGACGTCGACAGCGTCGTCGACGGTGACGATACCGATGAGGCAATCGTCCTTATTAAGGACGGCCATGGCGTTAAGGTCGTACTTACGGAACATGTTGGCGACTTCTTCCTTATCGGTGTTGACGTGACAATATGGCGCGTCTTTGTTCATGATTTCCGAAAGGGTTTGGTCTTCTTCTGACCAGATAAGATCATCTAAGTCGACGGTTCCAACGAACTTGCGGGCTCTATTCTTAACGAAGATGGTATAAACGGTCTCTGCTTCCTTACCTTTGGTACGGACGAGGTTGATGGTCTCTTTGACGGTCGCGGTGTCTTTGCACTCTAAGTACTCGGTGGTCATGATGGCACCGGCGGTGTCATCTTCGTACTTCAAGAGGTGATTGACGTCTTTTCTCATGTCTGGGCTTGCGGCCTTGAGAACACGTTTTGCAAGGTTGGCAGGCATGTCGTCGACGGCGTCGGCGATATCGTCAGCGGATTGCTCATTAATAATGGCGATAAGCTCGCGGTCGCTCATGGCGGTCACAAGCTCTTCTTTCTTATCTTGGCTGAGCTCATCGAAAAGAGGCGCGGTCATTGATGGCTTCGCGTACCTAAATAAGGTAATAAGCTCTTTGATATCGATCTCTTCAGCGGCTTCAGCGATATCGGCGTCAGGAATGGTTTCGAAAATCTCTAGGAGGGCTTTTCTGTCGCGGGTTTTGATCGCGGCCTCAAGGTCTTCTGGTCCGAATCTTGACTGGGTGATTTCCTCGGAAGTAACTTCATCGATCGGAGTTTCTATTTCTTCGCTTTCCGGTTCGACCTTCTCGATCTCTTCGGTTTCTTTGTTTTCGTTCTTTTCTTCGATCATGTTGATACCTCCTTTTTGTCGTGCCTATTGTATGGCAGTTTTATCCAAAAAAGGAAGTGCTTTTTGTTTTTCTTTGCTAC
Organism: Caryophanales bacterium; assembly: GCA_016287465.1. Taxonomy (GTDB): domain Bacteria; phylum Bacillota_I; class Bacilli_A; order RFN20; family CAG-826; genus UBA4951. The sequence continues at coordinate 6,848 of JAEEWP010000041.1, read as the reverse complement.
GCAAGAGTTATAATTAGTTGCCCAAAAGAGGAGAAACAAAAAATGGAAGAATTAAAATTCATTGTCGAAACCAGCGCAAGGCACATCCACGTTACCCAGGAAACCCTTGATTATCTTATGCTCAGCGACGAGGAAATCGCTGCCGGAAAGCACGCTGAACTTGAGGTCAGAAACCCACTTTCCCAGCCAGGCCAGTTCGCCAGCAACACCCGTCTTGATATCGTCGGCCCAGTCAACCCAAAGACCGGCAAAGAATCAATGCTCAAGAACGTTTCCATCCTTGGGCCAGTGAGAAAAGAAAACCAGGTCGAAGTGAGCGGAACCGATGCCAGAACCCTTAAGGTCAACGCCCCAGTTCGTGAGAGCGGAGACATCGCTGGCAGCGCCCCAATCAAACTCGTCAACCCACTCAATGGCAAAGCCATCGAGCTCAAAGAAGGCCTTATCGTTGCCAAGCGTCACATTCATATGACCCCAGCCGATGCCGAGAAGTTTGGCGTCAAGAATGGCGAGATCGTCCGTGTCCTCATCTCTGGAACCGGCCGTGAGACCATCTTCGGCGACACCGTCATCCGCGTCAGCGAGAAATACGCTCTTGCGATGCACATCGATACCGATGAAGCCAACGCCGCTTGGGCTTCCGGAACCATCTACGGAACAATCGTCAAATAATGAAGACATTCCATTACCAGCCCACGGACGTCTGCGCTCGTGAGATGATAATCACCGTCGACGGGGATACGATAGTTAATATCGAAACCCTCGGAGGCTGCCAAGGCAACAGGCAAGGCGTCGCCCGTCTATGCGCGGGGAGAAAGGTCGATGAGGTCATCTCAATCCTTGAAGGTATTGAGTGCCGCGGAAGCAGGACAGGAAAAACATCTTGCCCAGACCAATTAGCCCAAGCCCTCAAAGCCTTGAAGGAAGAAAAATAAAAGATTAAGGCCCTAGCAATGGGGCCTTTTATCGTTCTCCTAACACCTTTTTGAAAAGTCATATATAATATCGACCGAGCGAAAAGCTAGTATCAAGAAGCGCTTATAAAGGACTGCGAAAAAGCGCTAGCAACTCCTCTATAGAGGTAAGTGCTCGTCCTTAGCCGGGGCCCACCCTCGGAACGATGCTAGAGGAATGGACAAACGAGCCTTCCACTTGGTGGGAGGCTTTTTACTCGAAAGGTATATATGGAAAAGATTTTATTCACGAGCGAATCCGTCAGCGAAGGACATCCTGACAAGGTCTGCGACCAGATCTCTGACGCGATTCTTGACGCTACACTTGCAGGCGACCCAGATTCCCACGTTGCCTGTGAGGTTTTCGCCACCAACGAATACATCCTCATCGGAGGCGAAATCACCAGCAAATTCCACCCGGATTACGAAAAAATAGCCAGAAAAGTCCTTCGTGACATCGGCTATACTTCCGCCGAAAAAGGAATTGGATGCGACAGCTGCAAAATCGATGTCAAAGTCCAAGAACAGAGCCCAGATATAAATATGGGCGTCTCCCGCGGATCCCTTCTTGAGATGGGCGCTGGCGATCAAGGAATGATGTTCGGCTATGCTTCCAACGAGAGCAAGAACTACATGCCTCTTCCTATTTCAATCGCGCACGCACTCGTGAAGAAGGCAAGCGAGCTTAGAAAGAACGGAACCTTCCTTCACGCTAGACCAGACATGAAGTCACAGGTCACTATCGATTACACCAACCATGGTCACCCACGTATCGACACCATCCTCATGTCCATCCAGAACGACCCAGAAACCAACATGAAGGAATTCCGTGAGTTCGTTTCCGAGAAGATCATGAAGGAAGTCGCTAAAGAGTTCGGTCTCAATGATGACTTCAATATCCTCATTAATCCAACTGGCAGATTCGTCATCGGCGGACCTGCTGGCGATACCGGTTTGACTGGTAGAAAGATCATCGTCGACACTTATGGAGGAAGCGCCCACCACGGAGGCGGAGCTTTCTCTGGTAAAGATCCAAGCAAGGTTGACCGCAGCGCTTGCTACTATGCTAGATACATCGCCAAGAACCTTGTTGCCGCTGGAGCCGCTGCCAGAATGGAAGTCCAGCTTGCTTATGCGATTGGCATTCCTGAGCCTGTCTCCATTAATATCTCGACCTTCAAGACCAGCCGTTATAGCGACGATGTCATCCTTGAGGCCATCAAGAAGGTCTTTGATCCAAGGCCTGGCGCCATCATCCAGAAGTTCTCTCTCAACAAACCTAAGTTCAAATACCTCGACACAACAGTCTATGGTGCGTTTGGCAGAGAAGAACTCAATCTCCCATGGGAAGAGCTTGATAAGGTCTCCGAACTTAAGGAATTCTTCGCTAAAAAGGCCAAATAACCCCCTAATTAGTGAACAAATACCTAACCCCTCACGAAAACTGAGGGGTTTTTAAAACGCCTCTCAATTTACATTGCGAATAATGTGCCGATGGCAGGCTCTTTCGAGCGCTAAAGTATTTATCAATTTTCGGTTATATATTAAAATATAGCCAAAGAAGGATATATATCCTGGAGGTACATAGGTATGAAATACCAAATCGTCGGAAAGAACACTACAATCACCGATTCTATTCGTGCTGCCATCGAGAAAAAACTTGGCAGAATGGACAAGTACTTTGTGGATGGAGACAACGTCCTTTGCCGTGCCGTCGTCGTAACTTACAAAGTCGGAGCCAAGGTTGAAATCACCATCTTCACCAAAGAGATGGACTTCAGAACCGAGGTCCGTGCAAACGATTTCTATGACTCAGTCGATGTTGCCATTGACAAGCTAGAAGACCAGATGAGGAGACTCAAAACCCGCTTCGCCAAAAAGAAGTCTGGAGACTCTCTCGGTCGCTCAATCGCCTTCGAAAATTTCCAAGCTGAAGAGGCTGAAAAAGAAGAAGACGAAGTCGTCAGAACCAAGTCCATCTACCTTGAGCCGATGAGCTTAGATGATGCTATCACAAGAATGGAAGCCTTAGGACATTCGTTCTTCGTCTACCTCGATGAAGAAGATGACCAGATCTCCGTCGCCTACAAGCGTTTAGATGGCGGATATGGCGTCATTCAGGCTGAAAATAAGCTTAAAGACTAAACCACAAAAGTTAAGGGCCCATCGGGCTCTTTTCTTTTTGTCTTTTAAAAATTAGGTAACAAGTAAAAGAAGTTGCCTAACCGATTTAAAGATTTATAATTGAATCATGAAGAAAACGCTGACCAAAAAGATCATCAAAGGAAAGGAATATTTCTACCTGGTTTACCGCAAGAACGGCGTACTCAAGAGTCAGTATCTAGGAGGAGCCTCCTCGGCCAAGTACAAGAAGTATCTTTTCAAACTCACGGCGGAATCTGGCTCATACGGAATCGATAAAGCAAGGCGCAAGAACTTCTCAAAAGGCGTGTCTCTCGTCTATGTCGAAAATGGCTTTTTGGTTGACGAATACAAGAACGGCACAAAAGAGTATCTCAACAACAAACTCCAAGTCGTGAAGGTGGTGGCGAAACATGATTGAAGAACAACCTCAATTAATCGTCATAGCAGGGGTTCCTGGCAGTGGTCGTTCGACCTTTGCTAAATGCTACAAGAACGCCTTCATCCATTCCCTCCCCGTTAAGTCCTTCAAAGAGGGTTTGAGCAGTGGAGATTCTTTTGCGACCATCCTTACCCTTGCCGCGCCTGAGGACATGGTGAATCTCCAGAAGGCGCATCGACATGGCTACCGAATCACCATCTATTACATGTTCACGGGCAGGCTCTTGTCCATGCTACGTGCAAGATACCGCCAGATCGCAGAAGGAGTGCCGTTCAACGAGTCCTCGTTCAAGAAGAACTATGCCGCCTCATACAAGGGTCTTATCTCGACTTATCAAAGATGTGACATCGTCTTCTTCATCCGTAACCAGAAAGAATTCGAGTTCTTAGCCGCCTACGACCCGAAAAAAACCACTCTTGAGGTCTTCTCCAAAGCCCTAAAAGTGGTGAAAACATCAGTAGAGGCCATCAAATGAGCATTTTCTTTTGTTATTAACCAAAGGTTAGTTTACAATATGTTGCCATGAAGTCTGTGAAGCTAATCGCGACCGATTTGGACGGTACCCTTTTCTATCCAAAAAAGCGTTCTCATATGGTGACAAAAGAGAACCGCGCTTTCATCAACCGCTTTTGCGGTGACGGTGGACGCCTTCTTTTGGTTACAGGCAGAAACTCTTACTTCGGTGAGAAGGTTGGTACCAAGATCGGAATGAACTTCGATTACATTGCTTGCAATGGTGCGCTCGTTGTCTCCGGTGGCAAAACCATCTTCGAGAAACACGTTAACAACGAAGAAGCCAGAAAGATCGTCGAAGACCTTCAGAACATCCACGAAGCGAAACTCATCTTCCTCTTCACCAAAGACCATAATATGGTCTGCCAGAGGAAAGAGATCGCCAAATGGGTCAAGATGGGATACTCGATCTACCGCATCTTTGAAGGCACTTACCGTGAGCCGTATTTCAAGGATGACGCCCTCTTCCAGGAGGAGCTTGATAACGGTCAGATCTACAAGATCCTGATGTTCCCTGGATTCGGCAAAAAGAGCATTCCGTTCTCTTTCGAACTCGCCAAGAAACTCACTGGCTTATATCCTGACCTCAACATAGTTGCCTCCGAGCAAGCGATCGAGATTACCGCTAAAGGGGCGACCAAGAGGGAGGGCCTCTCGTTTTATCTTGATTATAATCAAATCAATGTGGATAATGTTTTAGTCGTCGGCGATTCTGGAAATGATATTTCTATGTTCCAAGCCTTCCCAGGAAGAAGCTTCTGCATGGATCACAGTCTCGAAGACGTTAAGCAACACGCTTCATTTGTGATCAAGCGTTTCAGTGATATCGAGAATTACGTCTACCCATCTGCGGAGACTACCGCTGAAACAACGATTGAAAAGGAAGGCAATTAACGAATGAATCAACCAACACAAGTAATCGCAACGCTCGAACACTACAAAGTAGCGATTCGTGACACCCTTGAGTACACACTCAACAAAGAAGCTTACAACCTCGACGCTTACAAAGAGAAAAAGAGAAGCGTCCTTATTGAGGTTGAGCAGCCAACCCCACTTAAGAGCATCATCAATGCTTCTGGTGAGAATGGCGAAAAACTCGAAAAGATGATCCGTGACTTCTACGATGATGTCTACGGTGATGAGAGCACCATCCTCAAGTTGGCCGATGACGGCCTCCGTGTTGACCATGCTCAGCACATCGCCATCTTCAAAGGCGTTGTCCCGATCCACGAGAACGTCGAAGCCATGGTTTCCGGCATCATCCGCGATGCGAAATCGAAGAACATCGATGTGAGACAAGCCGAATTAGCTGATCTCGCCGAAGAGAGACTTTACAGAGGCGTCTGCTACCTCACCATGGTCGGACAGCTCGTCAGACTCTTCAACGACTACAACGTCGCCCGTCGCGAAGCGAAAGGCGAAGAAAGCGCAGCCAGCAAATTCATCGGCAACGATATCAGCGAAGTCATCACTCTTCTCAATACCGTCCGCGCCAACAACCGTATCACCGACGAGAGATACATGGGCATCCAAGACAAAGTCTTCGCCCTTGTCGAATACATGACCGGACGCCGTGATCTCCCAACCGGCAAAGGATTCCCAGAGATCATCAGAGAGACCGAAGATTCCATCAACGGTTTCATCCGCGAAGCCGAGCCAGCCTGGAAAGAGAACTACGATCCTCTTATCACCGAGCTCATCAAAATCGCAAGAGAACAGCAAGCCAATCAGCAGAAAGCTGCTGAGGCCCCAGCCGCCGATCAGGGTGAGCCAGTCGAGCTCGACCCAAAGACCGGTCTTCCAAAATAAACTAGGTTACAACTATGAACGATATGACCCCAACCAAAATTGAAGATGTTTCTAAGAACAAGCTTTCCAAAGGCGAAACAGTTTTCATCGTGCTCGATGGAATCCTCGCTCTTGGCGGTTTGGTGATGATAGTCCTTGGCTTCATCGCCGATTTCTATCCTGGCAAGCCAGAGGACAACTGGACTGGGCAAGCAGCCTTCCAAAATGCCATGCATCTTTCCTACAGATGGTTTGGTGTCATTCTCATCTTAGTGGCCGCTCTTATCGCCGCCATTGCTCTTAACGGTTTTGCCCGCAAGAACGATACCGACAATGAGAGAGCCTTACGCCGTGCCCAACGTCTTAAGATCATCTCCGAATCCGAGAAGGTCACCGCTGAGCAAGAAGCCATCGCCGCCCAAGAGGCGAAAGCGGTGGAAGCTAAGCCAGCTGAAGAAGCTCCTAAAGCTGAGGAACCAAAGGCTGAAGAGCCAAAAGCTGAATAAGCTAAAAATCATCAGCAAAACCCCCATGAATTACTCGTGGGGGTTTTTCATTGAAATGGTGTATTATCTAAGAGTCGATATATGAAAAAGAGCGAATACCTCAAAAAACTAGAAGAAGAATATAACCAGAAGCAAAAAGCTTGGAAGGATCATATCCGTGAGGAGCCTAGCAAGTTCAAAAGATTCTGGAAGTGGGTGTGGTATCTCATCGCCTTCCCTTTCGTTTGGCTTTTCTATAACGTCAGGGACTGGAGAAGTGCAATCTGTATCATCATCTCTTTCCTTCTTTGGTCCGTTTCAGTTTGGGGGTTCTATTTAGCCGCTCTAATATGCGGTTGGACAACGGATGCCGCTAAATGGCTTATTGGCATCGGTTCTGCCGTATGGGTGTGGTGGGCTTCCCCAATTGGTTCCCCATTCATCCTTTGCGTAACTTTCACAGCGATAGGTATGAAGACCATCTTCAATAAGATTCATTATAAAAAAGAGCCTTCCCCTGAGGGT
>JAEEWP010000040.1 GCA_016287465.1 Caryophanales bacterium | reverse complement strand
TGAAGAACTGGGAGCCTGCGCTGTTAGGATTCATGGCACGGGCCATCGAGATGACGCCACGCTTATGGGAGAGTTGGTTGTTGACGCCGTTAGAGCGGAATTCGCCTTTGATGGAATATCCTGGGCCGCCGGTGCCATTGCCTAATGGGCAACCACCTTGGATCATGAAGCCTTTGATGATTCGGTGGAAAGTAAGGCCGTCATAGAAGCCTTTGTTAACAAGAGAAACGAAGTTGGCGGAACTGATTGGGGCGTTCTTGTAATCGAGTTCGATTTTGATTTCGCCCATGTTAGCGATTTTGAGAATAATCATATTAGTCTCCTTTGGGTTCATTAATTATACTTCGAGAGTTGCCAAATGCGTTTATTTCTTTTAATGTTTTCAGTATGAAAAAACCTTTAGACGATCTTACCAAAGCAAAATACATTTATAGCGGCGAGCTCCTTGCCTTCAGCGTGGCCTTCACCGTCCTTGGTATCCTTACCATGACCGGCGTCATCGGCGTCAGCGAGAACAGGGTCAACTGGATCACTTGGATCACCCTTATCGGCGGAAGCCTCCTCATCGCGAACACCATCTGGTTCTTCTGCTCCAAAAAGAAAAGAGCCAAAGGCTCATGGCTTGATACCCTTATCATCCTCCCTGTGCCTCTTACGATGATCCCTCTCGATATCATCCACCTTACCAGCAAGGCGGTTCCTGATTCCGCTTACGCATACATCCTTGGCGGCCTCTTCTTCTACCTCACCCTGGCGTATGTGACCGAGGCCATCTACCATTGGTTCAATCCTCTCCAAGTCCTCGTTGAGGCTGCCAAAGAGGATGAAGAGAAGAAAGAAGAGGGCGAAGCGAAAGAAGAAATCGCTGACAAAACCCCTTCGGATTCTGAAAACGAATAAAAAGAAAGACCGGCAAATCACCGGTCTTTTTGTTTTAGGCTTTTAGATTAATAGTTCTTGGCTTCGAGTTCGAAGTAGGACTGTGGATGCATGCAGACTGGGCAGACTTTCGGGGCCATTTTGCCAACGACGATATGTCCGCAGTTGCGGCATTTCCAGACAGCGACGTCCTTAGCGACATAGACGACTCCGCCTTTGACGTTCTCAAGGAGCTTCTTATATCTCTCTTCGTGGTGCTTCTCGATGGCGCCGACCATTCTGAATTTGGCGGCAATCTCTTTGAAGCCTTCTTCGTCAGCGATTTTGGCGAAGGATTCATACATGTCAGTCCATTCGTAGTTCTCGCCAGCGGCGGCTGCCTCTAAGTTCGAAGCGGTGTCTTTGATTTCTCCGCCTTCGAGATATTTGAACCAGAGCTTGGCGTGCTCTTTCTCGTTTTCGGCTGTCTCAAGGAAGATAGCGGCGATCTGCTCATATCCTTCCTTCTTGGCTTTGGAAGCGAAATAGGTGTATTTGTTGCGGGCTTGGGACTCACCAGCAAAAGCTTCCATTAAGCATTTTTCGGTCTTTGATCCTTTTAATTCCATAATATGTGGCTCCTTATGTATCCATTATATCGATAAAAAGAAAAAGCGTTAATCAAACGCTTACTTTTCTTCTGCCGGAAGGACTTTAGGCATGGCCTTCTTCCACCGCCTCAGCTCTATGAGGCCGAAGGAGGATAAGAAGAGAGGCATTGAGAAGCAGATGAGCTCAATGAAGTCATCTAAGGTCAAAGCATTAAGATCCTTGTAGATGAAGAAGATGGAATCGCAAAGGATTGAGACAATGGCGATGAAGATGATTCCGATGAGAGTTACCTGGCCCCATAATATCGGCTTCTTCGCGGATATCGCAGCGAAATATAAGGCACCAGGGATTATTTCTAAAGCGATAAGCCCTGCCACCTCAAAGAAGATTTCATTGAAGAGAGGATTCTCAAAGAGTTCCTGTGGGACGATGAGCATCGCGCAGATGGCCTGGATAAGAACGCCAACCCAGGCGATGAGGAAAGACAAGGAGAAGAATCTTCTCTCCCTCACCTCTTCGTGGTTCTTCCATATGAGCATGATGAAGACGATGAGGCCGATAGAGGCAAGGATCTCGATTCCTCTCAAGAAATAAAGGTGAACAGGGCCATTATCCATCGCCGTTCTCACTATGACGAAAACGGAGAGGATGATGTTTATGATGTCGTATATCTCAAAACCCCAAGTCCGGAATTGGAATGGTAATTCTCTATTCTCTTTCATCGGGACTGATTATAGACGATTTCCCGTGCAAATTCCCCTTCTATTTGGTTTTTCTGCTTCTGATTATGAAGAAAGGGATATCGATGATGAGCATGAGCAACAAAGCGATGAGGGCAAGAGGAAGTATGTCTTCCACCGCTCCAGAAGAATTGGCATTGGAAATAAGTCCGCCTACCGAAGGTTTTGAGGCGGAAGTAGCACTAAGGACCTCGCTCATGATGCAGACCTTCATGCTGAGGCCTAAGCTTTGGGCGATTGAGAGCTGAGCGTAGGCAAGGGCATCAGGCCAAAGGACCTTCGTTAAAGCCATCCATGAGCGTCTTCCTCCATCTAGATCAAGGGAGGCAAGGACAGACGGGCTTTCGTTCTCTAAAGCGGTTCTGAAAGCCTCAAAGATAAGAGGGAAGGCAACGATGAAGATAAGAAGGCAAGGCACGTAGGTGATTAAGTGAGCGTGCTTTGGACCATAAATGGTCGCGACGATAAGAATGACCACCGCTGCGGTAGGAATCGTCTTCATGACGCCTAAGGTCGGTTTCATGAAGTGCTTAAACCAATGATGGAGTCCAGCAAGACTTCCTAAAAGGCTTCCTAAGACGAAAGAGATGACGAAGCCAATAAGGAACCTAAGCATCGTCCATCCGATCGCGGACCAAGTCTTTCCTGTGCCAAGCAATTCAAAAACCCTCACAAAAGACTCGTGAGGGTAAAGGATAACCATATTGCCCTGACTTTTGAGGATAAGGGCCACGATAGCCCAAACCCCAAGAAGGAAAACCACGCCCAGGGCAATCCAAAGATATGTTATGGATAGGCGGGTTTTCTTCATGGTTTAAAGGTTAGCTTAAGAAGCAAGAAGCGTCAAAGGTTAGAGCGGCACCAAGAGCGCTGTTGAAACCGTTGGCGACGGCAGCATTATCAGTCACGTCGCTAGAGGCAAGATAAGCAAGCTTATTCTCACCGACGACCTGCTGAAGGTTGATCATGGTCGATGGGACGCCAAAGCGGGCTTGGGAGTCTCCTCCTTTGTCCTCATAGGCTTTGACGGCAGAGACAGCGACGGAGGCGTTGCTCTTGACGTTATCGATCCTGGTCTGGGTTTCGCTTAACCAAGTGTCAATTTCGGCTTTCTTGGTCTCGTAGGCAGCATTGCTGACAAAGATAGCGGCGGCTGGGACCTTGGCACCGTCATGGGCAGCAGCGAATTCGGTCTGGATGTTATAAATAACATTGAGAGTCTTGTTCTGCTGTTTGTACTGATTCTGAACGGCGGTTAAGACCGGTTCGGCGACGACATAGTAGTCGAAAGCGTCTGGATCAGAGCCAAGAAGGTGGGTTCTGACGTCGGCGACACCACTTTCATAGGTGATGGCGGCATCTGGCTCGGAACCATCTCCATAGGTGCCCCAGTTCCATTTGTTTTTGGCAAGGTCACGGAAGGCTTTGGAAGCGTTGCCGGTGCTGACGAAGGCGTTGACGGTTGGTTTGGAATTAGCGGCAACCTCTTCACCTGCAGCGTGCTTTGTGGAGACAACATAGAAGGAGCCTTCGTTGATCCATTTGGCTAACTTGTAGGCTCTATTCATGTTCTTGATCATGGTGAGACCAGAAACACCGTCGAAGACGATGGCGTCATAGGAAGCGCTGGCGAAAGCACCTGGGATGACGTTCTCTGGGGTGGCGGTAGAAAGCCACTTGTCGTTGTCGCCCTGGTCATAGAAGGCAAGGGTTGGGGAACCGGTTGGGCTGACCCAGGTGACGGATTCAGATGTAGCGGCAGCCGAAGAAGCTTCCTTGGAAGAGTCGACTGGGGCGGTACCACAGGAGGCAAGAAGCCCTGTGGCGATTATGAGTGGTAATAATTGTTTTTTCATTTTGGATTTCCTCCAGTGGCAATTATATATGCGTATATGTATGATTAATGTGATATATGTCACAGTTTTGTACGATTTTTAACATTCTCTCAAAAGATGAGATCTCCCTCTGGAGAAAAAGAGAGCTTCCTAAGGAAGGAATCCTTTTCAAACAGGGTGAGGAATGCGCGGAAGTCGGTCTGGTAAGCGAAGGTCAGCTCGTCATCTCCTCCTACTCCTATGGAGGCAAGGAAATCGTCTATAGCCTTATCGGCCCTGGGTCGATGTTCGGAAACAATCTCCTATACGCAGATGACAAACGTTACAAAGGCAACGTCGTTGCGAAAAAGAAGACTGTCCTTTATCTCATCCACAAGAACAACCTGATGAAGCTCCTTGCCGGAAATCCGAGGTTCCTCGAGTTCTTCCTCTCCACTGCTTCAAACAAAGTCAAAGACCTCAATGCCAGGGTGAGGCTTCTCTCATTCCAGGTCCTTGAGGAAAGACTCATGTTCTTGCTCCATGAAAACAACGGTTCTCTCCCCTACCAATCGATCACCTCGCTAGCAAGTGAATTAGGCGCCGAAAGAGAAACCCTTTCTAGACTCATCTCACGACTGTCAAAGGAAGGGACCATTAAGAAAGAAAAACACCTACTAATTGCGCTTTAAGCAAAAGAAAAGGAGCGGGATTTGCCGCTCCTTTTTGTTTTGCGAGTCAGTTTACTTAACTTCTGGGTACTTCTCACGGTTGGCAACGTAAGAGGTGTGGAGAAGCTCTTCGGAAAGTTCGCTGCATGGTTCGCCAAGGAAGTCCTTGTAGATCTTGACGATGTCAGGATTGTTGTGGGACTGGCGGACAGCGCACTTCTCGTCGATGGTGTAGAGGATGTTGGCTCTCTTCTGACGGTAGGTCTCGAGGATGTCAGCGCCTTCCTCTGGTTTGAGGTTTGGCTTGACGAATGGCTGACCACCGCCATTGATGCAACCGCCTGGGCAGCCCATGATCTCGATGAAGTGATATGGGGACTTGCCTTCTTTGATCTGGTCGAGAAGAACTTTGGCGTTCTTCATGCCAGAGGCGATGGCGACTTTGACTTTGAGGCCATTGATTTCGACTTCGGCTTCTTTGACAGCTTCAAGGCCTCTGCAGGCTTTGAAGTCGATTGGACCGAATTCCTTGCCGGTCAAGGTGTGGTAAGCGGTACGGAGAGCGGCTTCCATGACACCGCCGGTGACGCCGAAGATCGGGGCGGCACCAGAGTACTGTCCGAGAAGGTCCTGATCGAACTCTTCTTCTGGGAGCTCTCTGAAGACGATGCCAGCGCGCTTGATCATAGCGGCGAGCTCACGGGTTGTGATGACGCAGTCGACATCAGCTAAGCCATTGACGGCGTTCTGAGGACGCTTGGCTTCGCCTTTCTTCGCGGTGCAAGGCATGACGGAGACAACATAGATGTTCTTTGGGTCAAGGTCATGGGCTTTGGCGAAGTAGCTCTTGATGATAGCGCCTTCCATTTCGTGTGGGGACTTGCAGGTCGAGACATTTGGAATGCACTGTGGGTAGTAGTACTCAAGATAGTTGATCCAACCTGGGGAGCAGGAAGTGATCTGTGGGAGGACACCCTTCTTGGTGATACGGTTAACGAGCTCCTGGGACTCTTCCATGATGGTAAGGTCAGCAGCGAAGTTGGTATCGAAGACACGGTCGAATCCGAGTCTGTGGAGGGCGGCGACCATCTTGCCGGTGGCATTGAGCTCACCGATCTTGTAGCCGAATTCCTCAGCAAGGGCGGCACGGACGGCTGGAGCGGTCTGGACGACGATGAACTTGCCTTCCGCTTTGGCCTTATCGATACAGCTGATCTCGCGTTTCTCGCTTAAGGCACCGGTTGGACAGACATTGACGCACTGGCCGCACTGGATGCATGGGACGTTGGCGAAGGAACGATCGGCGATTGGGGAGACGAAGGTGTTGAAGCCTCTCTTCTCGAAGCCGAGGATACCGATGCCCTGGGCCTCCTTGCAGCGCTCGATGCAGCGTCCGCAAAGGATGCACTTGGAGGAGTCACGGATGATGCCAGGAGCGACTTCGTCGACATGACGGTCGGTTCTGGCTCCAGCGAATTTGCCTGGGCGGGCGCCGACGATGGAAGCGACCTCATAGAGTTCGCAGTGTCCATTCTTGACGCAGGCTTGGCAATCCTGGTTATGGTTGGAAAGAAGAAGTTCGACGCTGGCGCGGCGGGCTTCAACTGCCATTGGGGATGAGATTTTGATGACGAAGCCTTTCTCGGCTGGGACATCGGCGACTGGGTAGACGCAGGAAGCGAAGAGTCTGCCACCGCGGGCGGTAGCGATCTCAACTAAGCAGACACGGCAGGAGGCAAGGGAATTGTGGCCGCCTTTCCAGTAGCAAAGAGTTGGGATGTTGTAACCGACTGAACGAGCGGCTTCGAGGACTGTCATGCTCTTATCGACAGCATAGATACGGCCTTCAATATTGATATTGATTGTTTCCATTGTTGGTCATTCCTCCTTTTATTCGTGGCTGATGGCACCGAACTTACAGGTGGCCATACAGGTTCCGCACTTGATGCACTTGCTCTGGTCGATGACGTATGGTTCTTTGCCTGGGACGCCTTTGATGCAGCTGACAGGGCAAGCACGGGAGCAAGCGGAGCACTTCTTGCACTTCTCTGGGTCGATGTAGTACTTGGAGAGTGACTTACAGACGTGGGCTGGGCACTTCTTGTCGTTGATGTGAGCGAGATACTCATCATAGAAGTTAGCCATGGTGCTGCTGATTGGGTTGGCAGCGGTCTGGCCGAGTGCGCAGAGGGAGTTGTTCTTGGTGATCTTGGCGAGATCCTTGAGCTCTTCAAGAGTCTCCATGGTGCCGCGGCCTTCGACGATCTCGGTGAGGAGCTCGTAGATGCGCTTGGTACCGATACGGCATGGGGAGCACTTACCGCAGGACTCGTCGCAGATGAAATCCATATAGAATCTCGCGACGTCGACCATGCAGTTGTCTTCGTCCATGACGATGGCGCCGCCGGAGCCCATCATGGAGCCACGGGCGACTAAGGTATCGAAATCGATCTCAGTATCGAGGTCTTTCTCGGTTAAGCATCCGCCGGAAGGACCGCCGGTCTGGATGGCTTTGAATTTCTTGTTACCTGGGATGCCGCCGCCGATGTCATAAATAAGAGAACGTAAGGTGGTTCCCATTGGGACTTCGACGAGACCGACGTTGTTGATCTTTCCGCCGAGAGCGAAGACCTTGGTTCCTTTGGAGCCAGCGGTTCCGACTTTGGCGTACTCTTTGGCACCGACGCGGATGATGTATCCGACCTGGGCAAGAGTCTCAACGTTGTTGACGCAGGTTGGTTTTCCCCAAAGACCTTTGACGGCTGGGAACGGTGGACGTGGACGTGGCATGCCGCGCTTTCCTTCGATGGAGTTGAGAAGAGCGGTCTCCTCACCACAGACGAAGGCGCCAGCGCCAAGTCTTAAGTGGCAGCGGAAATTGAAGCCGGTGCCAAGAATGTTGTCGCCGAGTAAACCGGCTTTTTCCATGGCGTCGATAGCGTGAAGCAAACGCTGAACGGCGATTGGGTATTCGGCACGGACATAGAAGTAACCTTCGTCGGCGCCATAGGCGTAGCCGGCGATCATCATGCCTTCGATGACCTCAAATGGGTTGGCTTCTAAGATGGAACGATCCATGAATGCGCCTGGATCGCCTTCGTCGCCGTTGCAGACGACGTATTTCTTGTCGCTCTTGACGTTAGCGGCGAACTGCCATTTGCGGCCGGTTGGGAATCCACCACCGCCACGGCCACGGAGGCCGGATTCGATGATTTCATCAATGACCTGTTGTGGCGTCATTTCGGTTAAGACTTTCTTTAAAGCCTTGAAGCCATCAAAGCCAAGGGATTCTTCAAGAAGGTCTGGGTTGATAACGGAGCAGCCATGGAGGGCGATACGTTTTTGTTTCTTGTAGAAGTTGATGTCATCCATTCTGGCGACCTTCTCGTGGGTCTGTGGATCGACATAAAGAAGATCTTCGACGATCTTGCCGTTGATGAGATCTTCCTCAACGATACGCTCAACATCGGTGACCTTGACGGCACGATAGAGGGTATCTTCTGGGTAAATCTTGACGAATGGGCCCTGGGAGCAGAAGCCGAAGCAGCCAACGTGGTTGACGCTGATTCTTTCGCTGAGGCCTTTTTCTTTGATGAGCTCTTCGAGTTTCTCGATGATCTCTTTGCTGTTATTCGCTAAGCAGCCGGTACCACCGCAGACGAGGACAGCACGCTTGCCGCCTTTGCCGGTGATCTTGGCATTGAGCTTCTCCGTACATTCGGAGATTTTTTGATCCAATATTTCAGGACTGGTAATCTTTTCCATTCTTATTTCGCCTCCTGATTGCGGAATTCGTTGAGAATCTTGTCAACGTCTTTCGTTTCAACACGTGGGAAGACCTTGCCATTGACGGAAACGGCGGTTGCAAGAGCGCAAGCACCCATGCAGCGGACAGCCTCGATGGTGAAGAGTCCATCTTCGGTGGTCTGTCCTGGCTGGATTCCAAGAACAGCGCAGATCTTATCCAAGACAGCCTGAGCGTTCTTGACGTAGCAAGCGGTGCCTAAGCAGACGTGGATAACGTATTTTCCTTTCGGGGTGAGCGAGAAGAAAGAGTAGAAGGTCACAACGCCGTAGATCTCGGCAGCTGGGACTCCGGTTTCTTCAGAGATGACTTCCTGTAGCTCAACAGGAACATAGCCATACTTCTCCTGGACTTCTTCCAGAATGACAATCAACGGAGAAGGTTCGTCTTTGTGCTTCTGACAAATCTCTCGGACGTCTTTGATGACTTCAAGACGGATTTTCATGTTTGCGTATCGCCTAAAGGGCGCCTCCAATAATCAACATTGCCTTTTAGTACCTAAAAGAAATGCAACTAATTATATCGCTACAAAAATATTGATAGAACAACGAAATGAGAATTATCGATATATCGATTTATAGACAATTAAAAGAACTGAGTTTTGTCGTGGTTTTTTCTTTTTCCGCCTAATTCATCTTAACTTTTGGCAATATTTCGCGATTAAGGCGGATTCCTTTAAAAATCCCCTGCAAAAAGGGCACATTCTCCCCTGTCCCAAAGAAAACCCATCATATTCCTTTCTTCTAGGAAGAGACTTCAATATAATTGTGCCGTTATGGCAAAGCTTATCCTCTCTGATTGCTTCGGAGTCATCATGAACGAGATTGCCGTCGATTGGTTCAACGAACACTTCGACGATCCAAAGACCGCGATGACCCTGAAGGAAAAATACTTCAACGACTGCGACCTCGGAGACGTCTCCTTAGACGAGGTTTTCGAGAGCATCGGCAAAGACCTCGGCTACAATCCGAAAGAGCTCAAGGATGACTGGTATAGAAGAATCCATTTGAGAGAGGATGTCTTCGACTACATCACTTCCCTTAGGAGAGGCGATGACAAAGTCGTCTTGCTTAGCAACGCCGGCTTCCCATTTATGGGCGAGATCATCGACAGGTTCGATTTCAAGAACCGCTTCGACAAGATTTTCGTCTCAGGCGCCTACCACATGATGAAACCCGATCCGGAGTTCTACAAACTCGCCATCAATTCCTATTCCGAGAAGTTTGACCATATTTATATGATCGACGATAACCCGAAGAATTTGGCTCCCGTTTCCTCACTAGGCATCGAGCCAATCCTCTACACTGACTTAGATTCCCTCAAAGCGGTTTTCCACTGATCAAAGGTAAAAAACCGCTTTTTTTACAAACAAAGACCTATATAATAGTCAAAGCCGTTTCCGAACACTTTATTAACTAAATAAAGCGATTAACTAGACCTGCGTGAGAGAAACTTGTTATACTATGGACGTGGAAACAATTAATATCGCCCTCTTGACTGAGGGCTGGACGCGATTCTCTTTGATGTCCTCTTTAAAGGGCATGTTTGCCAGAGCCAAGGAACGCGGTATTGATTTATTCATTACCCAATTCTGTTCTTTCGGTGAGGCCGTCCGTGAAGACGCATACAACCAAGGCGAATATTCCGTCTATAACCTAATCGACGCGAGCTACTTCGACGCGATCATTTTGGATGTCTCTGACATGCCGATGAACGAGATCGACGCCCGCATCTTCCCGCTTATCCGCAAATCGAACATCCCGGTCCTTGCCCTTGATAGCAAGTTCCCTGGCATCCATACCTTCGGTCAGAATAACAAGAAATCCATCGAAGAGATGATGGACCACCTCTACCGCAAGCATAACGTCAGAAGCTTTGCCTTCTTCGGCGGACCTTCTTCCAATTTCGAGGCCAACGCCAGAGC
>JAEEWP010000003.1 GCA_016287465.1 Caryophanales bacterium | reverse complement strand
TTTTTACTGTTTTAGCTTCTTATAGATGATTCCGTACTATACGATTGCAGCAATCCTTAGAACGATATCAAACGGATATACGAACATCGCCCAGTAGAACTCACGATAGACAAGAGGGTCAAGCTTCTGTTTGTAGAAGTAAACCATCATGAGGGTGAATATCACAAACAACACGGTTGTGATGATTGAAGCGACAAGACCAAACACAGGACCTTTGATTTTCTCATCAGCGAACATCTTAAGGAAGAATGGGGCGGCGATCATGATGACGTCAACGCCAATGCAGATGAAGTTGGTGACAAGGCCATATGTGTTGTTATTTCTAGCAAGGACGGTCCACATCATCATGTGATTGACTAAACCGATCAATCCAAGGATGGTGAGGTATATGAGCATCTGAGCGTGGCCTTGGATCAATTCTTCGAAATCTCTGAACTTAGGGACTCTCGAAAGGATATTCACACCCATGACGAGATAAATGACAATCATCGTGACAATACGGAGAGTAAACTCAAAGGTTCCCCTCTCGCCCTGCCAATTGATGATATAAATGAGTGAGCAGGCAAATACCCAAAGCCACTCCAAAGAGGCAGCAGAGAGGCCAATGATATCGACTAGGCGGCGTTTCTCTTTCCTGTCGAAGGAGAAAGAAAGACCGTAATCGAGGATGAGAATAAGAGCAAAGCCCCCTGCCATGAAGGAAGTCTGTCCGATGATGTTCTTCTCGAACTCTCTTCCCATGACATCCGCCATGTATTCTTTGTTGCCATAGCAGATCGAGAAGACGATCATGGCTAAGAAGAAGGCAGTCGCCAAAACGATCCCATATGGGAGAGCGTATTTGTTCTCTTGGTATGTCTTCTTGCTGAACAGATTCATTTAGCTAGGTTAAGGAGCTCCTTAGGCTCTTTGATATTATAATCACTCTTCGCGATGAATTCGCTCGTGTAATTTCCATATCCATAGACGCAAAGGCAGAAAGCGAGGCCTCCGTTTCTTGCGGTGTTGTAATCAGTCATGGAATCCCCGACAAAAAGGGTCTCTTTCGGATTGAGGTGATATCTGTCCATGATGACATCAACATTGTGCTTATCTGGTTTAGGCGCTTCCCCTTCTTTTAGTCCTTTGATGAAGTCGAAGGTGTTAGGGCCAAAGATGTTATCAAGGACCTCTAAAGCGAGGTGATTCGGTTTGTTCGTGCAGACAAAGAGGCCAGAACCCCTCTTTTTGAGGCTAGAGAGGGTCTCTACGCATCCTTTCATCGCTTTGGTGGTCTTTGTCTGGTATTCCTGATAAAGAGGCATGAAGACCCTCTTTATCGCTTCAAAGTTCTCAGGTGTGTCTTTATCCTTCAAGGCGCGGTGCATTAAGTTAGCAACACCATCACCGATGAGCTTCTTCCCTGATTCGATGTCATAGACATAATCGAACCCGCATTCTTTGAGTGCGGCGTTAATCGCAGTGACGATATCTGGCAAGGTCTCGAGGAGGGTACCGTCGAGATCGAAAATGAAATTCTTATACATACGGCACATATTATAAACAAAAAGCCCCTCTATAAATAGAGAGGCTTAGTTGTTGCTTATCGCTTAGTCAACCCACTGGACGAGTTCGACTTCGGCATTGTCGCCACGACGGGCGCCAAGCTTGTAGACACGGGTGTAACCACCGTTTCTGTCTTTGAACTTTGGTCCGAGTTCTTTGAAAAGCTTATCGATGGCCTCGACGCCATTAGCATCGACGATGCCTGGGCGGATGACCTTCATGGCTTCACGACGGCCAGCGAGATCGCCCTGTTTGGCGAATGTGACCATCTTTTCGGCGAGAGTGACAAGCTCTGGGGTAACTCCGCTGGTGACCTTGACCTGGCCGTGGACGATGAGCTCGCTCACGACGTTGCGAAGCATTGATTTGTTTTTAGAGGCGGTATAACCGGCTCTGAAGCGAACACCGGCTTTGCCGTGGACGTTCTTTCTACCTTGTGCTGGCATTGTTATTCTCCTACGTAATCACGGAAGTGAAGCCCATAAGTGGCGAGCTTCTCTTTGACTTCTTTGAGCGACTTCTTGCCAAGGTTACGGACTTTCATCATCTCATCCTCGCTCTTCTGAGTGAGTTCCATGACGGTGCTGATGCCCGCACGCTTAAGGCAGTTGTTGCTTCTGACACTGAGATCGAGTTCTTCGATCATCATGCCCTGATATTTGTTTTCCTCCGGTTTGACTTCCTCTTTGACGAGACGGTAGTTCTTAACCGCTTCATCAAGGTGGGTGAACTTATCGAAGTGGGCCGCAAGAAGCTGGGCGGCCATAGCAACGGCCTCATGAGGTTTGATGGAACCGTTGGTGGTGACCTCAAGGGTCAATTTGTCGAACTTGGAATCGTGCTCAACACGGGTTGGCTCGACATTGAAGGCGACTTTGATGACAGGCGAGTAGTTGCTGTCGGTTGGGATGACGCCGATGGTGTCGATCTTGCGTTCAAGCTTGTTGCCTTCGCTAGTGATATAGCCACGGCCCTGGCCGACGAAGATGGACATCTCGAGATGGCCTTCGCTATTGAGGTGGGCAATCTCTAAGTCTTTGTTGACGACGCTCACCATGCTTGGGAGCTTGAGATCGCCAGCCTTAAGGACGCCTGGGCCCTTGAAATCGACGGTAAGGGTCTTGACATCATTGGTGGTGCTATCGACCTTGAGGACGAGGTCCTTGAGGTTGAGGATGATGGCGGTCACGTCTTCTTCAACGCCTGGGATGGCGGTGAATTCATGACGGACACCTTCAATCTGAACCGCGAAGACGCTGGCTCCTGGAAGGGCGCTTAGCAAGACACGGCGAAGGGAGTTGCCGATGGTGAGGCCGAATCCTCTTTCGAGAGGTTCGACCACGAAACGGGCGTAGTGCTCGTTCTCATCGTTGACATCGATCTTGAGATCGAATGGTTGGAAAGGGTTAGGAAGACGAATTTCTTCCGCTTTGACGTCATTGGTTTGGTTAGCCATTAATTAATTTCCTCCTATTAGTCTTTCCTTACATATGTTTCTGTAAGGGATTAGCCACGCGGCCTCTTTGGAGGACGGCAACCATTGTGAGGGATTGGAGTGGTATCGACAATTGATAAGACCTGAAGGCCAACGTTCGCTAAAGCACGGACGGCGCTCTCACGGCCTGGGCCTGGGCCCTTGACGTCGACATCGACCTGACGGAGGCCCTGATCATAGGCGCTCTTGCCAGCGGCTTCGGAAGCGAGCTGAGAGGCGAATGGAGTGGCCTTCTTGGCACCCTTGTAACCGAGGGCACCGGAGCTGGACCAGGCGATGACATTGCCTTTTTCGTCGGTAACGGTGACGATGGTGTTGTTGAAGGTGGCGTGAATGTGGACGACACCTTTGGTAAACGTGCGCTTAACTTTTTTCTTGCGAGCGCTAGTCTTTTTGGACTTTTTCTTAGCTTCTGCCATTTACGTGTCCTCCTTTCATTACTTAGTAGCCTGCTTCTTGTTGGCGATGGTCTTTCTCTTACCTTTGCGGGTACGGGCATTGGTCTTGGTGTTCTGACCTCTGACTGGAAGACCTTTTCTGTGACGGACGCCACGGTAGCAGTTGATTTCGGTGAGGCGCTTGATGTTCATAGCGATCTCACGGCGAAGGTCGCCTTCGGTGTGATGCTTGGCGACTTCGGTTCTGAGGGCGACGAGCTGTTCATCAGTTAAGTCTTTGACTCTGATGTCCTCGCTGACGCCGGCAGCTTTGCAAATTTCTGTCGCGGTTGTGTCACCGATACCATAGATGTAGGTAAGGGCGATAACAACGCGTTTCTCGGATGGGATATCCACCCCGACGATACGTGCCATATTCTTTTAATCTCCTTAATTAGCCTTGTCTCTGCTTGTGCTTAGGATTTTGGCAGATGCACATGACCACGCCATGACGGCGGATGATTTTGCACTTATCGCAGATCGGTTTGACGGATGGTCTGACTTTCATAAGTTTCTCCTAATGCTTTTTTTGGTTTTTACTAGCTTCTGTTGAGTTAGTTTTTGTAACGGAAAGTGATGCGGCCGCGTGTTAAATCATATGGCGAGAACTGAACGGTGACTCGATCACCGGGAAGAATACGAATGTAGTGCATTCTGATTTTTCCCGAAACGCTAGCCAGAACCACCGCTCCATTGGCGAGTTTGACTCTGAAGGTAGTGTTTGGAAGGTTTTCCAAGACTGTGGCTTCAACTTCAATGCAATCTTCTTTACTCAAATGAAGATACCTCCTATTGCTCACTATGAAGGGTTAATACTTCATAGCCATCCTTGGTGACAAGGACGGTGTTCTCGTAATGTGCGTTGAGCTTGCCGTCTTTTGAGACAGCGCTCCAACCATCGCCTAGAACCCTTATCGCCGGTTTTCCAGCCATTACCATCGGCTCGATGGCAAGGGTCATTCCCGCTTTGAGGATCGGACCGGTTCCGGCCTTTCCGTAGTTCGGGATGTAAGGGTCTTCGTGCATTTCGTGACCTATTCCATGTCCGGTGTACTCTCTGACGACTGAGTATCCGTTGCTCTCAGCGGTCTTTTGAATAGCCTCTTGGATATCTCCTAGGTGCACGCCCTCTTTGATGAGGCTCACGCCGTTCCAGAAGCACTGTTCGGTTACTTCTATGAGGCGAAGCGTCTCTTTGCCGCATATTCCTACTGGGTAAGTGCGGCAAGCGTCTCCCATATAGCCGTTAAGAAGGGAGACAACATCAAGAGAGACAATATCCCCATCCTTGAGAACCTTCGTTTCGGAAGGGACGCCATGGACCAAGACGTTATTGACTGATGTGCAGATCTCGCCAGGGAATCCCCCATATCCTTCCTCGACGCAGATACCACCGGCATCCTCGATGACTTTCTTAGCCATCTTTGCGAGGTACTTGGTGGTGACGCCAGGTTGGACGAGGGGTCCGACGGTCTCGAAGACTTTCGCGGTAAGCGCTCCAGCCTTCCTCATCAGCTCAATCTCACGAGGGGATTTGATGATGATCATTTATGTTCCTCAAGGAAGGCGACAAGCGCTTTCTTAAGGTCAGCTGCTCCGATAGAACCATCGAAGTCAGCGAGTAAGCCCTCACCCTTATAGAATTCCATAAGAGGGGCTGTGCTCTTGTAGTAATTGGCAAGGCGGACTTTGAAGCTTTCCGCATTGTCGTCTTTGCGTTGCACGATTGGTGTTCCGCATTCGTCGCAGATGCCTTCTTTCTTCTTAGGAGGCATGAAAGTGACGTTATATGAAGCGCCGCATTTTGGGCAAACCCTGCGTCCGGCGATCCTTTCGATCAGAAGCTCATCTGGGCAAGAGATGTTGAGGACGGTGTTGACCTCACGGTTGATCTCTTTCCCAAACGTTTTGAGGGCCTCGGCTTGGGCGATGGTGCGTGGGAAGCCATCAAGGAGGTAGCCATTCTCGCAGTCTTTGCGGGATAACCTTTCCTTAACTAACGCGCAGGTGAGGTCGTCAGAGACGAGTCCACCGCTATTGACGATAGCCTTGATTTTGTTTCCAAGCTCGCTGCCACTTGCCATAGCCTCACGGAACATGTCGCCCGTGGAGATATGTGGAAGGCCATAGTCTTTGGCGATCCAAAGGGCATGCGTGCCTTTGCCCGCGCCAGGCGGGCCCATCAGAACGATATTGAGCATCTTTATTGTTGAATTCCTTTCACTTTGTCAAATGACTTACCAGCGAGAAGGCCATCGATCTGGGCGTTGATTTCAAGAGCAACGCCGACGATGATGATGAGACCGGTGCCGCCAAGGGCAAGGGTGTTGTCGCCATCGAAGACATTGGCCCAAACGAGGATGACTGGGAGAGCTGCGATGATGGAGAGTGACATAGCACCGATGAAGGTGACTCTGTTAAGGACTTTCCTGACGTATCTCTCGGTTTCTTTTCCTGGGCGGATGCCTGGAATGTAGGAACCATTCTTCTGGAAGTTATCCGCAAGGTTCTCCGGGTCGATCTGCATCTCCGCGTAGAAGAAGCAGAAGGCGATGATGAGGGCTAAATAGATGAATAAGCCCCAGTTCATCTCCCAGTGGGTTCCGTCGAACCACGGCATGGAGAAGGTCTTGTTGTAGTTGAAGATGTTAAGCCACGGGGCACTTGCCGCCTCACTTGAGATGAAGCTGGCGATGATGGCCGGTGCGCTTAGGATGGAGCTAGCGAAGATGACAGGGATGACACCTGCGCTATTGATCTTGATCGGTAAGAAGGAGGCGCGCGCCATAGCGGCGGAACCACCACCTTTTCCTGCGTGCTGGACTGGGATCTTTCTCTTCGACAACTCGATGAAGACGACGAAGCCGATGATGAGGACCATCGCGAGGATATATAAGGCGAACTGGAAGGCACCTCTGATCATTTCGCTAGAAGAACGGGTGACAGTGTCTGTGACCCACTTCTTCCAAGCGGTTGTGATCTGGGTCGGCAGCGATCTGACGCAGCCGGCGAAGATGATCATGGAGATACCATTTCCGAGGCCTTTCTCGGTGATCTGGTCACCAAGCCACATGGTAAGCATGGCACCCGCGAGGATGACGGTTACGATGTAGGCGTAAGTCCAGAAATTGCTCTCGAGATTTAAGGTGATGAAGCTGCTGTTCTCCATGGTGCGGATGATGCCATATCCTTGTACAGCACCGAGAAGAAGCGTGAGATAACGCGTGGCCATCTCGCTCTTCTTACGTCCGTACTCGCCTTGCTTGCTGAGTTCAGTAAGCGCTGGCAAGACATCCTTGGAGAGAAGCTGAATGATAATCTGAGCCGTGATGTATGGCGAGACACCGAGGGCAAACACGGAGAAGTTGGAGAGAGCTCCACCTCCGAGCAAGTCCATGATAGCGAGCGAGTTGCCGCTCTTCATGAGATCATCGAGCTGTTTCTCGATGTGGACCCCCGGTACCGTAATGGCCGCCCCGATCCTGACGACGAAGAGGATCATGATCGTAAAGAAAATACGATTGACAATCTCTTTATTTTTGAAGATCGAGACGAACTTTTTCATTACTTAATAACCTCGGCAATGCCACCTTTTTCCTCAATGGCAGCTTTGGCCTTCGCGGAGAAGGCATTGGCTTTGACAGTGAGTTTTTTGGTTAATGCACCAGTACCAAGGATTTTAACACCATTGGTGAGGCTCTTCACTAAACCTTTTTCGACAAGGGCTTTTCCATCGACGACGGAGCCCTCTTCGAAGGCGTTGAGATCATCGAGGTTGACGACAGCCTTGATGACTTTGATGTTGTTGTTGAAACCATACTTTGGAATACGGCGAGCTAAAGGCATCTGACCGCCTTCGAAGCCGTTCTTCTTGGTATGGGCATGAGCGCCTTGGCCTTTCTGGCCACGGCCGGCGGTCTTGCCATTGCCAGAGCCTAAGCCCTGACCTTTGCGGAAGTGCTCTTTGCGGGAGCCTTCGACCACCACGATAGTATGAAGATTCTCAGCCATTATTTATCTCCTTTTGGCTCTTTGGCTTCGTGAGCGCGTGGGGCACGCTTCTCGAAGTTACGTGGAGCTCTTTCGGCTCTCTCGGCCTTTGGGGCTGGGGCTGGATGCATGGCTTTGATCTCCTCTTCGGTCTTAAGACCACGGAGAACCATGACCTTGTCATAGCTCTTAAGGGACTGGAGAGCGGCGTCGGTGGCACGGACCACGTTGAGGGCGGTACGGGAGCCATAGACTTTGGAAACGACGTTCTTGATGCCAGTGAGCTCAAGGACGGCACGGACGGCGCCACCAGCGATGATACCAGTGCCAGCTGGAGCTGGTTTGAGGATGACCTTGGTGGAGGTCCAGCTGCCTTCGACTTCGTGAGCGATGGTGCCTTTGGTAAGGTGGACACTCTTGAGGTTCTTCTTAGCAGCGGTTAAGGATTTCTTGATGGCATCCGGGACTTCACCGGATTTTCTCATGGCAAATCCATAGTGGCCTTTGCCATCGCCGACGACGACGAGGGCATCGAAACGCATATGTTTGCCACCCATGACGACTTTGGTGACCTTGTTGATATCAACAACGCGATCGTTGAAGTCATCTTCTTCGCGACGGAATCCGCCACGGCCACCACGTCTCTCGCCTGGACGGCCACGGTGGTCGCCGAATTTGCGGGAGCCTGGACGGTCGCTCGTGCGGCTACCGGCTGGTTCACGTTCTGGGTTGCCAGTAGGATTACGCTTCGCCTCTGGAGCATTGTTAGCGGCTTCTTGAGCCACAACTTCTTTATTTTCTTCAGCCATAGTTTTTCTCCTTAGAACACGAGGCCGGCTTTACGTGCGGCTTCGGCGAGGGCGGCAATACGCCCATGATATTGGTAACCACCACGGTCGAAGACGACCTTGGAGATGCCTTTATCTTTGGCTTTATTGGCGATAGCTTCACCAACTTTGGCAGCGGCTTCGCAGTTGGAGCCGTTAGCAAGTTTGAGTTGGACACTCGAAGTGCAAGCCAAGGTCATACCTTTGGTATCGTCGATGAGCTGGGCTTCGATGTGTTTGTTGGAACGGAAGACCACAAGACGTGGGCATTCCGCGGTGCCGGAGATCTTCGCTCTGACTCTGAGGTGACGACGGGCTCTGACCGCCGAACGGGACTCTTTCTGAATCATATGTTCTCTCCTCCTTATTTCTTAGCACCGGTGGCAGCGGCACGCTTACCAACCTTCTTGATGAGGTGCTGGCCTTTGTAGTGGACGCCTTTCTGACCGTAGACGTCTGGACGGTGTGAATCATAGATGAGGGCAGCGGTCTGTCCAACATCGTGCTTGTCGCAGCCTTCAACGACGACGTGGGTGTCATCGGTGCAGGTGATCTTGGTGAACTTTCCGACTGGCTCGACACGGATTTCGTGAGAGTAGCCGAGGAACATGCAGACAGCGCCGTTCTTGACGGAGGCGCGGTAACCGGTTCCGTTGATTTCGAGTTCTTTCTTCCAGCCTTCGCTCACGCCCTTGGCGGCATTGTGAAGGTTAGCCGCGAAGGTACCGTGGTTTTTATGGGCTTGTCTGCTCTCGGTATCTTCGAGAACGCAGTGCAAGGCTCCGCCTTCCTCATGGACGCTGACGCCAGCTAAGAGCTTGACGCTTACTTCGCCCTTTGGACCTTTGACGGAGACAGCGCCATCTTTGATTTCATAGGTGACGCCCTCAGGAAGAGAGATGGGTTTTAATCCAATACGTGACATAAATGTACTTTCTTCTCCTCTAATTACCAGACGTAGCAGAGAACTTCGCCGCCGACGTGCTCTTTGCGAGCTTCAGCGTCGGTGAGGATGCCTTTGCTGGTGCTGATGATGGCGATGCCAAGACCTTTGAGGACCTTTGGAAGCTTTTCGCATTCCATGGTCACGCGGAGACCTGGCTTACTAATCCTCTTGAGATTAGTGATAACGCGCTCGCCGTTCGCGCCATACTTAAGGGTTAAAGTGAGGGTTTTGCTCGCGCCTTCACCTTCGGCGACGAAGGAACTGATGTAACCTTCGGCAAGAAGGATGCGGGCGATTTCTCCCTTGACCTTGCTATAAGGCATGGAGACAGTCTCGTAACGAAGCGCGTTGGCGTTTCTGATGCGAGTGAGCATATCGGCAATTGGATCTGCAATCATTTTTTATCTCCTTTCCTTATTACCATGAAGCCTTCTTCATGCCTGGGATCTCGCCTTTGTAGGCCATCTCCCTGAGGCAGATACGGCAAAGTCCGAATTTACGGAGGACACCGTGTGGGCGGCCGCAGCGCTGGCAACGGGTGTAGTTGCGGGTGCTGAACTTCTGTGGGCGGCTCGCTCTGACGATTAAACTAGTTTTGGCCATGTTCGTTTCTCCTTAACGTTTGAATGGCATGCCGAGGAGTTCAAGAAGCTTGAAGGCTTCGGCATCGCTCTGAGCGGTAGTGACAATGACGATGTCCATGCCACGGATCTTCGAGATCTTATCGTAGTCGATCTCAGGGAAGATGAGCTGCTCACGAACACCCAAGGTGTAGTTACCATGACCGTCGAAGGCGTTCTTGGAGACGCCACGGAAGTCACGGACGCGTGGGAGAGCGATGGAGACGAGCTTATCGTAGAACTCGTACATTCTCTGACCACGAAGGGTAACTTTGGTGCCAATGGCCTGTCCTTCACGGAGCTTGAAGTTCGCGATGGACTTTCTGGCTTTGGTGATGACTGGCTTCTGGCCAGCGATAGCGGTCAATTCAGCGACGCTGTCTTCGAGGGCTTTGCCGTTTGAGGTGGCATCGCCGACGCCGATGTTGATGACGATCTTCTCGAAGCGTGGGGCTTGCATGATGGAGGTGTATCCGAACTCTTTGATGAGAGCTGGAACAACTTCGTTCTTATATTTGGCAAGAACACGGTTGAGCTCTTTTGCAGGAGCGGCTGGTTTCTTGCTGGCTTTTGGGGCCTCGGCCTTTGGGGCTTCCTCTTTTGGAGCTTCTGCTTTTGGAGCAGCGGCTTTTGGAGCGCTAGCCTTAGTGGCTTTAGGAGCGGAGGCTTTCTTAGCGGTAGTAGTTTTCTTAGCGGTAGCTTTCTTTTCTTCTTCTGCCATTGTTATGTCCTCCTTCCTTACTTATCGAGGTTGGCTCCGCTCTTGGCGGTGCGAACCTTCTTGCCATTCTCGATGGTCATATGGACACGAGTGGCTTTCTTTGTCTTTGGGTCAATGAGAGCGACCTTAGAGGCATCAAGCGGGACATAGATGTCGAGGATGGAGCCTTCTTGGACGTTCTGGTTTGGCTTCTTGTGTTTCTTGTGGACGTTCACGCCTTCGACGACGACTTTGTTAAGCTTTGGGTAAACCTTCTGAACGGTGCCCTGCTTGCCTTTGTCATCACCGGAGAGAACGATGACTTTATCACCTTTTTTGATGTTCATATCTCTTCTCCTTACAAGACCTCGCTGGCAAGGGAGATGATTTTCATGAATCCCTTTTCACGAAGCTCACGGGCGACCGGTCCGAAGACACGGGTGCCGAGTGGGTTATGATCATCATCGACGATGACCACGGCATTATCATCGAAGCCAATGGAGGAGCCATCTTTGCGGATGACCTGTCTCTTGGTGCGGACGATGACGCCTTTGACGACTTGACCCTTCTTGACCTTTCCATTTGGGGCAGCGTCCTTGACGGCGCAGAGGACGATGTCACCGATGGAGGAGACCTTCATACGGGCTCCGCCGAGCTGACGGAAGATGCGGACGATGCGGGCACCGCTGTTATCGGCGACCACGAGATTCGATTCATTCTGGACCATTATCCGTTTCCTCCTTATTCAGCTTTCGCTTCCTCGGCTGGGGCAGCGACGATCTCATCGGAACCTTCCTTCTTCTCGAGGGCGGCTTCGATGGCTTCGACTGACTCACCGGCTAAAGCGGCTTTATCAATGGAGACGAGTCTCCATCTCTTAAGACGGGAGAGTGGGCGGCAAGCCATGATGGTGACTTCATCACCGAGCTTGGCCTGTTCGTTCTCGTCGTGAGCGTAATACTTCTTGGAGTATCCGACTCTCTTCTTGTAAAGGGGATCATTACGCTTGGTGCTGACGGTAACGATGATGGTTTTGGCCATCTTGGTTCCGGTCACAACCCCTTGAAGAGAAGTTCTTCTATTTCTTTCTTCCATGGTATTGGTCTCCTTTCTTATTTGGCTTCCTCATGAAGGTGGAGGGCTCTCTCACGCTTCACGGTTTCGGCCTTAGCGATGTCCTTGCGGACGTAGTGTAATTCGTCTGGGTGCTCAATCTGTCCCACCGCTCTTTGGCGGGAGAGCTCGAAGAGCTTCTGACGAAGGCTGGCAAGCTTCTCGTCTAACTCTTTTGGAGATAACTCGCGGAATTCTTTGATATCCATGCTTATTCTCCTTTCTTAACGATCTTGCAGTTGATCGGAAGTTTGAAGGAAGCCTGACGAAGGGCCTTCATGGCGACTTCTTCGGAGACACCGCCGATCTCGAACATGACTCTGTTCTTCTTGACGACGGCGACCCATCCTTCTGGTGAACCTTTACCGGAACCCATACGGACTTCGGCTGGCTTCTTGGTGAAGGCGAGGTGAGGGAAGATTCTGATCCAAACCTTGCCAGAACGGTCGGTGTAACGGGATAAGACGATACGAGCGGCTTCGATCTGGTGGTCGGTGATGTAGGTTCCTTCCAACGCGGCTAAGCCATACTCACCGAAGGCGACCGTGTTGCCTTTGGTGGCGACACCCTCATAGCTGAGGCCATGTGGGCGGCGGTATTTAGTTCTACTTGGCTGGAGCATTTCTGTTTCCTCCTTCTGCTTTTGGAGCTTTCTTCTCTTCGGCGGAAGCGATTCCAACCTTGTTGGTGCCTCTGCAGCACCAGACCTTCACGCCGATTCTGCCATAGGCGGTAGCGGCGCTGACGGCGGCGAAGTCGATATCCGCACGGAGGGTTTCGAGTGGGACAACGCCCTCTTTGTAACCTTCGCGACGAGCGATTTCAGCTCCACCAAGACGTCCCTGGCACTGGGTTCTGCAACCGGAAGCGCCAGCTTTTCTCATACGCTGGATGGCTTTCTTCTGGGTGCTACGGAAGGACTGACGGTTCTCGAGCTCAGAAGCGATCCATTTGCCGATGAGGGTAGCATCGACGTCTGGGTTTTTGACCTCAACGACCTCAAGATGCGGATTGCCGCTCTTGACGATCTTCTTAAGACCATCGTTGAGAAGTTTGGTGTTGGCACCATCCTGGCCCATGACGACGCCTGGACGGGCGACGTAGAGGGAGACGGTGACTTTGTATTCGGAATCGGTTTTGACACGCGCGATGTCGATATGGCTGAGAAGGGCTTCCTTGAGTTTTGGCTCTAAGAAGTTTCTGATGGCGATATCTTCACCAAGGAATGTTGCGTAGTCTTTCTTGGAAGCATACCAATTGGCTTCCCAGCCGCGGTTGATACCAATTCTAAGACCGACGGCGTTAACTTTCTGACCCATTGATATTCCTCCTTACCTTTCTTTCACGGTGACTCTCATGAAGCTGGTGCGCTTGATGATTGGGGAGCTTGCGCCCTTACCGCGTGGTTCATAACGTTTCATTCTGACACCATCGCTGGCCTGGATCTCGGCGACATAGAGTTTGTCACCGGCCATGCCGAAGTTGTTGGTGGCATTGGCGGCTGCGCTCTTGATGAGCTTGGCGACTGGGTCGCTAGCAGCTTTGTTGACGTGGAAGAGGAGCTCAAGGGCATCGTTGACGCTCTTGCCACGGACGAGATCCATAACGAGACGGACCTTACGTGGGGTGACGCGAACATCACGGGCGATGGCGTGGGCCTCAGTGACCTTAGCCTTGACTGGCTCGGCCTTGACCTCAGCCTTCTTCTTGGCTGGCTTCTTCTCTTCAGCCTTTGGAGCGGCCTCTGGAGCAGCTTCTTTCTTTGGGGCTGCGGCTTTCTTAGCAGGAGCCTTCTTGGCGGCTGGTTTCTTCTCAGCCTTGGCTTCTTCTTTGACTTCCGCAGTAGCTTTCTTTTTGGTTTCTGCCATAGTTGCTTACTCCTTACTTACCGCTGGCCTGATCACCGGCGTTGTTGCCGTGATGGCCTTCGAATCTTCTAGTTGGGGCGAATTCGCCGAGCTTGTGACCGACCATATCCTCAGTGACGAAGACGGTGATGTGCTCTTTGCCGTTATAGACGGCGAAGGTGTGCTCGACGAAGGCAGGATAGATGGTCGAACGTCTCGACCAGGTCTTGATGACTTCTTTTTTGCCGGCTTTATCGAGATCCTCGACCTTCTTGAGAAGGTAAGCATCTACGAACGGGCCTTTTTTGCTAGAACGTGACATGTGTTCGATCTCCTTTCCTTATCCATTGCGGCGTCTCATGATGAGGCGGCTGCTGTTCTTCTTGATGCGACGGGTCTTGACGCCCATAGCTTTCTTTCCCCATGGGGTGCGTGGGGCATCGCGTCCGACAGGACACTTACCTTCACCACCACCGTGAGGGTGGTCACATGGGTTCATCGCGGAACCACGGACGGTTGGACGGATACCCATGTTGCGGTTGCGACCGGCCTTGCCGATGTTGACAAGGTTCCAGTCATCGTTGCCGACGATGCCGATTGTGGCACGGCAGACGCTTAAGACCTTTCTGACTTCACCAGAGGCAAGGCGAAGGATGGTGTATTTGCCATCGACGCCAAGGACCTGAGCCATGGAACCGGCAGCGCGGCACATCTGTCCGCCTTTGCCTGGCTTAAGCTCGATGTTGTGGATGAAGGTACCTTCTGGGATGTTCTTAAGAGCTAAGTTGTTGCCGTTTTTGATATCGGTGGCCTCGCCGCTGATGATCTTGTCACCGACGTTGAGGTCTTTTGGTCTGATGATGTAGCGCTTTTCGCCATCAGCATAGGTGATGAGGGCGAGGAAGGCGGTACGGTTTGGATCGTATTCGATCGCCGAGACAGTTCCTGGGATTTCGTCTTTGTTACGACGGAAATCGACGATTCTGTAACGGTTCTTGTTGCCACCGCCGTGGTGACGGCAGGTGATCACTCCTTGATTGTTTCTGCCACCAGTGTGTTTCTTGGTGAGAAGAAGGGATTTTTCAGGAGTGGCTTTGGTGATTTCCTCATACGAGAGGGTCTGCATGGCGCGACGGCTCTTGGTATAAGGCTTGTAAACTTTGATTGCCATTTCTTTTCTCCTATAGTGGTTTTCTTTTTAAGATTTTTCTTATTTATATATAAGGATTAAGTCTTAAGGGTGTTTCCTACTCTTTGAAGAGGTCGACAGCCTCGCCTTCGGCGATGGTGACGATCGCTTTCTTGAAGCCGCCGATGAAGCCTTTGTAACGTCCGCCGCGGGATTTCTCCTTGGCGTTGACGTTGACGATCTTGATATCAACGACTTTGACCTGATAGAGCCTCTGGAAGCTGAGTTTGATCTCATCTTTGTTGCTCCAATCAGCAACCTTGACGGTCACTTTGTTCTCATTCTGGAGAAGAGCCATACTCTTTTCGGTGATGACTGGTTCCAAGATGACTTTGTAATCGTGCTCATTTGGAAGAGCGATAGGTTTCTTAGCAGCTTTTGGGGCTTCCTTCTTAGCCTCGGCTTTTGGGGCCTCAGCCTTTGGGGCGGCTTCTTTCTTAGGAGCAGCCTTCTTAGCAGGAGCTTTCTTGGTAGCCGTCTTCTTCTCGGCGGCGACTTTCTTTTCTTCGGCCATTATTTAAGTCCTCCTTCGAGCGCTTTGACATCATCCTCGCTGATGACCATGGTGTTGGCGTTGAGGATGTCATAGACGCTGATGTTGTTAAGGGCGCGGACCTCGAGGGCATCGATGTTGGTAGCGCTCTTGACGAGTTTCTCATCGCTTCCGACCAAGAGAACTTTGCCTTCAGCCTTGATGGTCTTGAGGGACTCAGCCATGGCTTTGGTGCTGATCTTGGCGAGCTTGAGGCTGTCCACGATGAGGAGGCCTTTGGCGGCCTTCTGGGAGAGGACGGTCTTCATGGCAAGGGCGTGGGCCTTCTTGTTCTGAGAAACGGTGTAGTTCTGATTGCCATCTGGTCCGAAGACGGTTCCACCGCCAACCCAGATTGGGGAGCGGCTGCTACCCGCACGGGCGCGTCCGGTACCTTTTTGACGATATGGCTTCTTGCCGCCACCGGAGACTTCGTGTCTCTTCTTGGTTTTGGCAGTAGCCTGACGGGCGTTGGCGCTCTGAGCGACGACGGCGTCATGGATGGCTTGTTCGTTTTTCTCGGTGATGCCGAATACCTCGGCGCTGAGTTTGACGTCTCCGACTTTTTCGCCGGCGAGATTAACGACTGGCAAACTGATTTTCTTTTCCGCCATTGTTATTCTCCTTTCTTCGTAAGATCAACAAGCGGCTTGACCTCTGGCTTTCCGAACTGCTTGAGGATAGCGCTTCTGATCATGACGAGACCTTTCTTGGCTCCTGGGATGCCACCCTTGACAAGGATGTAGTTCTTCTCGGCGCTCGTCTCGATGACGGTGACGTTGAGAAGGGTGGTCTGTTCATCACCCCAGTGTCCGCTCATTCTCTTGCCTGGAATGACGCGGTTGTTGTCACGACCGTTGTTGGCCAAGGAACCGATCTGACGGTGATAGCCAGAACCGTGACCCTTTGGACCGATGTGGGCGCCGTAGTGTTTGATGACGCCACTGTAACCGTGACCTTTAGAGGTGCCGATGATGTCAACGACTTCACCAGCCTGGAAGAGATCGGCGGTGAGGTTCTCACCAACGTTCTTTCCGTAGATTTCCTCACCCTTTAATTCGAAGAGGTGAGCTTTGGCAGCGACGCCGGCTTTCTTGTAAACACCAAGCTCAGGTTTGTTGAGACGGTGCTCGGCGATGTCTTCGTAACCAACTTTGAGGGCTTCATAACCATCTTTCTCGATGGTCTTCTTTCCGACGATGACGTTTGGAAGGACTTCGATGACGGTGACTGGATACATAGTTCCGTCAGCGGCGAAGACTTCAGTCATGCCCATTTTTCTTCCGATGATGGATTTCATTCTTCAGTCCTCCTTATTTCGCTGTGACATCGATGTCGACGCCGTTTGGAAGATCAAGCTTCCTGATGGCATCAATGGTCTCTTTGTTTGGACCGACGATGTCGATTAATCTCTTGTGAGTTCTGATTTCGAACTGCTCGCGGCTATCCTTGTACTTGAAGGTAGCACGGAGAATCGTGTAGACCTGCTTCTCGGTTGGGAGCGGGACAGGACCGACGATTTTCACATTGAAGTGATTCGCTATTTCTACGATCTTCTGGACGGCGACGTCGAGAATCTTGTGATCGTAAGCCTGCAAACGAATGCGCAGTACTTGCTGTTTCGCCATGAATTTTCCTCCTTATTTCTTCAGGCTTGCTTTGCCAAGCTCCATGCGAGTTCCCTGACTAAGTCGAAGGCCTTAACAACGGCTTTCGGCGTGTCAGCAACATCGCACTTCATCGCTGGCGTCAGCGTGTATGAGTATATTCCCGCGTATGAGAGCGCGTCAACAAAAAAATGAAAAATATTTTCGATGGTTATGGCACTTTTGCAAAAATCTTCAAGATATGGTCGGAATTTGATCAAAATGGCCTGTTTTTTGTCTATTTCTTATGCACAATGCACAAATTTGTTAATTCTAGAAGGGCAAAAACATGTATTTTCACCCCTGCTGCTTTATCCCTTTTTTATGATTTTCTAACCGAGGTTATCCTTTTTGGGCAATAATATGAGGGACCTTAGGAGGGAAGCGAATGGATATCTTTGGATACTTGGATAAATATGGCAAAACGAGTTTCGAGGAGAGACCTTTCTCTGAGACCGACAGCCTTGTCTTTTCCCAGTTAAGCTACCTCAAGTTCGAATATGGCTTCTCCGCTTTGGCGGGTGGAGACGAATACGTCGAATTGACGAGATTCGCTAGCCTTGCCGACAAGACCCTTCTTTCTCATGGAACGAGCGATCCAGTGAGATATGGCGAGTTCTGGCTCAAGATTCTTGAGTGCCCCCGCTTCTCCTCTTTGAAGATCGGGCACATCGAATCCGTTTTTAGCGTCGATAGATGCATCCAATACATGGCGATGACCTTCGTTGGCAAAGGACCGATGAGATATATCGTCTTCCGTGGCACGGATGGAAGCCTTGTTGGATGGAAAGAGGACTGCAACCTCGCGACCATGAAAGAGATTCCTTCCCAGAAACTTGCGAAGGATTATGTCACTAAGATCGTCAAACATCGTCTTTTCCCATTCACCATTATCGGTCATAGCAAAGGCGGTAACCTCGCGATGTACGCCACCCTCATGATGAAATGGAGATATTACGCGCGCTTCAAAGGCTGCTATTGCCATGATGGACCAGGATTCCAAGATCCAAAGGTCTTTAGCAAAAGAGCCCTTGAGAGACTCACCCCTAGAATTCACAAAGTCATTCCAGGAGAATCCCTTATCGGGCTTCTTCTCAACCAAGTCTCCTCATACAAAGTCATATCCGCGAACGAGAAAGCCTCATTCTTCCAGCACAGCATCTTCAAGTGGGATCTTGACGAAGAGACCGGCGAGCTCATTGAGCTTGAGAGAAACTCCAATGCCTCAAAGACCAAGCAGACGATGTTCACCAATTGGCTTGGCTCCCTTAGCAAAGAAGATCTCGTCCTCATGACCGAATGTCTCTTCGATATCCTTCAGGCCAAAGACAGGAAGACCATCTATGAGGTCATGGCTCTTGGCAAACTTGATTTGGGGATCGCTCTCATCAAAGGCTGGATGAAATACGACGAAGAAACGAAGAAGAAGCTCAAGACCAACCTCTTCTCCGCCTTCACCTACTACAAGGCCGCGAAAGAAGAAGTCGCTGCCTCATACGGGCCTAAGAAAGAGAAGAAACCGAAAAAAAGCGTGTTCAGCATCTTCAGAAAGAAAAAGACCGAGAAATAGGCGGTCTTTTTTCTTTAACGTTTTTGCTAAAATTAGAAAAACGACATATAAGCTCAGGAGGTTCCTATGGGCGAAGAGAAAATAGAAGCAAAGGTCAATCAAGAAGACATGACCCTCACCAAAGAGGACTTTATCGATTTATACAAAGAGGCACAGTCTTGCGAGAATCAGATCAGAACCGCAAGCCGCAATTCGACAAGTATCTTCACAACCTTGTTGCTTGCTGTTGTTGGCGGAGGCTTCACCTGCGTTCGTTTTGCTTTGCCAGAAAAGATCTTGGCAGGGTGCTTGATGATCTGCGTTGGCTTTATCATCTTCGGACTGTCCGCTATCGCATATAGGCAATTCATCTCTGACTTCATCAGACAAGTCGAATATATGACCATTCAGGGCAAGATTGAGGATATCATTGGGCTAACCGACGAAAAGAAATATCACGCGAACAAATTCTGGTCCAAAGAACCTATTGTCCCTAACTCATACATCAAATACAGAACCATCCCAGAGAACTCAGAAAACTCATCTGTGTTCATTAAGAGTCTTGTTAGCGGCAAAAGCACAAAGATGAAAATCTACTATGGGATTTTCGCTCTTATCGGTGTTGGTTTTATCGTAGGAGCAATCCTCGTTTTCACCGGCGTAATCAGTCTCGATTCGATTGCCGGAGCTAAAGAATAACGCGGTTTTGCAGCTGATTTTTGGTTTTTATAAACCTTTTTCGATTCTCCTACGTTCCCCTTCTTCGTAGGTGTATTTGCATCCACAGCAGAGTTGTTGATATAAGCCGTACTGGTCTCTAAGGGCTTTGCCTTTTTCAATTCCGTCATCCTTCTTGAAGTCGCTATAGAAGTATTTGGTTTTGGAATGCTTGGCCTCTAATTCTTTGCCGATGCTATTGAGGATGAGGGAATTCTTTTGGCGTGAGATGGTCATGACCGTGGTGAAATAATCAAAGCCATTCTCTTCGGCATAGTCATAAGCTTCACCCATTCTCTTGCGGTAGCAGATCATGCAGCGGCGCCCACCTTCTCTCTCGTCCTTATATGGAGCGAGGTCTTTATCGAATTCATCGTTGTCATACGGAGTGACAACAAGGCCAACATCAAAACCAAAATCTCTTTTGATGCACTCAAGAAGTCTCTTTAGCTCTTCGAGTCTTTTCGTATATTCCGCCTCAGGATAGATATTGCTGTTATTGAACATGATGGTCACATCGAAATGCGGGCAAAGGAAAAGGAGAGGCCAGCAAGAGCAAGGACCGCAGCAGCCATGAAGAAGAAGCCTTGGTTTCTTGTCGCCATGGAGGTTTTTGATCTCCTCAAGGCTGATGTTGTAATAGTTAGGCTTCTTGATGTTCATCCCTAATCCTCAAGGTTTTTGGAATAGTCGTATTTGCCATATATGAACATGGCGTCTCCAAAGGAGAAGAAACGGTATCTTTCTTTGACGGCTTCTTCATAGACGGAGAGTGTGAACTTTCTGCCCATGAAAGCGCTGACGAGCATAACGAGGGTGCTCTTAGGAAGATGGAAGTTCGTGATGAGGGCATCCACCGCTTTATATTCGTAGCCTGGCTCAATGAAGATTGAGGTGGCTTCTCTAGTGGCAACGAATTTGCCGTATTTCTGATAATTGGCTTCTAAGGTTCTGACTGAGGTTGTTCCAACAGCGATGATTCTCTTTCCCTCGGCCTTGGCTTTGTTAAGCTCTTCTGCGGCTTCTTCGCTGATCTCAAAGACCTCACTATGCATGACATGGTCTTTGGTGTCGGTTACTTTAACTGGACGGAAGGTTCCTAGACCGATGTTAAGAGTGACGTCGATGATTTTGGCGCCTTTGGCTTTGATTTCTTCAAATAACTCATTCGTGAAATGGAATCCGGCTGTTGGAGCCGCTGCGCTTCCAGGGATCTTCGCATAGACGGTTTGGTAATCGTCTTTATTCGCGCACATCTGCTTGATGTACGGAGGGAGAGGCATCTGCCCAAGCATATCAAGGACTTCTAAGAAGATGCCTTTATAGATGAACTTCATGTTCCTGAGGCCTTCAGGTTTGACGGCTGTGCAAACACACTTAAGCTCGCCGTTTCCAAAGACGCAGACAGAGCCTTCTCTGACACTATGGGCATTGCCAACAAGGCACTCCCACTCGTCACCTTCAAGCTGTTTTAAAAGAAGGACTTCCACTGCTCCGCCGGTCGCCTCTTTGGTGCCGATGAGTCTAGCAGGAATGACCTTGGTATTGTTTCTTACGAGAACATCATTTGGGCCGATATAGTCAATGATGTCGTGAAATTTCCTATGCAAAAACTGCTTATTTTCCCTATCGACGACGAGCAAGCGGCATTCATCACGCTGCTGCATCGGGGATTGGGCAATAAGTTCTTCAGGAAGGTTATAGTCGAATAATGAGATGTCCATTTAGAAGCCTCTTTCGTCTCCGAACTTCTCAAGGATCTCTTTCTTATACTCAAGGAAGCGATCCTCTTGGATAGCTTTCCTCGCTCCCTCAACGATCTTGATGAGGAAACGGATATTGTGGATGCTGTTAAGCCTCTTGCCGAACTCCTCATTGGCGATATGGAGATGACGTAGATAGGCTTTCGTATAGTTCTTGCAGGTATAGCAATCGCACTCTGGATCGAGAGGGGTGAAATCCTCTTTGTATTCGTTGCGGCGGATATTGATTCTGCCTTTGCTGGTCATTAAAGCGCCATGTCTAGCAATACGGGTTGGAAGGACGCAGTCAAACATATCAACGCCAAGTTCGATTCCACCAAGGATGTAGTCGATTGAGCCAACGCCCATAAGGTAACGTGGTTTCTCTGGTGGGAGATAACGGACACTGTCGGCAACCATGTGGAAGCAGACGTCTTTTGGTTCGCCGATCGAAGTTCCTCCGATGGAATATCCATCGAAAGGCATCTTAGAGAGTTCTTTGGCGCACATTTCTCTAAGGTCAGTGAAATCACTTCCTTGGACGATGCCAAAGAGAGCCTGGTCTTCTCTCGTGTGGGCTT
The DNA here is from genome assembly GCA_016287465.1 of Caryophanales bacterium. Taxonomy (GTDB): domain Bacteria; phylum Bacillota_I; class Bacilli_A; order RFN20; family CAG-826; genus UBA4951. The sequence goes on along the minus strand of JAEEWP010000003.1, from coordinate 23,423 downwards.
TAAGTCCTCTTTCAGCCCAGCGAAGGGTTCTTAAAGTCGATTTTTCAGCGTATTTCCTGTCGACTGGATATGGCATGCATTCATCGAATGACATGGCGATATCTGGTCCGAGGGCTTCTTCGATATGGATGACATCCTCTGGGGAGAGGAATTCTTTATCACCATTGAGGTAGTTCTTGAACTGAACGCCTTCTTCGGTGATCTTGCGGTTATCGGCTAAAGAGAAAACCTGGAATCCACCGCTGTCGGTAAGGATTGGTCCATCATAGTTCATAAACTTATGAAGGCCACCGGCTTTCTTAACTAAATCCTCGCCTGGGCGAAGATGAAGATGATATGTGTTCGCGAGGATGATTCCAGCGCCTAATGATTTGATTTCTTCTGGCGAGAGGGTTTTGACCGTAGCGTTAGTGCCAACCGGCATAAAAATCGGGAGCTCAACGTCTCCGTGCGGGGTATGGAGAATTCCATATCTGGCTCCGCAGTTCTTATCGATGTGTTTAATCTCTAACCAAAAATCTTTGCACATTACTGCGCTATTCTAATTCCTCAAAGGACAATAGGCAAATGCCTATTACCACTTAACGTCTTGATGGCGAGTTGGCATGAAAACCGTATTGAAGAATTTCATGTGGGCAAGAATAGCCCATAAAGCGTAGCCGGCAGCCATGGCGATTGTTTCGCCAATACCGACATAAAGGATGTTCTGCCAAAGAGTTAGATCACCCATGACTCCTAAGAGATAAAGCTCAGTACCAACGATGACGGCATTGAAGAGCACTGGCCAAACCCAAGCGATGAAAAGTCTCTTGGAGAAGAAGGAAATGAGTAAACATGAAAGGAGCGTGGCTAACGTTCCGAACACCATATCGATTGCGAAGTTAACACCAAGCGCTGCACCGATGCCGTTTGAGATAAGACAGCCGATCGTTAAACCGATGGTGATGTCCGGTCTCCAGAAGCAAAGGAGAACGAGCGCTTCAGAGAAGCGACATTGGATTGGTCCAAAGGACAATGCGGGAACTAGTAAAGTAAGCACCACATAGAGAGCGGCGATGATAGAGTTCTCAGCTATCATGCGAACGGTGAAACGTCCGCCAGAAGGTTTAGATTCATTATGAGCCATTGTAAGGCCCTCCCTGTTTTTTATACGTGGAGCAAGAGGAGCAACACGTTGGAGAAATCTTAATATGAAAGCCAAATAGTTGCAAAGAAAAGTAAAAACAAGCGGTTTTTGCAGCGGATTTTTGGCTTTTTGTCTAGGAAAACGAAGCCTAGGGTATCTAGGCAAGAGTGGCGAACGAAGATATAATCTTCAGGTATGAATGAGCAAGGCGAAGTCAAAACCACTCAGAAGAAGAACAAGAAAAGCTTAATCAGCAACATCATATTCCTCGTTCTATTAAGCGCTCTCGTGCTTACTCTTTTCTTATCGTTAGGCGAGATCCAGAAGATTGGTGAAACCCTATCTCAGATTGCAGAGGGAACCAATTGGCTTTGGTTGCTTGCCGCCTTCGGCGCAGTCATCGTCTACTTCCTTCTTTGGCCAATCACTTTGAACCTCTTTGCCAAAGCCGCAGGATCGGATATCTCCAAAACGGATGCCTATTTTATCGGCTGCTCCGAGCATTTCTATAACGGCGTCACTCCGTTCGCTACAGGAGGACAGCCATTCCAGATTTATTCCTTCACCAAGAGAGGCACTTCCGCTTCAGTTGGGACTAGTGCTGTCTTAGCTAACTTTGTTACCTTTATGATTGCGACCAATTTGATCGCCTTTGTTTCCTTATTCTTCTATCCGCAAATCACTCAAGGTTTAGCCGCTTTGAATATGGAATGGGCCAAGTACGTTGCCATCGTTGGCTACACCATCAACTTCTTAGTTCTCCTTTTCATGATTGCCCTTGGAACCAGCAAGCATCTAAAGAATGGAATCATCGCTATAATCAAATTCCTTACCAAGCCTAAATTCCTTAATAAGCATTTCGCCAAGCTCATTCCTTCCTTTGAAGCGTACTGCGAAAATGCTCAGATCGGATTCCGTTCTATCTGGGTTCACAAGAAGACCTTCATCTTCTCTCTCCTTATCAAGATAGTGACGATGCTCGCTTACTATCTCATCCCTTATTTCCTTATTAAGGCAGTCGGCCTCAATATCACTTTGAGTGATAACGAGTTCGTTAATCTCATGATCGTCTTATTCTCGACTTCGTTTGCGATCACCGCTGTCGTTTGGGTTCCAACCCCAGGAGGAACCGGAGGCATTGAGTACGCTTTCTCAATCGTCATCTCCTCTGTCTGCTTAATGACCACTGCTTCTGGAGCGGCCTTGGCCTTATCTCTCCTTTGGAGACTCGTCACTTATTACTTCACCCTTCTTATCTCATTCGCCTTCGTCTGCGTCTTCCAAGCCCGTGACAAGAAAGCCTTGTCGCAGTTAGAGGAAACACCAAAGGAAACCACTAATGTATAAAGGTCCATTACACATCTTATACGCAGGAAACAAAGGCTATACCATGGCCCTTTTCCTTTCCCTCGAAAGCATGGCCAGAAGAACCAAAAACCCTATCAAAATCCATGTATTTTCTATGACCATGGGCAAAACCATCGGCATGGACGAGGAAGATAGGTTGCTTTTAGAGAAGATGCTCAAAGACTTCAACGAAGAGAACGAGGTCACCCTCTATGACGCTTCAAAGATGTTTGAGGAAGAATTCAAGAACAGCCCTAACAACAAGAACGTCTTCTTCCCTCCGATGTGTCTATTAAGACTCTTCGCAGAAAGAATCCTTCCAAAGGATATAGATGAGCTTCTCTATCTTGATGGCGACACCCTCATCTATAACCCAATTGAGAACATCCGTGAGAACGACATAACAGACCATGAGTTTGGTGCGGTCCTTGATTACCTAGGAAAGACCTGGAAGAACAAGAACTATTTCAACTCGGGTGTCCTCTACTTCAATATGAGGAAATGCAGAGAGACCGGACTATTCGAGAAGTGCATTGAATTCGTTAAGACGAAGAAAGCTTTCTTCCCGGACCAGGACGCTCTCAATAAGAAAAACGTTTCTCACATGGTCATGCCTACCAAATTCAATGATCAAAGGGATGTCTTAGAAGACACAGTCATCAGCCATTATCCTAGAAGGATATGGAAGTTCTATAACCCTGTTAAGCCATGGATGATTGGCAGGATGCATAAGGAATATAAACGCCACTGCTTCGACATCGATTACGACTATTACCTTGAACATTTCCCGTTCGAGAGATACGGAATGGAGAAACCAAAGAAAGATTGGTAAAAGAAAAACGCCTCAATGCGAGGCGTTTTGTTTTTCTAATTTCGATTAGGCTCTTTTAGCAAGCTCAGCTTTGCTGCCAGCGATCATGACGTATCCGCCAAGGGCGCAGGTAACAGCACCGACGACGAGGTTCATGATTGGGAAGCCATATCCCCACTTAGCACCGAAGACATAATTCTTTCCGCTTTCGAGAGCGTAGTTGAGATGGATGCCGTTGTCTCTCCAGACGATGGTGAGAACACCATAGATGATGAGGCCGATGCCAACGGCAATGACAGCGCCACCAGCCATGAAGCCTGGGAGTTTGTTTCCGTTCTTGAAGTTGTTGAGCCAAGCAAGAAGGAGAAGGACAAAGGCGACTAAGTTAGCAAGGGTAACGGTAAGGAGAAGGAGGTTGATTTCACTCTGCTTCCAAACGTTGAGGGAAGAGTTGGTAGCGTTGACCAAGAGGCTGAGGCCAGCTTCAAGGGCAATAGCAGCGGTGAAGACCATAGCACCACCGATGAAACCACGGAGAAGAGGTTTCTGATCCTTGCCATCGTAGAGCTTGACCATTGGGATGTTGGTAGCGATGAGAAGGATGATGGCGATGAGAAGAGACATGATGATGACGAAGACTAAGTTACTGTCAGCACCATTGCTTCCGGTGAGGTCGAAGAATAAAACAGCCTGGAGGAGGAAGAAGATCGCGGCGGCCCAGCCTTCAACGATAAGAGTGGTAAGGGCTTTGACGACTGGTTCATCATCACGTGGGTTCATAAGACCTTTGACGGCATGGAAGAGGCCATAGCCGGAGATGACAGCAAAGCTGAGACCGACAACAGCAAGTTCTAGGTAAAGGAGATAGGCACCATCGAACAAGAATTCGGCAAAGTATTTTGGATCGGTTCCGAAGTACTCAGGAACAACGAAAGCGCCGAAGTAAAGGCCAAGGGCACCAAAGGCGAGAACGATGAGAAGGTGTGCTAAGAAGCTCAAGGTTCTGGATGTGTTTGCATATTTCATAAACAACCTCGCTCGCAGGGGGCTTCAAAAAATTACGGGAAGCCGTGCAACTTCATTATTTAAGTCTATCTTGAAAAGATAGTCAATTATCAAAGGGGAATTTCTTTTAATTCCCCTCAAAAAAATCCTTCGCAAAAATCGAGCATTTTCCAAAATTTAAGCGGTTTTTGCCAAGGATTTTATGTTTTTAGAGGGCTTTGAAGACAATGATTGCGCTGAGTAACGACCAAGTGAGATTGTAACCACCGCAATCGCCATCAACGTCAAGGAGTTCACCGATGAGATAGACGCCTTTTTCTTTTGTCGAAGAAAGATTCTCATCGACATCTTTTAGTGAAAGGCCACCAATCGTGACCTGGGAATAATCGAAACCGTAATGATCTTTAACCGAATACCTAAGGTTCTTCATTGAGGTTGCGATGCATAAAGCATCGTTTCCTTTTGAACGGCTAAGGATGTGTTTCTGAAGAGGCTCTACTAAGTAGGAGTCGAGATAGAACTTACTGTTGAGGGCTTCATCATGGGCAAGCCTTCCCATGAGTTCCTCGAAACTCCATTCTGGGAAGAGGTCCACCACTAACTCTATGTCTTTTGGGTTCTTGTGACGGTAGATTGCACTCTCGGCGTTGAAGATGACGATGCCAGAGATGCCGTCGTTCTTATAAAGAACCTCGCCATTCTCATCGAAGATCTTCTCTTTACCAAGGAAGGCTTTGACGTTTGCTTTATGACGGACACCAGCAAGAGGTTTGATGTCTTTGTCGGTAAGGGCAAGAGGGGTTAAGCCAGGGATTGGCTCAATGATTGAATATCCGTGCTTCTTCAGGATCTCATAGAAGCTTCCATCGCTTCCAAGTTTAGGATCGCTCTTTCCACCGGTGGCAATGACGAGTTTATCAAAGATAAAGCTCTTCTTGTCTGTCTTGACTTCGATCTCTTTTTCTTCGGCTTTATAATCAAGGACTCTGGTTTCCGTTACAAAGGTAACGCCGACCTTCTCAGCGAGCTTCTTGAGGTATAAAGCGTACGAAGGCGCGCTCTCAGAGAGAGGGTAAACATAGTCGCCATTAGCGGTTAGTTCGATGCCAAGGCTCTTAAGAACGCCTTCAAGGAATGGGTATCCATATTTCTCAAGGATAGGCGCCATGAAATCAGGGTGGTTGTACTTATCCTTGGTGAGGTTCTTGTTGAGTAAATTGCAGTGTCCGTTTCCGGTCGCATAAAGCTTTTTGGAAAGCTTGCTTTCCTTTTCAAAAACCACCACTTCTGATTCAGGGTGTTTGATTTTCAAAAAGATGGAGAGATAAAGTCCGCTTGGACCACTGCCGATAATACCGATTTTCATCGTATGTATTTTAGTCTAGATGGAGAGGATAGACAAAAAGAAAAGCAGCCGTTTTGGCGGCTGCTAATTTCTCGAGATTATTTTTCTTCCTCTTTTTTCTCTTCTTCCTTTTTGCCGTGCTTCTTATCGTACACATCGATTTCTTCATCGATGATGGATTGAGCTTGGCTATGGTAGACGTATTTCTTCTTTGATGTATAGAACTTGTCGAGTTCCTCTTTGACGATCTGGCGGAAGGAAGCGTGGGTAAGATATTTCTCTTCCTTTGGCTCTTCTTCGACGACCTCTTCTTCTTTCTTGACGGCTTTCTCGCCTCTGAAGACGAAGAAGTATCTGATCAAGAAGCTGTAGACCATCGTGATAACAAGAGCGATGGCAAGGATTCCAAGTCCACTTGGGGTGGATTTGCCACCATGAGCGATGACGTGGCCGATGCTAAGAGCGGTAAGGCTGTAATGGAGAGGGTTGGTTGGAACGATAAGTTTAGTAAGGAAGACGCCAAGATGGATAAGTGCCATGCAGATGACCCATCCAAGGAAAGCGCTCAAAAGGAATTTCGGGAAAGTGGTCTTTCCTTTGCCTTTGAAGACGATGAGATGGTTAAAGAGATAACCGGCGACTAAGTAAAGTACAAATGCGCCGACTGTCATGATCGCCCATTCCAAGACTTCGTTTAATTCCATAAGAGGAGCAACGAACTGGAGCAAGCAGAAATGTGCGCCTAAAGCGATGATGAGGGTGATGAGCTCAAAGATGATGAACTTAAGGACAAGAGGCATTCCCTTCTTTTCCTTCTTTGGTTCCTCTTCTTCGGCGACAGGTTCAGAAGCTTCTTCGACCTCTTTTGGTTCTTCAGCTTCCTTCGGTTCTTCAACCGGTTGTTCTAACTCTGGCTGTTCTAACTCTGGCTGTTCAGACTGAACTTCTTCTTTTTTCTTTTTCATGGCTAAAATACCATTCCTTTATATTTAGGATACTAGAGTGATTCGATTTCTTTAAGATAATCCTCACAAATTGCATCACTTGGCATCACAAGGTCACCTCTAGGTGAGAGACCAACGGTGCCGATTTTTATGCCATCAGGAGTGCAGTTTCTCTTGAATTGGCTCTGGAAGAAACGCTTGAAGAAGGTTCCTAACCATTTCTTCAAAGTCTCGTTGTCGTACTTATAGTTGAAGGCTTGCTGCGCAAGGAAATAGAGCTTCTTCGGTGAGAATCCATAACGGAGATAATGGAAAATGAAGAAATCCTGGAGTTCGTATGGCCCAACTTTATCTTCGGACTTCTGGACGATCTCTCCTTTACTGGAAGGTGGCAAGAGCTCTGGGCTGATTGGTGTGTCGATGATACCAAGCAAAGCAGTCTTCGCTTCTGGATGCATGATCGCATATCCCTCAACAACATATCTAACCAAAGTCTTTGGAACGGAGATGTTGAGGTCATAGAAGGACATATGGTCACCATTATAGGTGCACCAGCCAAGAGCAGCTTCGCTTAAGTCGCCGGTGCCGACCATCAAAGCATCCTCATCGTTAGCAAGATCCATCAATACTTGGGTCCTCTCGCGAGCTTGGGCGTTCTCATAGGCGACATTGTGGTTTTGTTCATCGTGCCCAACGTCCTTGAAATGTAAACGCACCGACTCTCCGATGTTGATTTCGCGGAAGGAGACGCCAAGTGATTCTGAAAGAAGGACTGCGTTGTTATGCGTTTTCTTACTTGTTCCGAATGACGGAAGAGTGATGGCGATGATGTCTTTCAGGTCATAACCAAGTTTTTTGAAGGCTTCTACGGAAACGAGAAGCGCAAGAGTTGAATCAAGACCGCCAGACAAACCTAAGACCACTTTCTTCTGATGGACGGTTTTGAGTCTTTTCACAAGGGCCATGCTTTGCATGGTGAGAATGAGATTTACTCTTTCGAGGTCAGTTTCTTTGGTTTCTGGGATGAAAGGATTTTTCGCGTAATGACGGGTCAACGCTTTAGGAGTTTCCAAAGGCATCGAGAAGAAGATCGTTTGATAATCGTTTTCGTATTTGGCTTTGAATGAATGGTTTCTGTTTCTTTCGGCCTCAAGAAGTTCAATGTCGATTTCAGAAACGGCCTTTTCCATCTTAAATGGGGCTGACTCACAAAGAATTTTTCCGTTCTCGGTGATGATGTTGTGGCCGCCGAAGATCATGTCGGTGGTGCTTTCGCCATCACCAGCGTTGGCAAGGATGTAGGCGGCAGTCATTTTGTCTGAAGCCGTCTTCAAAAGGCTTGTCGTGTATTCGGCCGAGCCAATAAGTGTAGGCGTGGCACATAAATTAAGAATGACATTCGCGCCTGCCTGTGACGCTTTCGCGGAAGGGACCTCAATGTTGGAGATGTCTTCAGAAAGCTCAACAGCGATTCTGAGTTTTGGGTAATTAGAGTCAACGAAGATCAAATTGGTTCCAAATGGGATCTTTTCTCCAAGAAGATTGATGTAACCCTCTTTCGGTCCCTCAGAGAAATATCTATTGTCAGATGGATAGGCTTTTGGAACGATACCAAGGATCTCTCCGCCATAATAAACGACACCGCAACTATAAAGTTTTCCATTGGTTTTGATTGGAGCGCCAACGGTGAATAGAAGGTCATTATCTTTTGAGATTTCTTTAAGCTCAACAAGGGCTTTCTCAACCAATTCTTCGATTGTTTTGCTGAATATCAAATCACCTAAAGTGGCAGAAGTAAGACATAATTCTGGCAAAACAAGAATTTTGACACCTTCACTGTTTGCCTCGCTAACAGCCTTGATTATTTCTTCTTTGTTGTGGGTGATTCCAGCAATCTCTACATTGATCGATTGAGCTGCAACCTTAACATAACCAAGCGGGTCACTAAGCTCATTTTTGCCAGAAATCCTTGCAAATCTTGACTTTTCTTTAGTAGATCCCCCTTCATTCAAGAGTTTCTGGTGAGCCTCGTCAGTTAGGATAACGAAGTCTTTTTGGCCATTTTTGGTGATAATAATCCTACCTTCGTTCTCCTCTAATTCCTTCCTTAACTTATCCGTATTTCGTAGTAATGTGATTGGTTTAATGTCATTCATAATAATTACCTCTTTGACATTATACTGTCATTTTTCGTAATGTATTGAAGATTTTGCTAGTTATCATAAAATTGTTGAGATGTTAAAGACTGGCTTAGCGATTCTGAACGCTTATATCCAAACTCCAGCGTCTATTCACTACTACAAAAGAATGAAAGAAGAACTGGGTTCTTTAGGCGTTTCGTTAGACTACAAAACCAACGCCGAAATTTTGGCTTTAATTGGATCAAACGGTGATATTTTGGCTTCAGAAATGTCCAAATATGACTTCGTTTTGTATTTAGATAAGGATGAATATGTCGCCTACATGCTCGAGAAGGCCGGCATAAAGCTTTTTGATAGCGCGGAGGCGATCAGGCTTTGCGATAACAAGATGCTAACCTACATCGCTCTGTCTAATGCTGGAATCAAGATGCCAAAGACCATCTCTGCCCCACTTAACTATGTCGGAAGCGATGACGACGGCTTTATCAAAGAAGTGGCCAATGAACTATCCTTCCCAATCGTGGCAAAAGACAATTACGGAAGCTTAGGAAAAGAGGTCTATTTAATCAAAAACTTCGATGAACTCGTAGAATTTGAGAAGAGCCATAAGTTCGGCGCCCACTTATACCAAGAGTTTATAGAGAGCAGCAAAGGGCATGATTTCCGCATCATCGTGATCAACGGAAAGGTCGTGGCATCCATGAAGAGGTGCAACGATAACGGCGATTTCCGAAGCAATGTCGCTCAGGGCGGCCATGGCGAACTGATAGATCTCCCAGAATTATTTAAAGAGGCCGCCGAGAAAGCCGCCAAGATCCTTAAGCTGGATTATTGCGGAGTCGATCTCTTAGATGACAAAGACGGGAATCCAGTCCTCTGTGAGGTCAACTCAAATGCCTTCTTGCAGGAGATTGAAAGAATCACCGGAAAGAACATCGCTGGCGTCTACGCAAAGCACATTGTGGACTCCATTAAATAACACATTGAAAAAGAAAAGAGGCAGGTTTTGCTGCCTCTTTTTTAATTTTTGTGCGGATTATTCAGCCTTTTTGGCTTTTCCTTCGTTTTGTTTCTTCAACTCTCCGAGAATCTCTTTGAGAAGGTCGGCTTCGGTTGGCTCAGGGGTTCCTTCCTCCGGTGGGACAGGTCTCTCTTCTGGGTGCTTCTCGTAGTATTTCTCAAGGGCCTTAGCTTTGGCTTCGGCTTTCTTGGCTTCGATCTTGTTGACGATCTTAACGATGATGAAGAGGGTTAAGCCAATGATGATGAAGGCGATTACGGCATTGATGAAGGTGCCCCAATCGATGATGGCAGACATCTTGTAGGTGAAGGTAGTGCCGTGCTGTTCATAAAGGCCGAGGAGCGAATTCTTCCACTGGATGAAGGTATCGCTTTCGACGGTTAAGTCGGTAACACCCTGCTGAGCAGCGAATTCGATAACACGATCGTTAACCTCGGCCATAGTGAAGGACTGAAGGTTGACGACTTGGCCGTTCTGAAGGAATGCGGCACCTTTTTGGGCATCAGTTAAGGCTGGAAGGACGGTAACGAGTCCTTTAAGACCTCCTGGAACACCCCAGGTCGCTAAGCTCATCAAGATGTTGACGAGTGAGGTGACGATGGCGTTGAACGCGCCGCCGATGACGACGCCGACGGCAAGCATGAAAGCGTTGCCTTTGTTGATGAATGCCTTAAACTCTTCAAAGAATTTCTTAAAAGCATTCGGCTTCTTTGGTTTCTTGTCTCCCATATTTTTATTGTTCCTCCGAAACAATTGTTGATTTTATGATAGCGCGACATTCCAAAAAATGAATATGCCAAATATAAAAATATGTTGTGTGCGCGTATAAGAAATATTGTTGCTTCGGCGTGTATTAAAACACCCTAAAAACTAGTAGATTTTTGATACACGAATTTATAGCGAAAACAGACCTCAAAAATGTTCATTTGCCATCGCATTTTTTGGACTTTAAGTTTTCCACATTTTTGTTCGTCAATCAAAACGAAAAGTCATTTTTCAAATTTTGATCGGTTTCCCCTCCAAACTCAGATTTCCAAACCCCAAAATCGGCTATTTAACGAATATATTCGTACTATTTGATACACTGTCAAAAATTGAGATTTTTCTTATTGACTTCGTAATTACTATTTCAGTGTTCGTCAAATCGGCAAAAATACTAAGGTTTTTTATTGTGGAAAACTCTGTGAAAAAGTTTTCAAAAATTTTCCCAAAAAATACGTTGCATTTTGATTGCAATTTATATGCCGATATTTATGATTATCGGTGCAAGGGAGATGAGTAATCTCTCCTCGAACATAAATCGGGTCGATAAGGTGGCGTTTTAAAAGCCCCTTATTCCCTACTGTGCGAAGCGAAAGGAGCAGAGTTATGTTGAAAGTTAGAAAAAGAGATGAATCGATCGTTGAATTTGATTTATCGAGAATCGAAAAGGCTATTGAGAGAGCCTTCGTCGCAGAACACAAAGAAGCAGATAAGAACATCATTGAGCTTTTAGCTCTCCGTGTCACAGCGGAGTTCAATAAGAAGGTCGATAATGGCATCGTGAACATCGAAGACATCCAGGACAGCGTTGAAATCGTCTTGATCCAGGCTGGCTATGTCGATGTCGCTCACAGCTACATGGACTACCGTAAGAAACATGCGGATATCCGTGAAATCAAGAAGACCGAGCTCAACTACGCCACCGTCGTCGATAACTATCTCAAGATCAGCGACTGGCGTGTTAAGGAGAACAGCACCGTCACCTATTCCGTCGGTGGTCTTATCCTTTCGAACAGCGGCGCCGTTACCGCCAACTACTGGTTAAGCCAGGTCTATGATAAGGAAATCGGTGATGCCCACCGCAACGCCGACATCCACATCCACGACCTTTCCATGCTTACCGGTTATTGCGCTGGTTGGTCCCTTAAGCAGCTTATTCAGCAGGGCTTAGGCGGCGTCCCAGGCAAAATCACCTCTACCCCAGCTGGCCATTTGAGCACTCTTTGCAACCAGATGGTCAACTTCCTTGGCATTATGCAGAACGAATGGGCGGGAGCTCAGGCATTCAGTTCCTTCGATACTTATCTCGCCCCATTCGTTAAGGTTGACAACCTTACCTACAAGCAGGTCAAGCAGTGCATCCAGTCCTTCATCTTCGGCGTCAACACCCCATCCCGTTGGGGAACCCAGGCTCCATTCACCAACATCACCCTCGACTGGACCGTCCCAGAGGATCTTAAGAACCTCCCAGCCATCGTCGGTGGCAAAGAGATGGATTTCACATATGGTGATTGCAAAGCCGAGATGGATATGATCAACAAAGCCTTCATCGAAGTCATGATCGAAGGCGATGCCAATGGCCGTGGATTCCAGTATCCAATCCCAACCTATTCCATCACCAGAGAATTCGATTGGTCCGACACCGAGAACAACCGTCTCCTCTTCACAATGACTGCCAAGTACGGCACCCCATACTTCAGCAACTACATCAACAGCGATATGAAACCAAGCGATGTCCGTTCCATGTGCTGCCGTCTCCGTCTTGACCTCCGTGAGCTCAGAAAGAAATCCGGTGGTTACTTCGGAAGTGGCGAAAGCACCGGTTCCGTCGGCGTTGTCACCATCAACATGCCACGTATCGCCTATCTTGCCACCAACAAGGAAGACTTCTATGCCAGACTCGATGGCATGATGGATATCGCCGCCCGCTCACTCAGCGTCAAGCGTAAGACCATCACCAAACTCCTTGAAGCTGGCTTATATCCATACACCAAGCATTACCTTGGCTCTTTCAAGAACCACTTCTCCACCATCGGTCTTGTCGGCATGAACGAAGCTTGCCTCAATGCCCGTTGGGTCAGAAGCGACCTCACCACTCAGGCTGCTCAGGACTTCACCGTTGAGGTTCTCAACCACATGAGAGCCCGCCTCTCCGACTACCAGGAGAGATATGGCGATCTCTACAACCTCGAAGCCACCCCAGCCGAGTCCACCGCCTTCCGTCTTGCTAAACATGACCGTGAGAGATATCCAGACATCCTCACTGCGGGCGGAAATGGCGAGACCCCTTACTACACCAACAGCTCACACTTACCAGTCGGTTATACCGACGATATCTTCGCCGCCCTTGACATCGAAGACAGATTCCAGACCCTTTACACCTCTGGCACCGTCTTCCACACCTTCTTGGGCCAGCGTCTTCCAAACTGGGAGAGCTGCATGAAGCTCGTCCGTAAGATCGCTGAGAACTACAAGCTTCCTTACTACACCATGTCCCCAACCTATTCGATCTGCCAGGATCACGGTTACATCAATGGTGAAGTCCACACCTGCCCAATCTGTGGAAAAGAAGCTGAAGTCTGGTCCCGTATCACCGGTTACTACCGTCCAGTTAAGAACTGGAACGATGGCAAAGCCCAGGAATACAAGGATCGTAAGACCTACATTCCAAACGAGAACAGCCGTCCACACGCTCACGACAGCGCTTGCGAGTGCCACGAGCACGAAGAGAAGGCTTCTGCTCCAAAAGTGACCAAAGTCATGCTCTTCACTTCTCCAACCTGCCCAAACTGCAAGATGGCGAAGATGATGCTTGATAAAGAAGGCATCGAATATGAGCAGATTGACGCTGTTTCAAACAAAGAGACGACCACTGCCTTTGGTATCACCAATGCGCCGACTCTCTTAGTTCCAAATGGTGAGGCCTATGATGCGTACGAGAACGCTTCCGACATCAGAGGTTACATCCAGAAGGTGAAAGGCGGAAATGCTGCCTGATATCTTAATCATAGGCGGAGGGGCTGCAGCAATGACTGCGGCCCTTTATTCGCTTAGAGCTGGCAGAAGCGTCAAGCTCATCGAGAGGCAAGCGTTCGGCGGTCAAATCGCCGACTCTCCAAGAGTTGAGAACTTCCCATCCATCAAAGAGATCTCCGGACTTGAATGGTCCAATAACCTTTTCGAGCAGATCACCGCTTTAGGTGCTGAGTTCGAAATGGACGAGGTCAAATCCATCGAAAAGAAAGGCGACAACTTCGTTGCCCATTGCGAATATGGCGACTACGAAGGTAGAGCTGTTATCATTGCTAGCGGTGTCAAACACCGTCATCTTGGCATCCCTGGAGAAAACCTCAAAGGCGTTTCTTATTGCGCTGTTTGCGATGGCGCTTTCTACACTGGCAAAGACACGATGGTCATCGGCGATGCCAATAGCGCACTCCAGTACGCTTTGCTTCTAGCAAAAACCTCCCGTCACGTTGACGTTGTCACCCTCTTCGACAAGTTCTTCGCCGACGATATCCTTGTGACCGCTTTGAAGGCCCTTCCAAACGTCTCGATCTACCACAACTACAATTCCGTCCGCTTCAACGGTACCGATAAGGTCGAAAGCGTCTCATTCGAAGGCAGATTAGACAAGAAGCCAATGACGATTGAGATCAATGGCGTCTTCGTCGCCATCGGACAGGTTCCGGATAACGAGAGATTCGCCAATGTTGTTGATTTGGAGAAAGGCTTCATCGTTACCGATGAGAATATGGCCACCAAGACCGAAGGCATCTTTGCCGCCGGTGATTGCAGGGTCAAAAAAATAAGGCAGCTCACCACCGCTTGCAACGATGGAGCGATTGCTGCCTTGAATGCTAATACCTATTTAACGACTCATTCGTAACCACGAAGTTCGACGTGTTCGATATTCTTATCAAGAATGGCCTTCCAAATGAGGGCCTTTTCTTTTGGTACAGGATGGAAGCCATGTTCGATGCAGCCATCTCTATCAACGTACTGCTGAAGGAAGAGACGCTTGGCACCGGCTAACCAAAGAGATATCTTCTCAATGTCTTCGGTCTCATGGAATTCCTCAACGATGGTCGTTCTGAATTCGTAATCGACGAGATCGGTGTTCATAAGGTATTCGATCGATTCCTCAATGTCTTTGATGTCGACATTCTCTGTTCCGATCGTTTTGGCGTACTTCTCTTTGCTGTTCTTGATGTCCATGGCAACATAGTCCACTAGACCCTGCTCAACCGCGAGCTTAAGAATCTCTGGACGAGAGCCGTTTGTATCAAGTTTGACTTTGTATCCTAATTCCTTGATTTCACCCAATTTCTCCAGCAAATCCGGCATCAAAGTACATTCGCCTCCGGAAACACATACGGCATCAAGGACGTTCTTCCTCTTTTCTAAGAAGGATTTGATATCCTCCCAAGGAATGAACTCTGGTTTCATACCAGGAATGACTAAAGCCGCGTTATGGCAATACGGGCAACGCATGTTGCAGCCCGCGAAGAAAAGAGTGCAGGTGATGTTGTCGTCAAAATCTAGAAGCGAAAGCTTCTCCATTCCACTGAAATCCATATGCACATATTATAAACCCACGCAAAATAAAGTAGAATTAATACGATGAGCGAAACTATATCCATTTGGAACGACAATAACGAACCTTTGGCCGAACGCCTTAGGCCTACATCCATCGACGAGATAGTCGGTCAGGATCATCTTTTAGGCAAAGGCAAAATCCTTAGGAATATGATCGAAAGCGACAAAGTCCCTTCGATGATCTTTTGGGGCCCGCCTGGAGTTGGTAAGACAACGATCGCCAAAGTGATCGCCAACATGACCAAGGCTGATTTCATTACCTTCTCTGCCGTCACCAGCGGAATCAAAGAAATCAAAACCGTCATGGAAGAAGCGGAGAAAAACCGCCTTTTCGGTGGCAAAACCATTGTCTTTGTAGACGAAATCCATAGATTCAACAAAGCTCAGCAAGATGCTTTCCTTCCTTTCGTCGAGAAAGGGAGCATTATCCTCGTGGGCGCTACAACCGAGAACCCATCCTTCGAGATCAATAACGCTCTTTTGTCTCGCTGCAAAGTCTTCGTCCTCAATCCATTGACCGTTGATGATATTGTTCTTCTTTTGAAGAAAGCCATCTCTGACAAGCGTGGATTCGGCGGCATGAAGATCAAGATCAGCAAACAGATCCTTGAGACGATCGCCACCTTCTCTAATGGTGACGCTAGAGGAGCCTTATCCACCCTTGAGATGGTCATCCTTAACGGTGACAGACAAGATGACACAATCACCGTCTCCAAAGAGATAGTCGAGCAAGTGACTTCAAAGAAGTCCTTCTTATATGACAAGAAAGGCGAGGAACACTATAACCTCATCTCCGCTCTCCATAAATCAATGAGGAACAGCGACCCAGATGCCGCGGTCTATTGGTTAGCCAGAATGCTTGAGGCTGGTGAGGATCCTCTTTATATCGCAAGAAGGGTTGTCCGTTTTGCCTCAGAGGATGTTGGTCTTGCCGATCCTAGAGCAATGGAAGTCGCAGTGTCCGCTTACCAGGCCTGCCATTTCATCGGTGTTCCTGAATGCAACGTCTGCCTCACCGAAGCGGTCGTCTACATGGCCATGTCTCCTAAATCAAATGCGATGGAAGTCGCCTACAATAGAGCGGCAGAAGACGCGAAGAAGATGATTGATGAACCAGTCCCTATGGTCATCAGAAACGCTCCGACCAAACTCATGAAAGAGCTTGGATATGGCGATGGGTATATATACGCCCATGACACCAAAGAAAAGATCGCCAGCATGCAGTGCCTTCCTGATTCACTTGTTGGCAAAGAATACTTCACCCCTGGAAACCAAGGCTTAGAAGCCAAATACAAAGCCCGCCTCGAAGAGATAAAGAAATGGAAAGAGGCGCACTCTAAGAAGCAAAAGTAGGCCGTTTTGACTTGCTCTTCATAAAAGTTCTACAATAAGGCTATGTTTGATTTCACATCGCCTCTCACATACATCGGTTTTTTCTTCCTCTTGGCGTTTGTTCTTATTTCTTTGCAGCACATCTATTACTGCTACAAGGAATGGGAGCCTAAGAGAAAGCTGACCAAAACCTTATGCGTCCCTGCTTTGGCGATCGCTGCGGTTTTCCTTGCTCCAATGAGGTGGCAGATCTATGTCGGAGCCGCTGTCGGAGCTATTGGTGATTACTTCCTTCTTAAGAAGCACTTCGTCAAGTTCTTGGCGCTTGGAATGCTTTTCTTCTTCCTTGGCCATATCTTCTATATCAATGAGGCCATGTCCATCTTGGTTGAAATAGGTCTTCTTGAAGTCAAGAACATCCAAATCTGGGCGATTGTCTATTTTGTTGCCGCTTATGCGATGTTCTTCACGATTGCTTTTATCATCACGAAGAAGAAATGGCTAATGAGTTTGGCAGGAGGCTTATACTGCGTATCTCTTCTTACAGAAACGACAGTAGGCCTTGTCGGTGTGCTTCTAGGTCAGCCTCTCTTCTTCATCTTCTTGCTATTAGGAGGACTCGTCTTCCTTATGAGCGATTCGATGCTCGTCTACTCTCACTTCTTCAAACCAATACCAAGAGAGCACTTCCCAATCATGATTACCTATCTCCTTGGAGAGGTCTTGATTGTCGTAGGTTTAATCCTCACGAACGGAATGATCAGATAAAAGAAAATCCCTGAATTGCCAGGGATTTTTAAATATTTGCTAGGGTTTTTAACGTTCCAAGGTAAGTTCGCCGGCTTTTTTGAGAGCGGTCTTGGTAACGATAGGACCAATAAGCTCATAGACAAGCGTGGAGGTGAGGATGATGGCCACCACCATCGCTCCGATTAGGGGATTTCCGCCAGGACCGCTTAAGGCAGCGCCTGCGGTCGTTGATAAACCGATTGCGACACCAGCTTGAGGGATAAGGCAGAAGCCAAGATATTTCTTAACGGTTGGCTCCGCTTTCGAGATGGCGGCACCGCTAAAGGCGCCAAGCCATTTGCCACCGGCTCTGAAGATGACGTAGATAAGAGCGATAGCCAAAACAACAAGACCGCTTTCGCTTGCGAATATGGTCAGGTTGAGATTGGCGCCGCTGATGATAAAGAAGAGCATGTATATCGGGGTGGTAAACCTATCAAGGAACTCAAACTCTTTAACGCTGTCTTGTCTCATGTTGACGAAGATGGCGCCTGCGGTCATGCAGGTAAGCAAAGAGCTAAGCTCCATATTCCCCATGAAGTCTTGTTTGAATAAGTAATAAAGGCCAAGCGAGGCAAAGACGACGAAGATGATCCAGCCAGTTCTGTTTCCTCTTGAGCGGAAGAAATGGCAAGCAAAGGACATCATGAAGCCAAGAGCCGCACCAATAGCGAGAGAGATGACGATCTCGATAAGAGGTTTAGCGAACATCTCATAGGCATTGAATGATCCGCCAGTTGCCATAGCCTCGGCAATCTGGAAGAGAACGGCGAAGAGAATAAGAGCAGCCGCATCATCAAGAGCGACGACTGGAAGCAAAGTATCTGTGACAGGTCCTTTTGCCCTATATTGCTTAACGACCATGAGGGTGGCTGCTGGCGCTGTCGCAGCGGCGATCGCACCTAAGGTAAGCACGAGAGGGAGAGGGATATCGTTAGGGAAGATGAAGTAAGCCACTAACAAAGCAGCGATAACAAGAAGCGAAGCAAACACCGCTTCAAGAACGGTGATGACAAGAACCTTCTTGCCAACGGCTTTGAGGGTGTTTCTCTTGAAAGAAGCACCTACCGAGAAAGCGATGAATCCTAAAGCGACATTATTCACCCAGCCGAGGCTTCTGACATATTCGGCAACCGGTCCGCTTCCGGCATTAAGGAAATCAAAGCCATTGAAGAAGAGTCCGAAAACAAAAGGACCCATGAGAATGCCTGTGATGATATAGCCAGTCACAAAAGGCATCTTGATGACCTTCATCAACCTCGTTGATAAAAGACCAACAAGGACTATCGCTGCTGCGTATAGAAAGATAAAGCCGTCCATTAGAAGCTTCCTTCGTAGTCCTCAAGAGGGATGCTGAAGAAAGCACCCTTCACGGTTTTGAAGTCATCGGTGCATTTGCGGATGGCATCTTTGAGTTCGTTCACGCTCTTCTCATCAACGATGAAAAGAGAAAGAGTCGATTCTTTGTTGTTGTCGGCTTCCCAGTTGGCAAGAGAGAAGAAATGTCTCTCTTCTGGAAGCATGTCTTCGAAGGCGTGTCTTAACGATGCGCCTCCGACAAGTGTTCCGTTATATCCTGCGGAACGAATTTCTTCGAGGGCGTTTATGGCCGCCTGGCCGTTTTCGAGAAAGAGGAATAATACGCGTTTCATAAGCATCACCTTTCGACACAAAGATTATAGGCTCATTAACACTAGTGTGTTACTTTTCGTTGAAAATATAAAAAAGGCTGGCGATTTGCCAGCGATTTTTATTTGATTGCGAATTGGTTTTTGCCTGACTTTTTCGCGGAGTACATCGCCTCATCGGCTTTTCTGACCGCTTCGTCAACGGAGAAGAATCCGCCTCTCGATAGAGAGATTCCGATACTTCCGCATAGAGGTATGCTTCCGTTGATCTTGATCTTGTTCATGATCTTAACGACCTTCTTGCCTAACTCCTCTGCGTGGTCTTCCTCTTTGGCTCCAACGAAGTAGAGAAGGAATTCGTCTCCGCCGAACCTGCCAACGAGAGCATCAGGGAATTCAGCGAGCAAGGCTTTCGAAAGGGTGACGATGACTCTATCCCCTTCAATATGTCCATAGTTGTCGTTGATACGTTTAAAGTCGTCGATATCAAGCATCATGCAGACGCCTTCGCAGTGGTCTTGTATGAGGGCGTTGATTTCCATAACGATGGCTTGGTGATTAAGAAGGCCTGTGAGAGAGTCTTGCTTTGCCTTTTTAGCGGTCTCAAGTCTCTTATGCATGATCGCATTCTCGTCTAAGACGACAACATAGAAGAATCTTGAGCCATCAGGACGCCTCATGATCTTGCCGCGGTCAAGCATCCAAATATATGTGCCATCGGCTTTCTTAACGCGGTATTCGCAGAAGTCGATATCCGATTCGGAAATCTGCTCATCGATTTCTTGCTGAATCTTCTCATAATCGTCTGGGTGGACGAAATTAATGAAGCTGTAATTGACCGATTTCAAAAACGATTCTTCGTCTTCGTAACCGAGAAGTTTATAAAGGGATGGTGAGACATAGATGAATCTTTGATCCCCTTCTGCCTCATAGGTAAAAGCTCCGCCTGGCATATGCTCAAGCATGTCGCGAAGCATATTAAGTTCTTCTTTTTCGTTCATGTTCTTTGTCGACCTTAGAAAAAAATTAAACCCTAAAATGATCTTATTCAATAAAAGTGCTATTTTTTTGATTATTTCTGTTCGCTAGAAAATGGAGCAAAATAATCGATTTTTACATTTTTTAACAATAGTTAATATTTATTAGCCCTTTTGGTTGTTTTTCCAGTTCTTGTAAATGTAATGCTTTTGCATTTTAGACACTTTATAGCGTAATTCCATAGGGTATTTGACTTTGCTTAATAGCAAGATAGTCAATTTTTAAAGCGCTTACAATGGGTATCACTTTTAAGTGATTGTCGGTGTGCTAGGGGCTCTAGCTCACCAAAAACATATCTTTTAGAAAGAAAGGAAAAACACATGGGAAAATCTAATTCCTTGTCAGGCAAAGATAAGACCAGACTTATCGTTTCGATCGCCGCTTTGCCTGTCATCGTCGCCGCTGGCGTCGCTTTGGTAATTGGTAATACCTGGGCTTTTGGCGATGGCGCCAGTACCCTAACCACCTACCTCACTGAAGCAGCTCCAGCCGATGCCAACGCCATGACTCGTTCAGCGTCCGGCATGGGTGACGAACTTGCCGTCGAAGTCGAAGGCGAGGGCATTGTCATGCTTGAAAACAACGGAACACTTCCGCTCAGCAAAGACGATGTCAAAAAAGTAAACGTTTTCGGCCACGGTTCAGTTGACTGGTACATCATGTCATCTGGCTCCGAAATGGTCGGAACAAAAGGTCACAAGTCATATGACCTTAACAGCGCTCTCGTGAAGAGAGGCGTCGAGGTCAATAAAGACATCTCCGACTACTACACAAGTTGGCACAAGGCCGAAGGTGATTCCAACACCATCATGACCAGCCTTGATAACTACTTTATCATCCGTGAGCCATCGCTCGAGATCGACAGCGAGTATCAAAGACTCTACGAAGAATCCAAATCTTACAGTGATACCGCCTTCTTCGTCATCTCCCGTCACGCCGGTGAGAACAGTGACTGCCCTCACTACCAGAACAAGCTCTCCTCCAGCGATTCAACTCATAAGAGCGGAAGCACCGTTAAAGATGAAGAGCGCACCTACCTCGAGATCTCAACCGAAGAAGAATACACCCTTCGTCAGATCGCTGCCGACTTCGAAAACGTCATCGTTATTGAGAACAGCACCAACAACATGACCCTCGATTTCGTCAAGAACATCAATGACGACATTCCAAACGGCATCGACGCCGTCCTCAATGTCGGCGTCACTGGTGGCCAAGGAGCCCTCGCCATCCCTGATGTCGTCTTCGGAGACGTCACCCCTTCTGGACACATGACCGACACCACTCCATATCGCCCAGAATACAACATCACCTACTATCGTTCCTGCGCTAAGCACACCCGCCACTATACAGGTGGAAGATCCTCCGACTTCTTCAGCAAAGCTGGTAGAGGTTCTGGCGGCGCTGCTTTCTACAACTACGCTTGCTACACCGAATACACCGAAGGCATCTACATGGGTTATCGTTGGTTCGAAACCGCTGATGCCGAAGGCTTCTGGGACAGAGATCCATATAACGGATATGACAACGTCGTCCAGTACCCATTCGGTTATGGTATGTCCTACACTGACTTCAGCTGGAAATTAGTTGAGGCCAAAAAGACCAACGGCAGCGAAATCGAAGCAGACGAAACGCTCACCTTCAAAGTCGAAGTCACCAACAAAGGTGATCACAAAGGCAAGGACGTTGTTCAGATTTATCTCACCGCCCCATACACCCCAGGCGGAATCGAGAAATCCTACCGCAAATTAGTCGGCTACGAGAAGACTCCTCTTCTCCAGCCAGGCGATGTCTGCACCATCGAAATCGAAGTCGATACCAAGGACTTCAAGTCCTATGACGACTACGATGCCAATAACAATGGCCACACTGGTTATGAACTCGAAGATGGCGACTACGTCCTCAACTTCATGACCGATTCCCACCACGTCAAAGACAATATGTCTCCTGTGACCTACCAGGTCTCCAACACCGTCTTGATCGACAAAGACGAAGTCACTGGCGAGACTGTCGAGAACCGTTTCGTCGGTGAGAACGCCTACGAAGGTATGCCAATCGATGGTACCACCGTCGATCAGAACATCGAATTCGTCCACCGTAACAACTTCCCGGATCTTCTCACTGAATGTGAGCCAGACAAGCCATGGACCGACAAACTCATGGTTCGCGAATCCGACCCAGAGCCAATCGCCAACTATAGCTTCAGCAGAACCATGGGCGACAACTGGGACAATGCCACTGTCGATTACTTTGGCGATCCAGTCCCAACCACTGCTCCAACCTGGAACAGCGGCGGAACCGCTAAGCTTTTCAATGAAGACGGCACCCTTACCGAAACCGGTTTGGCCTGCGGCGAAGACTATGACGCCCCAGAATGGGATAGCCTCCTTGATCAGCTTGACTTCAACAACTCCAAGACGCTCGTTACCGAAAACTCCAGCTATGCTGAGCGTGGCATGACCGAGATCGGCTTACGTAGCTCCTCCAACTCCAGCTCCTTCAAATTCGAAGAAGGCGCTGCCATGATCGGCGGCGGCTATGGACAGAGCGATTCCATCAACTGCCCAGCCTACCCTGGTCCAACCATGGGCTGCCAGGCCTGGAACAGAGCTCTTACCTTCAAGCTCGGCAAATCAATGGGTAATGACATGAACGCCTCTGGCGCTGATGGCATCTTCTCGCCAAACTGCAACCTCCACCGTTCAACCTATGGTGGCAGAAACTGCGGTTACCAGTCCGAAGACCCAATCCTTTCCGGCCGTTATGTCTCTGAGATCGTCAAAGGCATCAGCATCTATGGCCGTATCACCTTCGTCAAACACTTTGTCGCCAACGACCAAGACTTCAACCGTATGGCCAACATGGCTTGGATGACTGAGCAAACCTTCCGTGAGCTCTATCTCCGTCCATTCGAAGAAGCCGTTAAGAATGGCGGCACCGTCGGTATCATGACCTCCTTCAACCGTATTGGTGGCATCTGGACCGGTGGTAACGAAGCCCTTATCCAGGGTGTCCTCCGCAGAGAATGGGGATTCAAAGGTCAGATCATCACCGATATGACCGAGAACGGAACCAACATGGATATCGGTTTCTCATTCCGTTGCGGCGGAAACATCAACCTTATCTCCCAGAGCCACACCGAGGCTGCTGCTATCGGCACTGCTGCCAATACTCCAGTCCGCGTTCAGTGGCGTATGCGTGAGGCCATGCACCAAATTGCCTACTCCTTCTGCAACGCTATGTGGAGAAACAACAACTACAACGTCTCCGCTGACCCATCAGAAGCAATCGTTTCCATCCCACCGAAACAGAGCTACTTATGGTGGCAACCAGCCCTTATCTCCATTGATGGCTTCGCCTTTGGCGGACTTGTCATTGGCGTAGCTGCTGCTGTCCTGACCATAAGAACCACTCTCAAATACAGAGACGAAGAGGAGGAACCAGCAAATGAGTAAGCTCGAAAAGTTCTTTGACAAAGTCAAAAAGCACCTTATCTTATCCATCGCTATCCTCATGGGTACCGTCGCCATCATCATGA
>JAEEWP010000039.1 GCA_016287465.1 Caryophanales bacterium | reverse complement strand
TTCCATCGTGTATGGTCAGAACGCCGATTTGAGCGACGGCTATAGAGTTGAAGGCACAAGCGAATCGAACATTCAGATCTATAACGCTTTCTTAGGCACCAACTACTATAAGCTTTCTGTCTTTTATAAAGACGGCGCGGTCAATGAATCGCCAATCATGACTTTCAATGTCGATTCCTGTTATCCAAGAAACCTCACCATCGAAGGAATGACCAATTGCCGTGACATCGGTGGTCGTCTTTTGGAGAACGGCGGAAAGATCAAACAAGGTTTGATTTATAGAACGAGCGGAAAGAACCAAAACGGTTCTCTGACCGAAAATACGTACGAGGAAATGGTCAACCATTTAGGCGTTAAGAATGAGATCAACCTTGCAGGCGACAGCAACAGCTACAACTTAAATCTCGATGGCGTTCCAGTCTACACCGGATCACGCATGGATACTTCCTCAACTGGCGGATATTCCCACGTTTCGAGAAACACTGAAGCCGTTAAGAATTTCTTCAACTTCATTTCCGATGAAGATCATCTCCCTCTCTTCTACCACTGCAAAATCGGAACCGACAGAACTGGTTTATGCACAATCTTGCTCCATGGCTTATTAGGCGCTTCATATGAGCAAGTCTATCAGGACTACCTCTTCTCCAACTTCGGAAAAATCGGCGAGCAAAGGACCATCGGTGATGGCAATTCCCACGACATCAAGAAATACATGGACGACCTCGTTAACTATTCCGGAGAGAAATTCCAAAACAAGGTCTATAACTTCCTTCTCGGCCTTGGCGTCGCCAAAGACACCCTCGACCACATCATCGATATGCTTACCGAAGGACCAAAAGCCGCTGGAAATGACGCCGGTCAAATCATCGCTAGAGCCGATGTTCTTGAAGGAAATGGCACCGAGATGGTGACTGATACCTCCGAGAGAAACCACCCAGACAACTATTTCACTTTGGATGGCACTTCTTCCGTCAGTTATTCATTTGAGGCTAAGAAGGCTTTCGAAGGCCAGGTCGTTGCCTATTTAGCTAACCCTGATACCAATCAGAGTGATGACGGCAATAAAGCTTTGAAGATTGAAGAGGCTGTCGATTGTGAGATTGACTCAGAGGACATCACCATGACTGAACAATCTTATTACGAAGCCCGTTTAGGAAGATGCAAGCTCAATGGCAACACCAGAATCAATTATTGGCCAGTCATCCTTGGCACCGCTTCAATCGCTCAGGGCAACCACACAATCGAAATCAAAGGCTTAGGCAGGAACATCAATATCGGTGGTATTTATATCTTCGATAATTCCACTGCCGGCGGACAAAACGGTTTCGAGGCCTAAGAAACATAACGCACATAAAAACAGGAGCTTTGGTTGCTCCTGTTTTTTGTTGGTTTATTTACTTATCAATATTATTGACGACGCCAGAGAAGACCACGCTGCCGCAACGCGTTAAGATGAAGCCAAATTCTTTGTTGACCTCAAAGGTATCGAAAACCTCCTTGTAAGGATCATAGCCAGCACCAGCGTATGCTAAGTATGTCACCGCCGCGCCTTCGATGCCTTTTTTATTTACATCCAAGACAGCCAGATGTTTCGCATCGTCGCAATACACCGGCATATCGGTCAAACCAGACATATCGCACGTTGCAGGGCTAAATAACGACTCGATGCCCAAATCGTATTGGAGAACATCTTTCAAATCGAAGTCGCCAGATACGTTGAATTCCGGGAAGACGCACTTGGTGTAATACTTCTCAAGCTTCTCGTCATCCTGGGTGATGATGTTTTTGCTATCGAGGACGTAATTCATGGTGTCCTTGTTAAAGACATCTTTGAGATTCTTGCCCCTATTTGGCTTAACGAAGTAAAGTTCGTAACCGCAAAGCTTGGCGAAGAAACAAGCATAGTCGTCTGTGACAATCGGTTTGCCTTTTGCATAGTGACCATCAAGCAACTGCTTATCGGATTTAGAACCATCGCTGTTGGTGAACCGGTAATTAGACGAAGCATATAGCAGCTCATCACCATACTCATTCCAGAGGCCTTTGGCATATAAAACGTTCATCAGGACAAACAAAGTGGCGGGATTAAGGTCGAGAGAAGGATTGATCAAACCTTTGGTGTTCTGGTAGATAAACTCCTCAATCGCTCTTTTTGCGTTTTCGAAATTGTTAGAAAAATCGGCCGCATATGGGTAGCAATAATAATCGTCTCTTAAAGCGTCAAGGCCATCGTCTTTAAGATTGAAACCTTTATCAATCCAAATGGAATTTGCCAGCAAAAGTTCATTCGTTATCTCGCCTGAGTTGTTTTTGCCCATGCCATGAAGCGAATTAAAGTAAAGCTTAAAGTTGGTATTGAACGTGTCGTAGTCCATATCAAAAGCCGCTAAGATCTCGTCTCGTGTCCGTCCTCCAGCTGACCTCATGGCTAAGCCAAGGCACATTTCGATGGAGAGAGGGGATAACACAAAGTTTTTGTCGCCCTTGAAAAACCTCTTAACGAAGAGGTCGCTGAGCTTATTTGAGAAGACCTTCATCTTGTTTCTGAAATTGGTGAAGCTTTCGGAATTGTATTGCTCGCTGGTGATCTCATGGCTTAGGTTAGAAGGGTTTCTAAGTAAATCGATGCCTCCAACAGTCGTTAAATTGCCGTTAAAGGAAACAATTGGGGTGTCGATGAAACCGTTAACCTGATTAGTAGAGCAGCCCGAAAGGACCATCGACAAGACCGGAACAAGAATGAGTTTTTTGAGTTTCATTGCTTTAACCTCCTGTTTGCTAATCTTATAGGCGATTCGGAAGTCAAAAGTCACTAATAATTTTTAAAAATATTTCGGATTTGCAGGGCTTTTTTCTTTTTTATTCGGCTTTTGTAAGCTCAAGAACCACATCGTCTCTGGTCTGTTTTTTGACTTCAACCGTCCAGGAGAACGATTCTCCGGAATCGAATGAACCATTGTTTGGGAATTGCTTGCCGAAACTGTTCATGTCAAAGACATCCCCGGCATAGAAGAGATCTTCTGCATCGGCTCTTGTCTTATAGGTGCTCGTTGCTTCTAGGTCATTCCTAATCCACTGGAGCTCATGGTAATTCTCGTACTCAGGATGATCCTCGACATAGAGATAGTAGAGACGCCTCTGAAAAGCGATGTCGTATTTCCCTCCGGCATATGGGTTCGTTTCTAGGATGCCCGTAGGAGTCTGCACGAGGTATTCGTCGATCTGCCTCGACTCATAAGTCATGAGCCTCGAATCGACATGCCAGATCCTAAGGCCACGCTTAAACATGTTGATTCCTCGATAGGCTTTCTCGACATCTCTTTTATTGAGGCCGTCTGGAGTGAAGTATTCGAGAATCAAATACTCATCGAACGGTGATTTGTCTTTGTTCCACTCATCCTTAAGGATGACAAAGTCTCCGGTTTTGGCATATGAACTCAATTTGATGGTGCAACTTTCAGTTGGGATATATGGTTTCACCCATCCGTAGGCCATATCCGTGTATGGGTCATGGGTTCCGCAGTTAAGATCCTGCATGCTGAAACCGCCTGAAACGTTGTCGGGGTTGTCGGTGTTGTAATCGTAATAGTCGTTGGCGCCGAAAAGATGCCCAAACTCATGAATGAAGGCATGAGCGTCTATGTCCTCACTGTTCTGACTATAATAGGCATCGAGGTCGCGCCCAGTCTTGGCCAAATAATTGTCTTCGTTGTACATAAAGCCATGGCTGACAACCATCTTAGATGCGACATCCAAACGATCGGTAACAGTAGGGTCTTTCCCTTCCCGACTGACATAGCCCCAGAACACCATCTCTTCACGGTCCAAAGGCCCAGCATTCACAATGCAATAGGCATCAAAAGCGCCATTTTGGTCGATATCGTATATGGAGAAATCTTCTTCTGGGTGGGTTTCGATGTATTTGGCACAGGCCTCCTCTGCCAAATCATACATTTCACTGTTGCTTGTGATGTCGGTGGTCTTCTTGTTTACTTCATACCAAGGAGCAACTACCCCGTTGATGTATAAAGCGCCATAAGAGGCTTCTTCATAATAAGTCTTAACGCTTCTCCAACCAGTTTCCTCATTGGTGCCGAAGAAAGCCTTTCTGATATCTTCCCTAACGCTTTCTTTGTGGTCTAGGGTGATGAAAGCGTTGCTGTCCTCATACCAAATTGGTATGACAAGCGCATGTACTTCGCCTTTTGTCGGGCAAAGCGTATCTGAAGCGAAAGAATTCGTATTGAGGTCTTTATAGCCGTAAACGATCTTTTCTTTTTCTAAAACATCGTATGTTTCGTTGATGCAACCGCTTAAGCAGAAAAGAGTGGTTATTGCACTGGCGATTATTCTTCTAGCTTTGTTTTTCATCTGGTATAGGGAGGGATGCCCTCTTTTTCCATCAAGGAATCTATGACGTTGAAGATGAGCTGAGGTTTGTTATGGTCGGTTATCTCGCAGACGGTTACGGATCCACGGAGATAGCCTTTCTCTTTGAGAACTTCTAGAAGCGAGTCGATCGTTTTGTACTCTTTGTCATCGAGGAAGAATTCTTTGACGCCTTCGTAAACGTTTATCTCGAATGTGGCATACTTCCCCTCCTTCGATTTGAGGACAAGAGTCTCGCTTAGGTCAGCGTGCTTAAGCAAATAGACGAAGTCCTCTTTCGAAACATGGACCGGCCTATATTTCTCTTTATAAAAGGTTGAGGAGATCTTGAACTTCTTCCTGTTGTCGGAAATCATGAGGCATCTGCCGATGAAAAGAACAAGACAGAAGAACATCAGGAAAGCAGGTATGACGACAACGATCCTAAAAGGACTCTCATATGGGATGGCAACACAGATAAAGGCAAAAGGAACGCCAAGCACCGCTAAATCGATGATGAAACGGGCTAGAGCCGTCATGTAATTCGTTGATGTTGTCTCAATGGTTATGAGAGCCTTTTTCTTCTTTTGATTCGCCATTGTTTCCATTCTAGATAAAACAGCAATTTTTGTTAATAAAAAACAGTGATGAAGCATCACTGTCTAGTTCGATTGGTGCCGACTACAGGAATTGAACCCGTAACCTACTGATTACGATTCAGTTGCTCTGCCAATTGAGCTAAGTCGGCACGTGAAGTAAATATAGACCATAGGTCTTTCCTTAGCAAGGAGTTAGTCTCTCAAGCGAAGAATCGTGAAATAAGAGCAGATGGCGATGAAAATGGTCGCGATTGGTTCAATGAAGCCGACAATGGTGCTGACGAGCACATCCATGAGAGCTATGCCTTGGACGGAGGCTTGATAAACGAAGAAAGGTATGGATGCCCCATTCACGATAATGGTCATGATGGTAAAAACGAGACACCAATTACGCACCGTCTCATAAGTCGTACGATGACCAAATGCCTGGTAGTGGCGGAATTTGATATAAGTCATCAAACCGCTTAAGAAAGCAAGCAGAGAAAGGCTTAAAAGGATGATGGCGTAGACTATTAGTTCTGTAACTCCCGTAGCAAATAAAGCCACCGAACCCGTGAGGATGCCAAGGAGAAAGAAAACGAAATCAATCAGGGTATAGAAAACGAAAATCATGAAACCCCTATAGGCAATCATCGTTCCCTTGATGTTTCCAGATAAAAGGTAGTAATAAGCAATCAAAACGAAAACATAGCTGATGATCGTCAGAATATCGACGGTTTCTTCGGATTGGTAGACACCAACGAAATAGAGCACGAAAGCCGTTATCTCGCAAGCCACGCCAAGAATTCCGAAAAGGATGGCGAAGAATTTTTTGTATCCGTATTTGAATCTGTTTTTAAGTGCGTAGAAGTTCATGTTTACTGGTGCCTCTTGACCTCGAATCTATATAGGGTGATTTCCTCGTCTTCGTCAATGCCCGCTTTGCGTTTTGCGACGCTGATTTGCTGCTCTGGCGTCTCAATGCCCGATAAACCAGGAAGGACAACTCCTTTCCTGTCGCCGTTCTCGACGATGATGCCGTACTTGGTGACATCAAGATCCATGACGCTCAGAATCGGGATTGGATTTGTTAAAACATCGACCATTATCTTTAGATAAGGGAACTCTTCTTTCTTGATTGGGCTGAAACGGGTATCGCAGGTTGCTGCGCTTATGGCGTTGTGGGCAATTTCCTGCCCAACGTTCTGTTTGAGGGCTTTGACTGAGCCAAGACAACCGCGAAGCTCTCCATGCTCGTAAATCGTGA
The DNA here is from genome assembly GCA_016287465.1 of Caryophanales bacterium. Lineage (GTDB taxonomy): Bacteria > Bacillota_I > Bacilli_A > RFN20 > CAG-826 > UBA4951. Next base: position 4,445 of record JAEEWP010000039.1, on the reverse strand, counting down.
CGAAGACCCCTGCTTTCGTTTTGAGGAAAGTGTCAGGGAGTATCTCTTCCATCGGAGGGAGCTTCTTAGTCTTTATATATGTCTCAATGCACTGCCTCGCCCATTTGACGTAGAGGTCGCTTTTCTCAACGTCTTCGTTGATGGAGAATTCCTCCTTTGAGCGATAAAGCTCATAGAAGGCTCTAGAGGCATCGAATCCAAGCGCTTCGATCTTGGCAACCAAATAGCCAATTCCGAATGGCGATTCGTGAGAAAGAATAGTGCTCTTAATCTCTTGACGGTCAAGCATGCCGGCGAGGACAAGGATTGAACGGTGTCCACATTCCTTGGCTTTTGAGATGAGGGAACGGTCCATCGAAAGAAGGAGACCGAAGTTACCAGTCTCGATGATCTTCTGTATCATCTCGTCATAACGAGGACCTTCGACACGGAAGCCATAGGAGCCATCCGCTCTCTGACAATGTGAGAGGTCGGCACTGGCGATGACGACGATTTTCTTTTGGCTGCTTGAGAAGACATCCCCAAGCATCTCGCCATAGCGGTAATGTTCAAGGAGAGGGAATCCGCTTAAGCCAAGACGGACAGCCTTAAAGTTGCGATAAAAGCGGTTGATGTAATAAAGCGGAACTAAGGTTCCGTGATCAGATGCGTTGTCGTTTCCGCTAGAAGGACCGGCGGATATGTTTCTTTGTGCTGCGGCATCAGCGATCTCTTTGATGAGCTCACGGTCATAGAAGAGACGGAAGTTGAGACCTTGCACGCCGTATGCCGAAAAGTTACATATTCCCACTTCCCCATCGGCGATCGGGAAGAAATCCCTATAGGCTTCGGAGTGAGGCGAAATGAAAACGATCGTGTCTGGCTCTAAAGAGGCAATCTCTTTAGCGACATTCGTCAAAGCCTCAATGGTTTTGGCTGCGGCCTTTTCTTTTCCCCGTCCCACTTCTGGGACGCAGAAAGGCGGATGAGGCAGGATGTAAGAACCAATAATCGGCATACTGCCAATTATATAGCAAAGCCCCGCTATTTTGTTTTTTGTTTGCCTCTCGAGGTTCCCTTTTTAATACAAGAAACGATTATTTGAACACGGTGAAGCATTTTATTTTTAACGGATTTTCCCCGTCGAATGGCTAGTTTGGTAGTAAATTTGTACTCTGTGTATGAATAATTATTGAAAAGTGAGAAATCCTTGTTTTAATAAAAACCACAGGAGACCGTTATGAAAAGACAGGACAAGATGAAAGTTAGAAAGACTCGCCTGCAGAAAAACTTCCAGCAGACAGTCTTGAAACTCTACCGTAAAAAGAATGTCGACGAGATTACGATCAACGAGGTTTGCGAGAAGCTCGATGTCCCTCGTTCCTCTTTCTACTACCACTATAAGACCATTCGCGATGTCGTGAATGAAATCGAGGACGATTTCTTCAGAGCCAACAAAAAAGCGTTGGCCTCAGTCATGATGACTGGTATCGAGAAAACCGATTACGTCAATGCGCTTAATGCCGTTCTTCCAGTAATCAAGACCAACGAAACCGTCGTCAAAACACTTAGATTCGATTCAATGTTCCTAATGCAATGGGCCCATCTCCTGTCAGCCTCTTTCTCCAAAGAGCCAGGCCATCGCGAGAACGTAATCGCCTTCTTAACTGTCTTCGGCATCGGAGATTACCTCAACCACGGCGTCTCCCTCAATATGTTCGATCCTGATGCGGCCTATGAGGTTGCTAGCAGAGTCATCAAAATCAAGATGGACCTCTACTCCTCGTTAACCAAACAATAGAAGTCAGATTATCGTGTGTTATGATTTAGGGTGAAACCAATGGTTTTACCCTTTTTATTATGAGATACAAAGATTACATGATTCGTGGCCAGGACAAGGCTGGCCAAGTTAGGTTCTTCGCCATCACGACGAAAAGCCTTGTCGAAAAAAAGAGAAAAGCACAGAACTATTCCCCTATCGCCACTGCGGCAATAGGCAGACTTATGAGCGCGGCCCTTATGATGGGCTCGATGCTCAAAAACGAGGATGAGAGAATCTCCATCCAGATCAAAGGCGAAGGCCCTATGGGCGGACTCGTCGCTTCCTCTAACTGCAAAGGCACGGTCAAGGGCTATGTCGAAAACCCAACCGTAGTGCTTCCTCCAAACGAATACGGGCATCTTGCCGTCGGCGATGCCATCACCCCAGGGAAGATGACCGTCATCCGTTATTCGGACTTAGGCGAGCCTCATGTCACCACTTTGGATTTGGTAAGCGGAGAAATCGGAGACGACCTTTCCTATTACTTCGGGCAAAGCGAGCAAACCCCTTGTATCGTCGGCGTTGGAGTTTCTTTTAGAAAGGACGTCCACGTCAAAGCCGCAGGCGGATTCATCGTCCAGCTTTTGCCTGGCGCGGGAGAGGACGTTATCAGCCGTCTTGAGCATAACGTTATCGCTATGAAGTCGGTTAGTGAGATACTAAAGGCAAATAAGAACGATCCAGAGGCCCTCATCAAGAAGGCTCTTGAAGGCTTCGATTACGAAGTCGATGGGACGCTTGATGTCAAATTCCACTGCGGTTGCTCGAAAAAGAAGAGTCGCAAGATCCTTTCTTCTTTGACCCTCCATGACCTTGAAGCCATCAAGAAAGAAGGCAAAGGTACATCAGTTTCATGTGGGTTTTGCGGGAGAAATTACGATTTTTCCCACGAAGAAGTGTGTGAGATTGCCGAGGAGAAGCTCAAAAAGCTCATGAAATAAAACTCTTCCTATCTAGGAAAAACTAATCAATACTTGTGCTATGAACATCCCATACGAATGGATAGACGCCTCGCATAAATCGCCAGGCTTACTCGAATATAGACCTTCCCAAGAAAGAGGCCTTCGTTTCAGCGAGAACGCCAAACAAATGGCGTCGATGATCGCCCATAGCAACACCAGAAGCCAAACCGATTTGACTGTTCAGCCTGCGAAGAACGGGCTCAACATCGTTTTCGGCGAAGGCGGTGATCGTGTCCTCCTCTCCATGGGTGACACCGACATGACGATCTACTTCTACTCCCGTGGCATGTTCACCGGAAAGTCAGTCACCTTCCCTAATGGCAAGAACGCCTATTGCATGGATGGCAAGGGCAAAATCAAGAGATGGAAACAACCGGTCGTTCTTTCCTATACCTGCCCATCGATGAAGATGCACTTCTTCCCAAGAAGTTCGATCGAACTCATCAAAGAGACCCCTACCACCATCACATATCGTTCGCTCGAACCAGTCGACAAGGTTTACCTTGAGGCCTTCATGGGCGAAGCGGTGATGGCCATCCGTTTCAGAGACAAGAATGGCAAAGATGAATTCATCGTGAGCGATGAAAGCAAGAACGGAAAAGAGACCCTGACCATCAGGGACCTTTCGAATATGAGCACAGGCTATTTCGAATATAGACCTATCGAACATACAATCACCTTCTTCGATGAGAAATCGGGATTCGTCCTCAATACGAGAGGAAACATGAAAGTGACCAACGTCGACATGACCACCAAAGCCGAAAGCGTAATCGACCTTGGAAACCTCTTGGAGCTATAACCATGGAGTGGAAAGTCAAAAAAGTTAAGCAAGAGACTTCCCACTCTTTTTTGAATTTCGTCACCGTGACCTATGATGTGACGAAAATAGACGGGAACCACTACGACTACGAATACTTCATGGCCACCCGCCATGATAAAGACCACATCCTTCCTTTGACGAAGGATTATTCAAGACCTGATGGAGTCACCATTCCTCTCTACTATGTAGATGAGGAAGGAAAGGTCTCCGTCCTTTTGACTTCGCAGTTCCGCCCAGCCGTCGGAAGAAGAGTCACCTCCATCCCTGCCGGACTTCTTGATGAAGGCGATACCGATATCAAAGAGGCGGCTATCAGAGAGGCTCTTGAGGAAGCAGGCGCAGTCATCACCGATTTAGAGGTCTTGGCCCCTAACGGCACCACTTCTTCTGGATTAAGCGATGAAACGAATGCCATTGTCCTTGGCAGAATCGTTTCCTTCAAAGAAAAGAACCTCGAGGATTTTGAGGACATCGACTCGAGGCTCTATAGTCTTGATGAGGTTAGGGAGATGCTTAAGGATGATAAGTATTTCTTCGCCCTTAACGTCAGGCTGATCCTTCTCTATCTCCTTGAGAGATTCAAATAATTAACCGATCTTCTCGAATTCAGGCTCTGGTTCCTCAACGGACAGAGCTTTTTCGATTACGACCTTGTTGAGAGGCTTATCTTGGTAGCCGGTTTTGACGGAAGCGATCTTATCGACGACATCCATGCCTTCGATGACGTGACCGAAAGCGGCGTACTGTCCATCAAGGAAGAGGTCATCCTTATCGCAGATGAAGAACTGGGAGCCTGCGCTGTTAGGATTCATGGCACGGGCCATCGAGATGACGCCACGCTTATGGGAGAGTTTGTTGTTGA
>JAEEWP010000002.1 GCA_016287465.1 Caryophanales bacterium | reverse complement strand
GTGAGTCTAAAGCTTTGTATCAGCCATTTCTCCAAGCTTGAAGCGGATGAGATCGATAGATTCGAAACGCAATATGGCAAAATCGCCATTAAGTATTTAGATAACAATCACGATCGATACTTAATCCTTGATGGTCAGGAATGCTATCAACTTGGGGCGTCCTTGAATTACGCAGGAAAGAAAATGTTCAGCGTCATTAAAAATGAAAACAAGGAAATCATTGAATTCCTTCTGAGGAAAATAGATTAATAAACGACAGATTTCTACGGGCCTTAAATGACCGAATTCAATCGGATAAAAGAATCGCTGAAGACTTTTTGTTTCACATATGCTATCATATGGTTGCGAGGAGAACAAAATGGCTTTCAATCAGAAAGAATACATCGACAGTTACAACAAAAAGAATTACAGGCAGTTTTCCTTTCGTATAAGGAAGGATGACGAGAAAGTGATTGAGAAGCTTTTAGAAGTCCCAAGCATGAATCAATACATCCATTCCCTGATAGACTCTGACATCAATCCAAGCGTCTTGACCATCAAACAGATCAAGGAACGCGTTTCACCCGTTTTGTCAAAGCACGACATTCATGAGGTGTATCTCTTTGGAAGCTATGCGAGAGGGGAAGCGAAGAGCAATAGTGACTTTGACATCTATTGTGAGGCCGGCGATATCAAATCATTCATCGATCAAGGCTTTTTGGAGGATGAGCTTTCGAAAGCCCTAGGAAAAGATGTGGATATCGTTTTCATCGGCTCAAAGATGGATGATTTTTTCAAGAAACAATTAGAAGAAGACAAAATCAGGATATTCTGACGGAAAGCAAAAAAGGCCAGTACGAAATCGTATTGGCTTTTTCTTTTAGATTAATAAAACAAGTTTTATAATCTAGCAAGTTGTCTAGAGGAGTATCAACTATGAAAAAGTATCTTAAAAGCGCTGGCATCATACCATGCCTCATCATCTCGTTATGTCTCATCCTAATGCTTACGACCTGCGCGGTTTATTACCGTAATCCATCAACTGGCAGCACAGGGAACTTCTATGGTCAGGATGTCATGTATGTCTACGCTTCGACGAAATCGTCTTACGACTCTCTTCTCGGATCCCGCACCTATCTCGTGAGAGATGAGCCTAGTGCCGCTGCGCTCGTGTCCTTTATCTTCCTTAGCATGTCTTCCATCATGCTTGGTATCGGAGCCGCTCTTCCACTCTTCAAAAACGATAAGCCTGTGATCCGTTTCTCTGGCATTCTTAACATCATCTCCATGGCCCTAATCTTCGGTGCTGCGATCGCCATCACCTTCGTTCCAAGGGATTGGTCTTACTTCACCTCTGGCGGTTGGAGTGATGGAGTGGAGTTCCATTTAGGCGGTGGATACCTTACCGTATGCCTCTTATCCTTCTTGGCCTCGGCCCTTTGCCTTCCATCAATCTTTGCCTGTTTAAAAAAGCCAAAGGCAGAAGAAATCCAAGCACAAGAGTAAAGCGGTCCAAAACACCGCTTTTTTTGATGAAAATCACACGCAAAACCCCTCTCGTTCGTCTTCAGCTTAAATTGAAGAGACAAGTAAACTCTCGATTATAAAAGTGTGGGGTATTGCCTTATTTTTTCATTTTTCCTATAACATTAACGGAATCTAAGGGGCTAATCATGAAAAAGAATAAATTGATGCTTGTGAGTCTACTCTCCGTTCTCTCTTTCTCTTTGGCTTCGTGCCAAAAGAAGCCAAATCACATAGAAGTTCATGGACTTGAAGAAATGATTCTCCTCTACGAAAAGACATTCAACAAGACTTTTGTTCAAGATGACATCACCGTTAGTTGGGAGACCAACTATAGTTCGAAAAGCAAGATCACCGAGAGAATCAAAGGAACCACCAACTATCTTTTGGAGGAAAGAAAGAAAGGGTATTCCGACGAATACATAACTTTTAGAGAAACCTGGTCCTTCATCGATGAGAAGGGTGAGATGATCTCCGCGACCAAGACCTATTTCGATGAAAACCTGGAAGCAAAGGAAGAGATGTCCTATAAGGTTGGTTCCAAAGCCTATGGTGAGACATATAAGACCTATTACAAATATTTCTTCATGGCCGAGAATTTCGATTCTTATCTAAAACCGAATTCGAAAGAAGGAGGGGAGACGGACTATTCCACAGATATGGTGTATAAAGGCGAGATTTATAACCATTCCAATTATTACAGGTACATGGATGATTTTTATGACTTTGCAGCCTGGCATAACGATAATGGAGATATCGAGTTCTCTTTGCATGGCTATATCCATCCAGAAACGGAATTAGTCAAGAACGCCATCATCCATTTCACTTTCCCTAGTGAGGCTTATAGCCCATTTGATGAACTTTGGAAAGTGTTCGAGTTCGAGATGTCTTATGGCGAGAACGAGAAGATCGAGCTCCCAGACATCTCCTCTTGGGAAAACAAAACGGCTTTGTAACAACCAACGAGTAACGGCCTCTCTTCAAAGGAAGGCTTTTTTAAAGGCCGACAAATGTGGCGAAAAAAACTAATTGCCTTGCTTACCGCTTTTTCTATCTCTAACATAGGATTTATAGAAACAAAAAAAGATAGAGGGCAAGAATTATGAGCTCAAAAAACAGCCGCCTTTTGATACCAGCCGTTTTCGTTTCGCTTATCATGTCGTCATGTTCGTTCGTTACTGAGAACAGCGAGAGCGCTACTTCCAGCGAAGGAACTAGCGAAACCATATCTAGCGTTTCAGATACTAGAGGGGAATCTTCTAACAGTGTCGCTTCCTCTGATAGCTCTATTGCTAGCGCATCAGCCTCTTCGAGCCTTTCAATTTCATCAAATAAGAGCGAATCAAGCAGTTCTTCAGCTCCTAATAGTTCATCTGCCCCAAGCAGCTCGTCATCTTCGGCTTCTAGTAGCGAAGCTTCCGAATCTTCTTCGAGCGTCCCAGTTCATGAACACACTTTTGAAACCGGTTGGGACGGAGACGAGAACAATCATTGGCATAACGCAACATGCGGCCACGACGTTAGAAGCGAAGAAGGACCACACAATTATGTCGCAGGAACAGTCGTGCCACCGACTTATGAGGCTGATGGTTATACCATCTATACTTGCTCAATCTGCGGGAGAGAGAAGCGTGGTGACATCGTAACCAAATTGACTCATAACTACTCTACAGAATGGTCGAGCGATGGTGAAAAACATTGGCACGCCTGTGTAGATGCTGGTTACGAAACCGCTTTGAAGGCTGACGAAGCCGAACATACCTATGATGAATGGGTAATCGATAATGAAGCCACCATCGGTGGAACGGGTTCAAAACACGCTGACTGCACAGTGTGTGGGCATAGAATAACCTCCACAATACCAGCGTTGGCCGAGTTTGAAGGTGATTTCGGTTATATACTTTTGAACGACGGAACCGGATATTCTGTCTTTGCAGCGAATAAGGCCATTTCTGGCAATGATGGTAATGTTGTTCTCCCATCGGAACACAAAGGCTTACCAGTCAAGGGGATTGGAACGGCGCCTGGAATAGCCGATTTCACAGTCGATGAGGAATACACCAGCCTAACACCTCCATCTTTCCAAGACTGTGTGAATATCACTAGCGTTAATATCCCGGATTCATATGAATTTATCGGTGATTATGCATTTGAAGGGTGTGCGTTTCTGACTAACGCTGAAATACCTCAGAATATCAAATATGTTGGTACGGCGGCATTTGCAAACTGTACCAGTTTAGAAACTATCTATCTTGATATCGTTTCTTTAAAAACCGAAGAAACATTAGACGCGGACAGTGGAAGAGGCGTTACTTGGTTTCCGTATGCAACGTTTGTTGTTAATGCAGTTCCACAAGAGGTTTACAGTCTTCGTAACATCACATTAATCATTGGAGAACATTGCGACATTGATCTATTTTTCATGGCAGCGCTAGATGAGGCAGGCTTTGTTTTCCATCATAACCTAGGTGGCGAGAATCAATATACGAGCGGCTCTACGATAGATGAGATAGCTGATATTGTCGTGGAAGATGGAAATCCTTTTGTAACTTTCGAAAACAGCGTCCTCTACAGGAATGATGAAACTGAAATAGCATTCGTTGTCGTTCCTCAGCTTAGCGAGGCTAATAGGTTAAAGATTAAAGACAGCGTTGAACACCTCGATTTTGAAATGTTCCAATTGTTAGAGTCGCTATTGCTTTTTGAGATCGACGAATCCAGCAGCGCTTATTATATCGGAAGCGCGCAAAACCCTTATAAATTCCTAGTAACATTTTCTGGGGACGATAGTGTTACATCTTTTAGCGTTCCTGACGGCTGTAAATACATATATGAACTATGTCGCTTTGAATATCTTGAAAACCTGGTTTCTGTTTCAATACCAGCTAGTGTTATATCTCTCCCATCCAGTTTATTCGCAGATTGTTCTTCTTTGGAGTCGATTAGTGTCTCTCCTGACAACCCTAACTATTCATCATCAGATGGCGCCCTCTTTGACAAGGGCATGACAAAGATTATCTGCTGCCCAAGCGCCAAAACATCGTTCACATTCCCGAGCACTGTGACTACCATCACTTCCCCTTCTTTCTACAAGTCCTCCATAACATCGATAATCATCCCAGAAGGGGTTGTTTCAATTGCGAGAGGCTCTTTCTCTAAATGTTCGAATCTAGAAACCGTTGTTATTCCATCCAGTATCACAGATTTACCGGAATCGTTTGTTGAGTGCGGATCTTTGAAGAACGTAAAAATCCTCAACCCTAACACGACGGTTGATAAAAATGCTTTCGCTCGTTGTACAAATATAGAAAGATTTGAAGGCACTCTTGAGCAGTGGCTCAGCATCGAGCATGGTTTTGATGGGTACAACATCCCAATGTGTGGACTTAACATCCATCTGTATTTAAATGGTAGCGACGAAGAAAGCACATCAGTCGATGTGGCAATCGATGTCGCTTCTCTTTGTGCCGAAGACTTCAATGGTTTCGTTTCTTTGGAATCGATCAACGTCTCTCCTGACAACCCTAACTATGCCTCTTCTGATGGAGTCTTATTCAACAAGGGTTTGACAGAGATTATCAGCTGCCCGAGAGCCAAAACGTCAATCACCCTACCAAACAGCGTAACTACCATTGGTGAAGACGCTTTCTACCGTTCCTCCTTGGTTTCGATTATCCTTCCAAGCGGTGTGACTACCGTCGGTTCGAGCGCTTTCTATTATTGTTCGAGCCTGGAATCCATCACCATTCCAAGTACCGTGACCTCCTTTGATGCCGGTTTCAGTGGGTGTGCCTCTTTGACGACGATTAACTACGGGGGAACGATTAATCAGTGGAGAGAATTGTGTCCAGGACAATTATTCAGTCCATTTGAACCTGGTCCAGAGTCAGTCGTTGTGCACTGCACCGATGGAGATATTACCTTGGTTAATCGGTTTATTTAGAAAACAACCATTGGTTTCTAATCATATATCCGGCGATGTTTCGAGAGACGTCGGCCAAATATACCAAACCACCTAGCCTTCCTAAAAGGGAGGCTTTTTAAAAATCCCTAACAAAACCCTCTCATTTTGTTTTCAACTTGAATTGAAGAGACAAGTGAACTCTCGACTATAAAAGGGTCTTCCCCTTAAGGGGTATTGCCTTATTTTTTCATTTTCTCTATAACATTAACGCAACAATAAGGGGCTAATCATGAAAAAAGGTAAATTGATGCTAGTGAGTCTTCTCTCTGTTCTTGCTCTTTCTCTAACTTCTTGTGAAAAGAAAATGGAAAGAATCGATGTGGAAGGCTTTGAAGAGATGAAGGCTGTCCTCAAAGACACGTTTAGGAAGACTTTTGAGCACGATAACCTCACTGTGGTTTGGAGCGATACCGGCGGTTATTCCGATTACACCGAAGAAATCAATGGGACAACCAGTCGTGTCATTGAAAAAAGGTACCTAGAAAAGAGATACGGTGGTCCTTACGAAACGTTTTCCGAAACTTGGTCATTCATCGACGATAACGGTGAGATGATCTCCGCGAAAAGAACCTATTACAAAGAGGGCACGTCGGAAAAGGAAGAGAAGACTTCCTATATGCACGGAAAAGAAGCGTATGAGAGCACTTATAAGTCTTTCCGTCATTATTTCGATATGGCCATGAATATTGACACATATCTAAGACCGAATTCCAACGAAGGTGGAGAGACGGATTATTTCGAACTTACAAGATTCAGTGGCTACAAATACACCAATGTGAAATATGAGGATGAGTATTATAAGGATTATTTCAGCATTGATGGAGACACCGATACCGGCACTAATAATCACGATCTTTCTCTAATGGTTTTCGGCTTTGCGAATTCAGAAACCGGACTTCTTACGGAATCGCATATTCTTCTATCTTTCCCTAGCGAAGCCTATAGTCCTTTCGATGTCGAATCAAAATTCTTTGCCTATGATTTCAGATACGACACGAATAAGTTGCCAATCTATTGCCCTGACGTATCAACTTGGGAAGATGTAACTTCTAAATAAAGCATTGATTCATGCGGTTTTTCCGTGTTTTTTCGCCTTTTGCCTCCTTTTAGAAAATAAAAAGCAGATTTTTCACACAATGCTTTCCTTTTTTACCATTACCCACATATTATTAGGGAAATCCGACCAAATCGCTGGCTTATCCTTCGGCTTCTTGCTTATAATAGCCGAGTTATGAAACGTACCGAACTGCTTAACACCAAAACAAAAACCTTACTCGCGGTCTTTGCCATCTATTTCCTTTGCTTCGCTTTCCGTTTCTTTGAGTACTTCATCATCAGAACGGATCAGACCTTCTTCGGAGAGGCTTTCATCCATAAGCTAATCGGAATCGGAATCATGGTAGGGGCTCTCTTCCTATTCGGATACAAATTCAAAGACATCGGTTTCAAGACGGGCAAAGCCTTCTTAGATATCCTTAAAGGCTTAGCCTTTGGCCTTGGCATCTTCGTCATCGCCTATGGAGTGGAGATCCTTATTCTCGTAGGAAGCGGAGAGTTCCAGTCCTTAGAGCTATATGTCTCCGCTTATTCGGTAAATGGAAATCTTGGAAAGAGAACCGACTTGGTCTTCTTCCTAATCTGCATCGTTGGCAACGTCATCAACGTCCTTATGGAAGAAGGGGTCTTTAGAGGCTTATTCCAGAAGATGCTCGGAGACCATTACAAATTCGTTATCGCAGGAATCATCGCTTCTGCCTTATTCGGCGTCTGGCACATCATGTCCCCATTAAGAAGCTATATCGACGGTGAGATGAGCCTTGGAGGCTATATCGCCAATACGGCCATGCTAATCGGAACATCCGCTTTAGTGGGCTTCAAGTTCGCTTTGATCGGCAAACTCACCGGAAACCTCTATATGGCCATGGGTGACCATTTCGTCAACAATACCATCGTCAATATCCTTCATGTCGTCTCAAGCGAAGAGGCTGACCATCTCATGACAATAAGAATCACGATTGCCCAGTCCGTTTCCTTCACCGTCGTCCTTATCTGGTACTTGATTGTTTATTTGAAGAATAAAAAAGCTTCCCAAATCACCGAAGAAACAAAATAAAAGCTTAGCTTTTGTATTCAGGAATCTGAGTATCTCATTCTCCCTCCAAGAGAGTTACCTCCGGACGGTGCCGATGACCTCGGCATCCTCTTTTTTCTTCCGGACTCAAAAAAATTTTATAACGAATTCATTAGTTTAAAACACAACTATTGACACATCGTGTCAAGAATAACATCTTTTGCCGTCTCCGGCTCGTTTTAGGCATGCTAAGATTAAGGTGAAAAGAGGGGGCGTTTTATGGATTCTTATGAACTAATTAGATTTAAGGACAACGGATTTGAATTGGATGTTGAAGTGTCTCCTGATGAAGACACCGTTTGGCTTTCTAAAGAACAAATGGCCTTGCTATTCGATAGAGATAGAAGCGTTATTTCGAAGCACATAAAAAAGATTTTCCAGGAGAGTGAATTGGATGAAAAAAGCAACGTGCATTTTTTGCACATTGCAAATTCCGACAAACCAGTTCCTTTTTATAGTTTAGACATCATCATTTCCGTTGGATATAGGGTCAAATCAAAAAGAGGAGTTTTGTTTAGAAAGTGGGCAAACAGTGTTCTCAAACAATACTTATTGAAGGGTTATGTTCTTGATAACAATAGGATTATCGTTTCAAAAGACAATTACCTAAATCTTGAAAACGACATAAAAGAGTTAAAGAGCGAAGTAGGGGAAATCAAAGAAAAAATGTTCTTAGAGCCCGTTAAGGAAAGGCTATTCTTTGAAGGGCAGTTTTATGACGCATACGAATTCATTTCGTCCTTAATCGACGGTGCTAAGAAAAACATTGTCATCATCGATCCTTATTTCGATAGGGAAGCTTTCAAGTTTCTTAAGGGCGCAAGCGCAGGTACGGTTATCGACATATTCTGTTCAAACAAAACAAAGTTATCTAGAGACGATATTGCAGAGTTTCAGAAGCAGTATCATGAGCTGAACGTCATTAAGAATGACTCCGTTCATGACCGCTTTATCTTTATTGATGGTCAAAAAGCATATTCAGTCGGCTCATCCTTAAACCACCTGGGGAGAAAAACCTTCTTAGTGCACAGATTTGACGATCCATATATAGTCGAAAGCGTTATAAACCGAATAAAGAGATAGGTTTTTGCAAAAATCCCTGCAAAACCCCTCTTTTTTGCTTTAAATGCATACGTTTTGAAAATAAAAAGCAAAAAATGCAAATAATTCTTTCCTTTTTCGAAGTCCTCAATAATATGAAGAAAACATCTGGCAAAAAGGAGGATGGCATCTATGAAAAAATCGACATTAACGACACTCCTTGGTCTTCTTTTCGTATTGCCATTCTCTTCTTGTGAGGCCGTCCCGTCCACGAGCGGCTCTTCTACCGAATCCCTAGCATCGTCGACTAGCGGATCTTCCTTAGAGGAATCCTCTTCTATAGACGGGACGGCTTCTTCTTCAGGAGTCCGCATTTCCGATCCTAAGCCAACCCCGGAATATTTTGAATTCACCCTCAATGATAAGACAAAGGCTTATGATGTGGCGCTTAGCGAGGATGCATGCAAGTCGTCCTACTTACTCGGCGTAGTCATCCCAGAGTCTTATAACGGCATTCCGGTAACCAGGATCGCCAAGAATGGTTTTTGCTGCGAATCCTCTTTTGGTCCTACCAGCGTCTATATACCGAAAACCATAACACATATAGGGGATAAGGCATTCGAAGACTGCAGTAACCGTTTGACAAGGATCGACGTCTCCCCGGATAACCCAAATTACTCTTCCGACAGCGGAATGCTTTTCAACAAAGACCAGACCGAACTGATCCGTTGCCCTAAAGGCAAAGTGCGCGAGATGGCGCTTCCACAAACTCTTCTTACCCTTCGCGATCATTCTTACTACGAATGCAATCTAGTGAACTTCAGAGGCTTGCCGGATTCGTTAAGGACGATCGGCGAAAGCGCATTCGAACTCACCCGTAATATGCCATCCACGTTCGTCATCCCGGATAGCGTCACAAGAATAGCGGACTACGCTTTTAGTGGCTCTTCCCTCACTCAGCTCGTTCTTGGAAAAGGCGTGGAGACCATTGGAGAATACGCCTTTCAGAACTGCGCTAACTTAACTGAGCTTGAAATCCCAGGAAGCGTTAAGAACATCGAAAAGGGCACATTCGATTCCTGCCGTTCTCTTAGAAACGTAACCACCAATTCCGGCCTCAAGGCCATCAGAGAACTCGCCTTCGCGAATTGCACCTCTTTGATCAGCTTCACTATCTCTGAGACCGTTTCCTCGATTTCGACAAGAGCCTTCATTGGCTGCAGTTCCATGGAGTGGTTCTTAGTGAGTCCTGATAACCCTCATTACTGCTCTCTTCATGATGTGCTTTATAACAAAGATCAAACCGAACTGCTCCGTTGCCCGGAGAACAAAAAGAGATTGACCATCCCAGGTACCGTTACAACCATCGGCGATTACGCTTTCTATGCGAATAAGAAACTCACATACTTCGTCATCCCCGATACCGTTACGAAGGTAGGGGAGAGCGCCTTCAGAAGCTGTCCTTTCCTAAAGGAAGTGACCATCGGCCAAAACGTCACCGTCCTCGATCAGAATTCCTTTTATGGCTGCGAGTCCTTGAAAACATTGACCATGAAGAGCGATGTTCTTATTGAGATCGGCTCCGAGGCTTTCTCTGGCTCTAGATCCCTTAGGAGCGTCATCACGCCTGACTCCATCGCAAAGATCGGCACCTCCGCCTTCTCTGGTTGCACCTCTTTAGAGGAATTCACTCTCGGAAGCGGTGCGGCTTACCTCTACGGCAACGCTTTCAGAGGATGCAATAAACTAGGGACGTTCAATTACAATGGAACCATGAATCAATGGGCCAATGTCCGTAAGTACGAAAGTGCATTCAAAGGAAGCTCCGTACGCACGATCAACTGCACCGATGGCCATGTGTCGCTATCGGTCACGGAATATATTTGAGCGGTTTTGCTCAACGTAGTTGTCATATCAATAGAGAGACCTCAGATCACTTTTCAAAGAAAGTGAAATTATCTATCATTACATTGCAAATGTTCATCAGAAAGGGGATGGCATTTATGAAAAACTCTGCAAAACGCACATTAATCGGTGCATTATTCGCTTTATCGCTTGCTTCTTGCAATATCCATATCGGGCCGTCTAATAGCCCTTCAGCAACCTCTACCGAAGAATCTTCTTTTTCTTCGTCCTCCGTCAGCGAGCCAGACCCAACTCTTGATAAGCTTGAGTTCGTGTTGGCGCCTAACGGCAGATCCTACGCCGTTCATGCGAAAAGCCAGGACGTAACGAAAGGGGAGGTCGTCATTCCAAGCGCCTACCAAGGCTTGCCTGTCACCGTCGTGGGAGATAATGGCTTCGCTGGCTGCTCAGGAATCACGTCCCTCTATCTTCCAGACACCATCACCATCATCGAGCAGGCTGCTTTCATTGATTGCGCCTCTCTTAAAGAGGTCCGTTTAGGCAGTGGCCTTACCGTCATCGACAAAGAGGCTTTCCGCCGCTGTCAGAATCTTCTTGCGGTCGATATCCCCGATTATGTCCATATCATCGGCGATGAGGCTTTCAGGGCCTGTTATGCCCTTAAAGAGGTGACCTTTGGCGAAAGTCTCAATGCGATCGGCACGGACGCTTTCTCTTTGACCGATATCAGGGAACTATACTTCCCTGAAAGCTTAACGAGCATCGGCAGCTTCGCTTTCTCAGACTGCGATCAACTTACATTCGTGAGCATCCCTTATAGCGTCGAATCGGTCGGCGCTGGGGCCTTCTCGACGTGCACCTCCTTAGAACGCTTCCAGGTCGAATCAGATAACGTTAACTATTCTTCGGAGGGCGGCGTTCTTTATGACAAAGGCAAGAAAAAGGTCGTTTGCTATCCAGCAGGGAAATACGTTATCGAAATCCCTGAGGGGGTCACCCATTTAGGGGAGTATTCATATTCCGGAATACAAAAGAGCAGCATCGACATCCCTGACAGCGTGGTCTCAATCGGCGACTGCGCCTTCAGCCCCTCCTCCCTCAGAACAATCAATTTCGGGAAAAACGTCAAGACGATCGGAAGGGGAGCTTTCAGCTCTTGCCACGAACTCGACGCTTTCGAAATCCCAGAGAGCGTCATCTCGCTTGGCGCTAGTGCCCTCTCGTATACACAAATCAAGAGTTTCGTCCTTCCGGAACGTTTTACCTCTGTCCCTGACGGACTTTTCTCCTATTGCTCTTACCTAAAGTCCGTTACCTTAAGTAAGAACGTGACCTCGATCGGGAACCGCGCTTTCGAATACTGCCGTTCCCTTAAGACCCTCATCTTCGAAGGAACGATAGATGAGTGGGGTCATGTCGCTAAGGGCGGGTATTGGAAGATTGAGTGCCCATTCCAGGAAGTCCAGTGCTCAAACGGAACGATTGAACCAGGTTATTTCGTTGAGGAATAAGTGAGGTAAGAATTATGAAAAAACATGCAATTCCTTCACTAATCGCCGCTCTATTCGCCTTGTCGCTTGCTTCTTGCAACATCTCCGGTGAGACGCCTTCTGGAAGCGGATCTTTCTCTATGTCCCAAGGTGAGAATAACCTCAGATTCAAGCTCAATAGCGAAGGCACGTCCTACGAGGTATCCGCCGGGAAGTACAAGCTCGAAGGCGATATCGTCATCCCAAGCACTTACAAAGGCCTGCCTGTCAGGGGAGTGGCGGACAGAGGATTCAATAACAGCCTCATAACATCGATCTCCCTTCCTGACAGCATAGTCTGGATAGGGGAATCGGCTTTCGAGCATTGCCATAGCCTTGCCGAAGTGCGCCTTAGCTCTTCGCTTGCGACGATAAGCGAAAAGGCCTTCTATGAATGCCGCTCCCTCAAGAAAGCCGACGTTCCAAGTTCCGTCAGGATCATCGGGCAAAGCGCTTTTGAGGGCTGCAAGGATCTCTCTTCGCTAAAACTCAGCGAAGGTCTTACCTTTATCAGCGCCTATGCCTTCAGAGGCTGCTCTAGCCTTTTATCGCTCACCATCCCTGATGACATGACGAGAATCGGCAGTTTCGCTTTCGATAACTGCACCTCCCTTAAGAGCGTTTCGCTCCCATCCGAACTCTATCAGATCAACGCTGGCGCTTTCGCAAGATGCACCTCGCTAGAGAGTTTCGAAGTCAGGGCGCATTCGATAAAGAATCTCTCGGTCAAAGAAGGCGTCCTCTTTGACGAGGAGGGAACGACCCTCATCTCTTTCCCAAGCGGCAAAGGTTCGGTTTACGTTCCTGATGGAACCCTTTTCATCGGGAACGGCGCCTACGCCAGGGCCGATATGGAGGTTATTAGGATACCTAGTAGCGTCCTCGCCATCGGCGAATACGCCTTCTATGAGTGCGATAGCCTCAAGACCGTCAATTTCGGCAGTACCGTCTCCCTCATCCAGAATTCGGCCTTCGAGAACTGCTCAGCCCTTGAGGTAATCTCTCTCCCGTCGAGCATCAGAACCATTTCCAAGAACGCTTTCCTTCAGTGCGAGAGCCTTCTTACCGTCTCTTTCCCAGATGCCCCATTGACGATAGGGGATTACGCGCTAAGCAAATGCACCTCCCTTAGCAACGTCACGATGGGGAAAAGCATATCCTCAATCGGATATAATGCGTTCAGCAACGATTCATCCTTAGTGAGCATCACCTATCTAGGAACGATGGAGGATTGGGAGAGCGTGACAAAAGGCGGATACTGGTATGACAAAGGCACTTTGAGGACCGTGTCCTGCACCGACGGAGACATCTCCCTTAATAGCACTAACTGAAGGAAGGAGGAAACTTATGAAAACCCGTGCAATTCCGACACTAATCAGCGCGTTATTCGTTCTTTCTTTTTCCTCATGCGCCATCGATTTCGATCCCGGGGAATGGGGCAAGTCAGAGGATCTTTCTAACGTCAGCGAATCCTCGTCCCTTAATAGCCAAGAAGCGAAAGGGGAGATGAGATTCATCCTCGATGAGAACGGTGAGTCCTATAGCGTGGCCGCTGGCTTGAGTGGGTCCAAAGGGGATATCGTCGTACCTAGCACCCATAACGGCCTTCCTGTAACCCGCGTCAAGAAAGAAGGCTTCAGACTCACGAAGATAAAGTCTATCACCCTCCCAGACAGCATCGTCGAGATCGAGGAATCCGCTTTCGCGGAGTGTTACGATCTCACGGAAGTGTCTTTGGGCAAAGGGGTTACGACCATCGGGGACAGCGCTTTCGGCGACTGCAGAGACATCGAGGAGATCATCATCCCGGATAGCACCGTCACCATCGGGAACTACGCTTTCGCGAGCTGCTATGCCTCCTTCCCGACCCTTGGGAAGAACGTCAAATACATCGGCGATGGCGCCTTCTATGACTGCAGGGGCATCGTCAATGCCGCCATACTCCCAGAGGGGCTTACTTACGTTGGACACTGGGCTTTCGCTTTCACGGGGATAAGAATGGCCTATATCCCTATGAGCGTCACCTATATCGGAATTGGCGCTTTCTCCGATAACCACTTGCTTGAGCATATCAGTGTCGATACCGAGAATGAGAATTATGCCTCAATCGGCGGGGTCCTCTATGACAAAGCCCAAAACGAAGTCCTCTGTTTCCCTAGCGCGAAGAGCCCGGTCTCGATTCTCGATGGCGTTTCCGATATCGGGGATGCCTCCTATTACAAATGCTCTTATTTCCTCGAGAATCTAGCCATCCCTGAAAGCGTCATCAGGATCGGCGAGCTCGCTTTTGCCGGAAACTACGATCTCAAGACGTTGACCCTAGGCAGCAATGTCATTACCATATGGGCAGGGGCTTTCTCCGAATGCAACGATCTAGAGGAAGTAACGCTTAACGAAGGCCTCAAAGCCATCCCTGACAGTTGCTTCAGCGAGTGCTCTGGCATCAGGTCCATATCTTTGCCAAGCAGCGTCGAATCGATCGGCGCCCTTGCTTTCAAAGATGATCAGCATCTTGGATCGCTCAGGATCAAAAGAGGCCTCAAGAGCATCGGCGATAATACGTTCTATCGTTGCGATGAGCTTACCGCCATCGATTACGAAGGCACGAAATACGAGTGGCGTCAAATCAGTAAAACCGCAGATTGGAAAAATGGCTCCCGCCTCAAAACCATCCATTGCTCAGATGGCGATGAAACAGTGTAGCAAAAGAAGAGAAAAAACATGAAAACCCGAGCAATTCCCGCATTGATCACCGCTTTGTTCGTTTTTTCATTGGCTTCTTGCACCATCGATAACGAGTCAGATTCTCTTTCGAGCGCGAAAGAATCCTCATCCCTTAGTAGCCCCGAAGAAGCGAAAGGGAATATCTCGTTCGTTCTTAATGAAGACGAACAATCCTATAGCGTGACCGGTAACTTCAATAAGACGATCACCGGGGAAGTCATCGTCCCTAGGACCTATAACGGCCTTCCTGTCACACGGGTGAAGGAAAAGGCTTTCTCGCACTCATATGTGTCGTCCATCCGTCTCCCAGACACCATCGTCGAGATCGGTGAATGGGCCTTTGGGGATTGTTATGGCCTTCGCGAAGTGTCTTTTGGAAATGGTTTAACGATCATCGGAGACTATGCCTTCGCATATAGCCGTGGCATCGAAATGATCTCCATCCCAGATAGCACCATCACGATCGGAAAAGGCGCCTTCCTCGAATGCTCCTATACCAAGTTCCTAAGTTTTGGAAAGAACGTCCAACATATCGGCGATAACGCTTTCAACGGATGCACGGGCATTAGCAACGCCCTCGTTCTCCCAGAAGGGCTTACCCATATTGGGGACTGCGCATATAGCTCAACGAGCATAACCATGGTCTATATCCCGAAAAGCGTCGACTACATCGGCTATGGCGCTTTCATGAACAACAGCCTTTTCGAGCATATCGGCGTCGACGTAGAAAACGAGACCTATTCGTCCATCAACGGGGTCCTTTATGACAAGGCCCAAAACGAAGTCCTTTGTTTCCCTAGCGCCAAGAGCCCATTCTATATCCCCGACACGGTGTCCTATATCGGAGATATGGCATATTCTAGTTGCGCTTACATCGGCGAAAGTCTCGTCATTCCGGATAACATAATCAAGATAGGTGATACGGCTTTTCGCGGAAACGACAATCTCAAGACCGTGACTTTAGGCAGCAACGTAGCCGTCATGGGGGAAGGGGCTTTCGCCGGTTGTGATAACCTAGCGGAAGTAAACCTCAACGAAACACTGACTTCCATCTCTCCGTATTGCTTCGAATGCACGGATATCGCCTCATTGTCTTTGCCTAGCACTATCGTGTCGATTGGCAAAGGCGCTTTCTCATCGTGCAAGCTTCTTGAGTCGCTCACTATCAACAGAGGGCTTAAGAGCATTGAGGACGACGCGTTCCGGTTTTGCGACAATCTAACCGCCCTAAACTACGAAGGCACGATGAGCGAGTGGAACCAAATCGATCGTTCCGAGAATTGGCTCGGCGAATCCTTCGTCGAAACCATCCATTGCTCGGATGGCGATGTATCGGTGATTTAAGAAAGGGAAACAATATGAAAACCCGTGCAATTCCTGCTTTAATTGGCGCCTTAGCCACTTTGTCGCTTTCTTCTTGCTTCTATTTTCCCCTAGGCGCCATCGACAACGAAGATTGGACTAAGACAGAACCTTATCCTGGCGTGAGCGAGTCCTCTAGTGTTGTATCAGAACCTCTTTCCTCTTCGGAGGATTCTTTGAATCTTTCCACCGAAGGTTCTTTGACACCGACTTTGAACAAACTCAAATTCGAGTTAGCCACCGATCGTTACATCGTTTCAGCTGCCAACGAATTGATCGAAGGGGACGTCGTCATCCCAGAGAGTTACCAAGGCCTTCCTGTCACCCTCATCAAAGAACGTGGTTTTTCCGCAGCGAGCAAAATGACCTCCATCACCATTCCTGGCAGCGTCTACAGGATTCAGGAATACGCTTTCCAGTATTGTTCGTCTTTATCAAAGGTGACATTAGGGGAGGGCGTTGCGATCATCTGCGATTATGCTTTTTGGTGGTGCGAATCCCTCTCATCCATATACTTCCCTGATAGCCTTGAGCAAATCGAACAGTTCGCCTTTGGCGAATGCCATTCTTTGACGGACGTTGAGATCGGGCCTGAGCTTGATTGGATCGCGAAGGGCGCCTTCGCCTATTGCTATTCGATAGAAGCCTTCACGGTCAGCGAGGAGAACAGATATCTCACTTCTGAAAATGGCGTTCTTATGAACAAAGACAAAACGAAGGTTGTGTCTTATCCTTTGGACAAAGGATCTTTCTATGTGCCTGAAAACACTGTTGAAATCGGCGCTGGATCTTATTGTGGGGCGACCATGACCTCCATCGATATCCCAGACACTGTGCGAACGATAGGAGCATATGCCTTTGACGGTTGCGAAGAGCTCGAAACGATTAATTTCGGAAATGGTTTGAAACTTATCGAAGACTCGGCTTTCGGTTATTGCGTGAGCCTTGAAGAGGTGGTTTTTCCTGATAGCGTCATATATATAGCTTGGGACATATTCGACACATGCCTTGCGCTTAAAAGGCTGGTCATGCCTGGCGTGATGACCCTTAGCGATTATGCCATCGCGGATTGCCCTTTGCTTGAATCCGTCTCGATTGGAGGAAACCTCACTCGTATCGGAGAACACATGTTCGGCAATTGCCCATCCTTAAAAACCCTCACCTATGGAGGGACCACGAGCGATTGGGAGAGCGTTGAGAAAGCGGAGGATTGGAATTCTTGGTCTTCCTTGGAGACAGTGGTGTGCGCGAACGGACAAATCAGCCTTGTTGCTTAATCGCTCAATTCGTGAACGGATTTGACTGCCTCAGTTGTCATATAAGTAGAGAGCCTTCCATTCTTTTTAACAAAAGGCGTATCATAAATTCACAAAGGGAGAAATATTCCTATGAGAAAAAGCAGTCTTGTCGTTTCTTTGTTAACAGCAGCAGTGCTTTGTTCATGCGTTCCTCAGTCAGAGGCGAAGGAATCCTCCTTGCTTTCTAGCACTGAGCCAGAGACTTCTTCCTCGTCCTCATCTTTAGCTTCTTCCGAACCAGAAGGGCCGAAAGACGAGCTCATCGCTACTGGCCTTGGCAATGATTTCGAAAAAGATGCAGAGGGGAATCTTTTGATCCGCATCGCTGAGTTCAGCGAGCCTCTCAAAGTCTCTTCTCCTACAGCCAGTCAGCACATTCTGAAATATGGGGACACAGTCATCTCCGATCACTTATATAACGCTTTCCGCCTCATCGCCTCCGACATCAATGGAGATGGTTTCCGTGAGATCGTCTTCTTTGAAGAAGGAAATAACAGGAACAGGGAATTCTCAGTCTATGACCTTAAGAACAACAAAACCCTTCTTAAGCAAGCCGATATGACGATCGAGGAGTTCGGCCACATCGCCCTCTATCGCTTTTACTACGACATGAAAGACGGCCGTTTGACCTTCCTTCCATATGCAGGCAATTACAGTGAGAACTCCATAATGGATCATGGCCATCTCAAGTGGAGCGAGGAGAAAGGCTGTTACTTCGAATGGGAGAACATCCTTGGAATTGAGAAAATCGAGTTCGTCCGTTTCTTCATCAACGATGATGATTTGACGCCTGTCCTGCCATCGAACCCAGGGAATGTCTATACATTCGAGACAAGCAAGCAGTATTACATGGAGTTCAAGATCACTCGGAACAAAACCGACCGTGAGCTTGGTGATCTGCCTATCGATGTGGTCTGGAGTAACGACAACCCATCCCATTTCGGAGAGATCCGTAGCCCTTGGAACAGATCCCCAGTTCAGAACGATCCTGCCACAGGCAAATACTTCTATTACTTCACCGTAGTCAATCCATGTGAAGAGAGAGTCTGGGATTGGTGTCTCACCAATTACGGATTCAAGATCAACTACAAAGTCGTCGAATAAACACAATAACGAAAGGAGAACTTCCTATGAAAAAGAACATTTTTATCCTACCTTTGCTGGCGATTTCCGTGCTTTCAGGATGCACCCCGCCAAGCTCTGAAAAAGAGACTTCTTCCCAAAAAGAGGGGCCTAAGGATGAGCGTATTGCAGCCCAAGTGATCAATGATTCATACTACAAATTCTATCTTCCGGAGTTTAAGGAGGCTTTTGTCTCTTCCAACATCCAGATCAGCAGCCGTTTGCCAAGCCTCAGCTATGGTGAGACGCTCATCAGCGAAGGGGCCTTGGAGTATTGCGCCTCTGACATCAACGGAGACGGATATAGAGAACTGATTTTCAAAGAGAGAACGGTTCTTGATCCTTCCTTTCATGTCGTCGTTTATGATGTCAAGAACGCCAAAAGACTCTTCGATCAAAACAATATGACCATGGAGAAATACGGTTATTACACAAAGTATAAGAATTTCGATTTTTCCATCAGAGATGACCGATTGGTCTTAAGGGTCCTTAATGGCGGAAACAGAGAAAATGACGTTGTCGATTATGGCCGCTTCAAGTGGAGTGAGGGAAATTGCTCCATAGAGTGGGAAAACCTTTTCGATGTCAGAAGCGTCGTTCTCGAAGGCGTTTACACGGCGAACGGACACACTAAGCTTCATTTGGATGGAGGTCGTAAAGAAGATGGTGAGGCCATCGATCTCTACTATCTCGAGAAAGACACCTCTTACCAAATGGAAATAACCGTAGTGCGCGATGATTTCACCAAGTACTTAGACCCAGGATTCCTAAGCATGGAATGGGACTCAAGTAAATCCCAAACGCCGACTTTTTACATCTTGGAAAGAAGCTGCGATCCACAAACCGGGAAATATGTCATCGAATTCTCCACGAGCGACATCGCCGATTTCGAATTGCACGACTTCGCTTACTATTTCGGATTCCATGGATTCTCCTTCTATTCCAAAGTGATGCAAGGATTGGCCAATTAGAGCGGTGGAAACACCGTTATCATTGATAAGGTTTAATTATGAAAAAGAACACTTTTATCCTTTCTTTGCTGGCGATTTCGATGCTTTCCGCATGCGTTTGGGAAACTAAACAGCCTTATTCCTCAGCGACGGATACTTCTATTGAAGAAGGGCCTAAAGATGAACTCATCCTCGCGGGAATGTATGATCCGAAACTTGAATCCGATGACCATGTTTTTTATTTCCGCGTTCCCGAGTTCACTGAACGTTTCAACCTCGTTACCGGCAGCAGCATGTCAATGCTTTATTACGGCGATACAAGAATCGGGGTAAACCTTCATTATGACCCTTATATCTATGCCTCCGACATCAATGGCGATGGATACCGCGAAATCGTTTTTGCCCATAACGAAATGCGCTATGACGGTTTCACGGTCTATGACATCAAGAACGCCAAGCCCCTTTTCAGCCAAGAGGATATGACGGTTGAGAAATTCGGCCGCTTCGCTTCCTATCAATACGCTCTCGACATAAGGGAAGGCGAACTGGTTTTCCTTCCGGTTCTCGGTCATTTTATGGGCCCTCGCGAATTCGAGGAAAGAAAAATAGTGGACTGGGGCCACTTGAAGTGGAGCGAGGAGAAAGGCTGTTACTTTGAGTGGGACAATGTCTACGGAATCAGGCAAATGATCTTGGATAGCATCTGTCTTAAAGGTGATGACTCCAGGCTCGTTATGGATAGCGATCTGAAAGATGGCGAACCTATCGACCTCTATCATTTCGAGAGAGATCGCGATTATCAAATAAGAATCAGGGTCAACCGTTTCAATCTAGGTAGCGGACTATATTTAGACCCGGACTTAGATTTCATTGGTATGGATCTCGACTCCACGGATAAGGTTAATTGCGAGCTCGTAAACGAGAGCTGCAAACCTCTCGAAGGGTGGTATGTCATGGAATTCTCCACGAGCGACATCACCGATTTCGATCTCCATGAGTGGAAATTCTATTTCGGCGCATTCGAATTCTCCTTCTATTTCAAAGTGATGCGAGGACTCGCAAGCTAAGAGTGGTGGAAACACCGCTTTCTTTTTTGCTATCATTGATAAGGTTTTCAACATGAAAAAGAATCTCATCCTATCGTTTGTCTTCTTCGCCATAAGCCTATGGATGGCGAGCTATATCGTTTTGCCGTATTTCGCCATTGGGGGAATCCAACATTACTGGTATGACTACAAAAACCCGGTGAATGCTTTGATCAACATCATCCTTCCATCTCTGATATTCGGCGTTTCTCTATATTTCGCGAACGTCCATTTTGGGAAAGCCCTTCCTATTGTCCGCTTCCCTGTTTTATGGATGATTGGTATCGTCCTCATCTTCGCTCTCATGTCCTTTGGAATCTTCGCCGGTGTGATGATGGTTTTCCCACACAATCTAACCACCCATCTGGGCGTTGCCTTCTTCCTTGGACAACTAGCCTTGGTCGATTTGCTCATGTGCTCGGTTGTCGCTTTCAAGAGAGGCTGCCAAAAGGCGAAAAGAGTTCGGGCAAAATAAAAATTACCACTCCAAACGGGGTGGTTTTTCTTAAAACACTTAGGTTTTGCAAGGGATTTCAATCGATAATCTTCCCCCGATTCTTATAGAATCTTGTAGAAAATTTACGATTTGCTTAAAATAACGGAAAGTGATTTTTTCAAATTAGGAGAAATTATGAAACGCTTTAACAAACTAATGTCTTTATCCGCGCTTCTTTTCGCCATGGGATTAGCTTCCTGCACCCCACCAGCAGGATCATCCTCACAGCCAGCGGGAACCAGCGAACCAGAAGTTGACGAACTCGCAGTCAACGTCTTCGTCTTATCCGGTCAATCCAACATGGAAGGAAACACTTCCTTCAAGAGCGGAAGCACCGACTACATCGCCCAGGCCTTCGAAGAGATGGGTCTTGAGGATCCAGAGGTCTTAACCGAGACCGGCGTCGAATCCGTCCAGACTTCTCTCTACTGCGCCGGCTATGGTCAGCTTAACCACAACAACCTCGATGGCAACACCCAGGTCAACGCCACGAACACCACCGAGAGGTTCAAAGGCAAGTTCCTCCCAACCAAAACCGGTATGGGTCTTAACTCCTCCAAGATGGGTCCAGAGCTTGGCATGGCTTATGCCTTAAAGGATGAGGCTACCGCCGAAAAGCCAATCTATTTCATCAAAATGGCTTCCGGTGGCAGCGGCTTCGAACAAAGCGGAACCGACTACAACTGGCCAGTCAAAGATGCAGAAGGCAATTGGCCAGAAATCAACATGTACCACACTTTCTGCAAGCCATTCATCGAGAACAACCTCAAACTCATCGAAGATGAAGGCTGGCATCCAGTCATCAAAGGCTGGTTATGGCATCAGGGCGAATCTGATTCCGCGACCGAGAAGATCGCCAAATATAAGCAACGCCTTGGTGATATGGTCGAACTCTTCAGAACCGACTTCGCTGAATATGCCAAAGACCAGGATGGCGAGAACATCGCCTTCGTCGATGGCATGATCTATCAGGGAAGCGGCACAGCTTGGGGCGCCCAGACCTCCAAAGACATGAACGCCGTCAAACAGGAATTCGCTGACAGCGCCGACAACAACTACATCGTCGACATCTATGGCAACGAAGAGCCAACCGCTGAGAACGAGCTCAAACCTGGCAACCCTGGTGGCGACAACATGCACTATAACGTCAAGAGCAGCCTCCGCTTAGGCATGGCCTATGGCAAAGTTATCCTTGATAACAACCTTCTTGACTAAGTAAATCGCTCCTATATGGCGCTTCCCTCAAAAGGGGAGGCGCTTTTTTGTGTTTTCCTGAAAAAATAGAAAATCGCCACTATATGTAAAGTGGCAAAGCAAAGCCGTTAAAACTCGGAACGGGCCCTCGCAATCTCAGCACAGAAAGCGAGGTGATGTCCAATGAAAGACCTTCAAAAAGAAGACGCAAGCCTTCTTAAGATCGCTCTGATTTGTCTCTTATTATCCTTATTGGCCTGGCTAGTAAAATAAAAGAGCCTCACAACTAACTCCATTAAAGTGTTCGCGAGGACTCCGTTCTTATGGTCTTATTATAACTCGAATTTTTACAAAGTGAATATGCCTGATATGAGCGACTTATAGTAATAAAAAAGAGCCTCCTAAGACAACAACCATAAAGTGCTTGTGAGGACTCCGTTCTTATGGTCTTATTATAACTCGATTGTTTACAAAGTGAATATGCCTTATATGAGTGACTTATAGTAATAAAAAGAGCCTCGAGATGTTAATGCCATAATAGTACTCGCGAGGACTCTTTTGTATTTTAACCTACCATCTAGATATTTGGCAACAATGTAAGGAAGCTACAAGAGAACGCGGAAGATCTTAAAGACCCCAGAAACGAATCTCTGGAAAGCGTTCGCCTTGAAATCGACAGGGACTTTCTTGGAGACACTGATCATCTCCTCGAAGTCTTTTTTGATATCCCTCAAACACGGTGCGTCATATATGACCATCGCATCCTCGAAGTGGTGGGTCAAAGATCTGAAATCGAAGTTGATCGTGCCAACGCAGGCGACTTTATCATCGACAAGCATGCCTTTCTGATGGTTGAAGCCAGGCGTGTATGTATAAACATGGATTCCGCTTTCAAGGAAGAGATGGAACTGGCATTTGGCCATCCAGTAGACGATCTTCTTATCTGGGATGCCTGGGACGATGAGATTGACCTCAACGCCACGCTTAGCCGCACTCTGAAGCGCTCTGATAAGAGGATATGTGCAAATGAGGTATGGAGTTGATATATCAACCCTCTTTGTGGCGACACTCAGCATGTTGATGTAATTCTGCTCACCGACTTGCTCATTATCGTCATATGGCCCAGGGGTGTCACCAAAGAAGAACGCAGCGCCTTTATCCTCGAAATGAGGATAATCATCACCTTTGGTGAAGATCGAATAATCCGTTATCTTGTGGGTGCATAAGTCGTGGTTCTGAAGGAAGGTGACGATGAGGTCTTTGATGCCTTCGCCTTCGATCTTGATCATCGTGTCTTTCCAGTATCCGAATCTCTTCTTGTCGTTCGCGTACTCATCCGCGAGGTTCATGCCGCCCGTATAGCCAATCTGATGGTCAATGATAACTATTTTGCGGTGGTCTCTGTTATTGATGAGGTTAGAGAGGATTGGGGTGATCGGATGGAAAGGATAAGCGGTGATTCCCATCTTCTTGAGCTTATGGACGAAGTTGCCTGGGATGGTTCTATTGCAGCCGATGTCATCAAAGATGATCCTGACATCGACGCCTTCCTTGGCTTTTTCTTTAAGGACCTCAAGGGTCTTCTTGTACCATTTGCCTTCGGCGATGATGAAGAACTCTAAGAAGATGAACTTCTTGGCTTTCTTGAGATCTTCAATAAGAGAAGGGAAGAATTCCTCACCGTTCTTAAAGTAGGTCAGCCTATTGTTTTTCGAGGTGAAAAGCCTTGTCGTTTCGTGGAGATAATGGAAAATTCCCCGGCAATTCGGCTCTATTTCTTCTTCATTGGCCTTTTCGATATCCGCGTGTTCCTTGGCTTTATTATCAAGGTATTTCATGGTCGGGACGACGATCTTCGCGTCCTTCCTTCTCATGCGGACACGGACGAAGACGAAGTAGAAGGTGAGGGTGATGGCAGGGAAGAGGAAAAGGAAGGTGATCCAAGGGATCTTGTATTCCGGGTTCTCCTCGCGGTTGATGATCTTGAAGAAGACCACTAAGGCGACGATCGATAAAGCGACCCTGAAGATAAGGACGACGAGGATTTTGATGAAGTCAGCAAGGTTTTCGGCATTCTCGACCTCGCTTTCAAGTACGACGGCGAGATAGGAATCAAGGAAGATATATCCTCCGACGATGAGGAATATCTCAAGGATGATGAGAATAGCGAATAAGAGCTTCGGTGATGTGACGGTTCTCCAGAACTTCTTCATAGTGATAATTATACCCTTTTTATTCTTTTTAATAAAAAAACGCCAAGAATGTCATAAGGAAAGAGAAAAACTGTCTCTTTATTTGAAAGCGCTTCCTTGCTAAAGTTTTCTATGGAAAAGAGGTTTTCTCTATATGAAAAAAACATTAACCCTATCTTCTTTGCTTTTGGCTCTTGCTTTAGCAGGCTGCGACAAACCAGCTCCAGCCACAT
Organism: Caryophanales bacterium; assembly: GCA_016287465.1. GTDB lineage: Bacteria > Bacillota_I > Bacilli_A > RFN20 > CAG-826 > UBA4951. Next base: position 20,892 of record JAEEWP010000002.1, on the reverse strand, counting down.
CAAGTGTGCCTCCAGTTGAAGAGGATCCGCTTAAAGTCCAGGTCATCGTCATGTCTGGCCAGTCCAACATGGAAGGCAGCACCTATTACGACAATGGCCAAGGCTGGCTTAGAAACGCCTGCGAAGAGCTCGTCCAAGAAGGACATGATCCTATCGACGCCGACATCTTCTTCGATGGCATGCCAGACATCCAGTGCTCATACCGCGGATATTATCCATATGGTGGAGGCAATCCAGCCGCTAACGCGCACGCTTCCAATACCACTGATAAGATGGCAGGCAAATTCCTTAATCTTAAGGTTGGCATGGGGCAAAAAGATGTTGCCATGGGACCAGAGATCGGTTTAGGAAACGTCCTTCATAGCAATGAAGTTGGAACAGAAGAAAAACCTGTCTATCTCATCAAGAGCGCATTCTCTGGCTCTTCCTTCAAAATCCAAAATGGCTCCAAGAAACATTGGAAAGTCGCTAGTGACAACAACGGTGAAGAAGGTGAGCTTTGGACCGAGACCAAGCAGTTCGTCCACAATAACCTCAAATTAATCGAAGATGCTGGCTTCCACCCAGAGATCAAAGCATGGCTTTGGCACCAGGGTGAATCCGATACCGATAACAACGCCCAGGCTGGCGAAGAGCAGTATGGCGTCTTCATGCGTCACCTCCTTGGAGAATTCAGAGAAGAATTCGCTGAATACGCCCCAGAGGAAGATGGCGACAACATCGCCTTCGTCGACTGCACCATCTACGATGGTACCCGTCTCACTTATAGTGGTGTCGATACCCTCAACCAGACCAAAAAGAACATCGCCGAAGAAAGCGAGAACAACTACATCATCAACGCTTCCTGCAAAGACAGCGAAGGCTTAGGTCTTGAGATCGGTGGCAACCAGAACTTAGGTGGCTGCTACGACACATATCACTACGTCACCAAAGACTTATTCAGACTCGGTGAGGCCTATGGCAACATTCTTATCGATAACGACATCATCGAACATTAAGGTGAAACTATGAAGAAAAGATTATTAGTTACTTCCGTCTTGCTCTCTTTGGGGCTTGCTTCTTGTAACGACGCTCCGAAAGCATCCTCAACTCCAGTGGAAGAAGGGCCTAAGAAAGCCCAAGTCATCGTCATGTCTGGCCAATCCAACATGGAAGGCAGCACTCTTTGGGGCGAGAAAGCTAACGCTAACCACAAGGAAGACGATGACAATTGGCTTGAGAAAGCATTCGAAGAACTTGGCACCGAATATGATGCCAGTGACTATATCGAAGGCAACGTCCCAGAGATTCAGATGTCCTTCCGTTGCTTCTATCCATATGAGAACCCAATCAAGGTGAACGCCTCGAACATGGATGATCCTATGGCAGGAGAATTCAAAAACCTCTCTGTCGGCATGGCGAACCAGACAAGATTCATCGGGCCTGAGATCGGTCTTGCCAATATCCTTAGAGAAAAAGCTTCCGAAGAGACGCCAATCTTCTTCATCAAGAGCGCATATGGTGGCTCATCCTTAGGCGACCAGAATGGCGTCAACAAAGAATACATTTGGCGTACTGCCGAGGATGGCAACGGTACCGAAGGTAAGCTTTGGACCGAGACCAAGGAGTTCGTTCACAATAACCTTGAGCTTATCGAAGAACTTGGTTTTGAGCCAGAAATCAAAGCATGGCTTTGGCACCAGGGCGAATCCGATGGCAATAACGCTAACTACGGCACCCAGATGAGGCATCTCATCTCCGAGTTCAGAAGTGAGTTCGCTCCGAATGCGGTGGATGAGGATGGCGAGAACATCGCCTTCGTCGACTGCACCATCTATGATGGCGGGCGTATCGGCTATAACGCCGAGAGAAAGGGTGGCCTCAATGACATGAAGAAAGCCATTGCCGAAGAGGGAGAGAACAATTACATCATTAACGGTTCCTTCATCGATGAAGGTGGCTTAAAGCTCCAGATCGGTGGCAATAGTGACCTCGATGGCGGTTTCAACAAATACCATTACATCACCAAAGACTGCATCCGTTTGGGTGAAGCCTATGGCAATATCTTGGTGGACAACAACATCATCGAATGACCCTAGCAAAATTAAAGAAAAACCCATGATTTGCATGGGTTTTTTGTTTATTTGCCGATATATTTCTCAACGGCTTTGAGGGAATCCTGATCGTTATAGATGAGCTCGAATTTGCCTGTCTCCGGTGCAGGTCCATCGTAATAGGTGCCGTATTTCTTTCTATATTCCTTAGGGGTGCATCCAAATCTCTTTAAGAACATCTTGTTCATGTATTTGGAATCGGAGAATCCTGATTCGTAAGAGATCTCAAGGAGGGTCTTCTCTTTGTTGGCCATAAGACGGATACACTGTTCCATCCTCTTGATGTTGACGAATTCCTGGAAGGTCATTCCGAAGGAAGAGGAGAAGATATGGGATAAGTGGGTGACAGAGAGATTCTCTTTTGTAGCGATATCCTCGAGTCTAATCTGGGAGTCGAAGTTCGCGTCGATATAAGAGATGATTCTCTCCATCCTGCTCTTCTTGCGATTGATTCTCTCTTTCTGGACCTCATTGATGACTTTGTAGTCGAGGTGGCGGTAGACGTAGGCTAAGGCCTTAGAGATAGAGGCAACGACATCGAGCTGGAAGTAGTTGGTCTCCGAGAAATAAGCAATCGCCGCATCGGTGAAAAGCTTGCTGATACGCGTATAATCGTCCGCGCTTAAGGAAGAACGGAGGTTTCCGCTTTTGAAGACGGAGCTATGGATCTGCGGGAAATATTCCCTTAAGAAGTGGTTGCTGATCTGAATGAAGAGGGATGTAGGCCCGCTCGCACGCGATTTGTTGTCCTCATCCAAGTGGGAGGAGATGCTATGGACGTCGCCGGAGTTGATGAAAATGATGTCGCCAGGACCATATAAGTAGGTGGCGTTATTGATCTCAAGGATGCCTTTTCCAGTCAAATTCAAAAGGATCTCGAAGTCGTTATGAAGATGGTTCTCGACGAACTTGATCTTGTTGACGAACATCTTGATGTGTTTGACCTTAGGGTACTTGACGACCTCAATACGACTGCTTTCCATAGGTTCAAAAAAATCGAAAGAAAATGTGCAATTAATGTTAATCAAAAAACGCAACTTTGTCCATATAACATGATTATCTATTTTTTGCGGTTTTTACAATTGACTTTCTTTGTACAAACTATACAAAAGTTTGACATCGTAAATAGTCGCGTAACCGCTTGCTTTTTCAGTCAAGAAAGTTAAAAAGATAGCATAATTTCTTAATTTCCCTGAATGTGCATTAAAGGAAAAATCTTTTTACGATCTAGGTTTTCGGGTCACAAAAAGCAGGGGAGGCAATTATGACAATTTTGTTGTTTTTCGCCTTTTCGAAAATCGATTATGTTGCGGATTTTGACCCCCAAAACCCCTCCGAAAACGCAAGAAACGTCACTTTGTTATTCAAACCAGATTGAAAGAAAAGAAACTAAAAATCGCAAAATAATCCTTTTTGGAAGCGCTCACATATCTTTTGATAATAGGCGACTATAAATATAGTTGCGCGCAAATGCGCAGAAAGGAAACTATGAAAAAATCTAACTTTTGGCTAGGTTTATCAGCAGTTGGACTCAGTCTTTCTGTCATTGCTGCTGCAGGTTCCACATTGGCTTTCGGCCCATATGAGAACCTCATCAACAACGAACTTGGACTGAACGTTCAGACAATCGAGAAGAGCTTCCGTTCCGAATTCGCCGAGGAAGACGGCAGTCTTTCCGACGAAGGCTGGAAGAGAATGATCAAAGCCTCTTACGATTTCTGCGTCAAGGAAGAGGAACAAGGTTCCGTCCTTCTCAAGAATGACAACAACGTCCTTCCGCTGGCAGAGAACGAGCGTAAAGTCACCGTCTTCGGTTACAACGCCGCTCACTTATTCCATCGTTCCGGCGCCGGTGGTGCCGCCCCAAACGATGCCTATGTCGTCCGTCTCAGCGAAGCTTTCGAGAAAGCTAAGATTGAGATGAACCCAACCGTCTGGAATCTTTACAGCCCAACCGCGAAATTCTCCCCTGAGAGAGTCTCCGCTTCGAGCAATAGCGATCCAGAGCAGCCAGTCAGCATCTACACTGACGCTGTCAAGAACACCTTCAAAGATTACAATGGCGCCGCCATCGTCGTCTTCCGCCGCTGCGGTACCGAGGATAGCGACCCAGCCAAAGGCGCCCTCGACCTCAAACCAAACGAGGCTGCCTTGCTTAAGATGATCAAAGACTCCGGTCAGTTCCAGAAGACCATCGTCATGATCAACTCCCCATTCCCAATGTCGCTTCATTACGCTGATGAAGAAGAGTATGGCGTTGATGCCGTTCTCTACTTCGGCGTTCCTGGCTACTATTCCATGGAAGGCGTTGCCAACGTCCTTATTGGCAAAGCCAACCCATCAGGCCACACCTGCGTCACGTTCCCAGCTCACTGCTCCAACAGCGCAGCCTTCCAGAACTTCGGCAACCCTGGCTTCAAGGGCAGCGGTGCCTCCGGAAACTACGTCATCTACCAAGAAGGCATCTACGTCGGCTACAAGTACTATGAGACCCGTTATGCCGACTGCGTCTTAGAGAGAGGCAACGCCAACGGCGATGCCGGTGTCTATGAAGACGGCGATACCAACTGGACCTATAGCCACGAGGTCGCTTACCCATTCGGCTATGGTCTTAGCTACGTCGACTTCAAACAGAAGATGACCTCCCTCAGCTATGACGCTGAAAAAGACGAGATCGTCGCTGAGATCGAAATCGAGAACCTCGGAGACAGAGAAGGCATGGATGCCGCTCAGCTCTTCGCTCAGGTCCCATACACCGAGGGTGGACTTCCAAAATCCGCCATTCAGCTCCTTGGCTACGAAAAGGTCACCGTCCCAGCCAAAGAAAAGAAGACTGCCACCATCAGAGCCCCACGTTACTTCCTCGCTTCCTACGATGCCGAGAAGAATAACGGCAAAGGCGGCTATGTCCTTGATAGCGGCAAGTACTACTTCGCTTGCGGCAACGGCGTCCACGAAGCCCTTAACAACATCCTTGGCAAGACCGCTCCAGGAAAAGCCCTCGTCGACCACAGAGGCAACAGCTACACCGCTGACCTTGAGTGCGTCAAAGAGCTCGACATCACTGGTGCCGAAAATGCCTATGCCAAGTCCATCTACAACAAAGAAGTCGACGTCAAGAACCAGTTCGAAGACGCTGACGTCAACTACTGGGCCCAGGATAGTGAGAAGATCACCTATCTCAGCCGTGACAACTGGCAGGATACCTGGCCAACTGGTCCAGATCACAACATCACCCAGACCCAGGCTATGAAAGATGCCATGAACATGAGCAGACTTTATAGCAAACCAGACGATGCCCCTTCTTATAAAGATGGTGAAGGCGAACTCTACAGCGTCGAGCTCCCAGAGAAGATCAAATTCTCCGATGTCGCCACTTGGGAATACGATGATCCACGTTGGGATGACTTCATCAAACAGATGTCCCTCAACGATCTCACCATCTCCATGTCCGACAACCGTGGTATCCTCGCCGTTCCAAGCGTCGGTAAGCCAACCAACTCCATCGCCGAAGGTCCAGAAGGACTTCTCATGCCATACGCCTATGGTGATGGCCGCTGGGCCACTGGCTTCGCCACCGGTCCTGTCTACACCTCGACTTGGGATCACAAGATGCAAGCCAACGTCGGTAGATACTATGGTGAAGATGCCCTTTACTGCGGTGTCTCCGGTGTCAACGCCCCAGGCGCCAACATCTGCCGTACCGCCTACACTTCCCGTGCTTCTGAGTACATGTCAGAAGACGGTGTCATGAACTACTACACCGCCAGCAACATCATCAAAGCTGCTCGCGAAAAAGGTTTGATCATGAACATCAAACACTGCTTCCTCAACAACCAGGAAACCAACCGTCAGAGAATCGCGACCTTCTGCAACGAGCAGGCCATCCGCGAAATCTACCTCAAACCATTCGAAGGTGCCCTCACCAAAGGTGAAGGTCTTGGCATCATGACCTCTTACAACCGTATCGGTCTCCGTTATGCCGCCGCCCACGATAAACTTGCCTTCAACGTCATGCGTGGCGAATGGGCCTACAAAGGTCTCATCATCGACGACGCTCTCACTGGTGGCAACAACGATAGCTACTCCAACACCGCTGCCATGATCCTTGGCGGAACCGAAGTCTTCTGTCTCGATGGTGGACGTGGTTCCCAGATCCGTCAGCTTATCACCGGCAACGATGATGGCTACTTACTCCAGCTTTGCCAGAAAGCAAATAAGGACATCATGTACGCCTACGCCCAGTCTTGGATGGGTGACGCAGGACGCGCCGCCGCTGAGAAGGGCGATGGTTCCGAAGTCGAAGAAGGACCAAAAGAGATGTTCAAGTGGTGGAAACCAGTCGTCTGGTCCATCGATGGCGTCATCGGCGCCTTCGCTCTTGCCTCAATCGCTTGCTTCGTCATCTTCACTTTCGTCAAGAAGGTTGAACCAAAAGGCAGTGAAGAAAACACTGAAGGAGGTAACGCATAATGAAATTCTTTAAGAACAAGAAGCTTGGCTACTGGTTCATGGTAGCCACCGCGCTCCTCTCACTTCTCTTATTCATCATCTACATCGCCACCTACGAACCAGGCCAGTTCGGTCATGATCACACCATGCCTAACAGCGCCTCCGGACAAGCCACTGAGCTCGTCTGGATCTGGGCTCTCTTCGCCCTCCTTGCTCAGCTTGCCGCTCTTGCCGCTCCTGAGCACAAGTGGATCGAGATTGCCGTCGTCGGCTGCATTGGCGGAGCTCTCTTCATCGAGATGCAGCTTTGCCCAACCGTCTTGGCTGCCCTTGCTACCGGCGTCGCCTATGAAGGCGGCTCCCTCCCTCTCCATCTCACTTATCTCATCCTTATCTTCGCAGCCCTCATCGTCGCGGTCGTATCTTGCTTCCTCGACAGCATCGGCGAAGAAGAGAAGGAATCCCTCAAGAAGACCTTTGCCATGCCACGTCTTGCTGGCGCAGCTGGCTTAGCCGGTGTTCTTGCCATCGTTGGCATCGTCCTCTCCGCAACGCTTCCAAACAAGCTTGATGGACCAACCAATCTCAACGACAACTCCTTAGCCTCCTCTGAGCCAGAAGCGAAGAAATTCGCCATCGACTTACAGAAGGAATTCGGAGACAAGGTCGATCCAAACTACACCTTCGACCCAACCTCCATCCACTTCACCAAAGACGGCAACCAGTACAGCACCGCTGAGACCAGCGCCATCCAGTCCGCTGTCGGCAGCTCCTACGAGAGAACTGACGCCAACTTAGTCTATTGCTTCGAAGGCGCCTACGCCGAAGGCTGGCAGGGCGACTACTCCAAGCACTATGCCTATCTCTATATCTGGGATGACGGCTTATACAATGGTGAATCCGATGGCAAAAAGATCTACGGATACTGGTATGACACCGAAGAAGGTGGCGAAGCCGGTGCGACCTTAGTCATGATCGACACCCGCGGCAGCGACTGTGATATGGTCTGCTCCGTCAACACCTCCAAGTTCTACAAGTGGGTCACCGAGGTTAAGTCCGACCTCAACAGAGGCCGTACCATCAAGGCTTTCGGTTACTACTACTACCCAACCATCGGCTTCTATGTCGACCCAGGCGTTGATTACGTCGTCGTCGAAAAGGCCGAGGACATCGATGACAGCATCACCCTTGGCTGGACCGGCATGAGAGTTCTCAACAACTACAACGTCGGCTCCGTCTTCGATGCTGCCGCCAACCTCAAGTTCAGCGCCGCCAAAGATAGCGATGAAGCTAACGTCAAGATCGTCACCGCTACTTGGAAGACCTATTCTTGGGATACCAAGATCTACATCGGTTCAGCCCCAGCCGCCGAAGAAGCCCCAGCTTCTCCAGCCGCCGCTGAATAAGTAGCTCTAACAAAAAACTGAGGTCACTCTTTGAGTGGCCTCTTTTTTCATGCTTTCTAAAGAAAAGCACCCCAAAAACCCAAAAATTAACTAGTGAAAGGGCTTTCTAGACGATATACTACCCATGTTGTGTTATTCACCTGTAAGGTGAAACAAATAAAAGGAGACAAACATGAAAATCAATAAGAAGATTCTTGTCCTCTCTGCTCTTCTCTGCCTTGGCCTAGGCGCATGTACAGGCCCAGTTAAAGGAAGTGGTGGAGAGAACGTCCCAATCGCTCCGTGGAGCGACCCAGGAAGCGAAAACTTCACCGAAGTCACCGAATTCGATGACCCAATCGACGTCAGAACCGACGATCAGAAGGCCTTCATCGAATATGATGGCGACTATAGCCAGCTTCAGCAAAGCGACTTCACCGGTACCTACCACACGAATCCAAACGAATCTCAGTCCGAAGCTAAGACCTTCGAAATCGCTTTCGAGCATGATACCGACAAGGAAGTCTCTTCCTACGAAGTCGAGATCAGTCTTAAGAACAACATGGAAGACGCTTGGTCATTCCCATGCAAGGATAAGAAGGCCACCATCCAGAATCTCTTCATCGGCAGCACCTATTACTACAGAGTCAAAGCCAACATCGAAGGCGAAGAACCAGAATACTCATTCGTCAAAACCCTCGAGACCGTCGACGCTGCCCCACGTATCGTCAACATCGATGGCATGACCAACTGCCGCGACCTCGGCGGAAAGATGACCGCAAGTGGCGCCAAGATCAGACAGGGCCTTCTCTACAGAACCGCCTCTCTTGACGACAGCCAGTCCCAGTCCATCATCACCGACACTGGCAGAGCTACCGCTAGACAATACCTTGGTATGAAGACCGAGATCGACCTCCGTGGTGGTCCAAACGGCACCGGAGGTGAGGGCAGTGGTTCCTTCACCGGCTCTTCCAAACTCGATGCCGAGACCAACTACAAATTCATCCCATTTGCCTACTCTAACGGCAAAGACAACCTCTTCCGTAACATCATCCCTGTCCGTCGCTTCTTCGAGACCTTAGCCACCCCAGAAGCCTTCCCAGCCTTCTTCCATTGCCGTATCGGCACCGATAGAACCGGCTTATGCGCCACTCTCCTCAATGGACTCCTTGGCCTTAGCCTTCAGGAAATCTATCAGGATTACCTCTTCTCGAACTTCGGAAGAATCGGCAAAACCTCCACAGTTGGCCAGGCCAATGAAGATGGCATCGCCGGCTACGTCAATGAGCTTGCCGCCTTCGATGGCGACACCCTCCAGGAGAGAATCTATAACTTCCTCCTCACCATCGGCGTTAAGGAAGCTACCTTAGAGAACATCCTCGACGTCATGCTCGAAGGACCAAAACCAGAGCTTAACGCCAAGAAGATCAACGTCACCCACGCTGAGCAGTTCGAACTTACTGGTGCGACTATCGTTGATAGCACCGAGTTCCGTAGCCCAGAGAAGGCTGCCAAACTCTCTACCGGCAACAAGATCTCCTACACCTTCACTTCGAGCAAAGCAGTGGAGACCTCCATCACCGCGATGATGACCTGCAAGAACACCTCTAGCAACCTTGCCTCCGCTCTCAAGGTCAAACTCGATGGCACTGAGCTTAGCCTCTATGACACAAGCTTCGCCACCAACAAGCTTGGCTTTGGCACTAACGACGAATACTGGGAGCCAGCCAAACTCGTCGACGGCGTTGCCTTAAGCGCTGCCAGCCACACCATCGAGGTCGAAAACCTCTTCTCCGCCGACATCAAGATTACCGACATGGTCCTCACCCTTGGTGGAGATACCGAGATCGCTCTCGCATAAGCGAAAACACCTCGCTCCTATAGGCCAAATGACTAACCCTCATTTGGCTTTTTTATTAATTACAAAGGTTTCAATCGCAAAATAAGTATTGTAAAAACCGCTTCTTTTGGAATAATGGAACCATAAAGAAAGGATCGCGCCTTTGTCGCGCGATAGAAAAACATAATGAATAAGAAGTCTTTATTCGTCAGCGTCCTCTCCCTCGGACTCTTAGTGAGCTGCGGTGGACCAACTGAAGAAAGCAAACCAGCTGAGGGTACCGCTCCAGCTACCTCAAAGCCTGCTAGCACGCCAGCTTCTTCGAAGCCAGCCAGCTCCTCCAAACCAACCGAGTTCACCGCCACCTTTGATCTCAACTACACCCTCCCAACCAACAGCCAGGCGACCAACCCAACCGTCAAGACTGAAAACAAGAAGCTCACCAAGCTTGCCGATCCAGTTACCCGTCCAGGCGCCTATAAGTTCGATGGCTGGTACACCGAAAAGACCGCCGGAACAGCGGCTGTCGCCAATGTCGATTTGACCGCCAACGTCACTTACTACGCCCATTGGTCCGAATACACCTGGACCGCTGGCACCAAGACCGGCGCCCTTCAGGCTGAGACCTCTGGCACAGCTACCGCCTACACCTTAGCTTGGGCCGACAAAGCCGAAGCCGGCAGTGGCTGGGACGACACCCACATGGGTTCATCGAGTGCCGCTAGTGCCTGTTCATGGGATTGCACCGGACTTCCAGCTGGAACTTATGAGGTTCAGCTTAGCGCCCGTGGCGGAAACGCCTCCAACCTCAACGTTTCCTGGTATGACGACGATGGAACGACCCCAAGATATTACTTCCAGGCTGGTACTGGCGACAGCGCTGCCAAAGCCAACCCAGTCATGAGCGACTATGACACCACTGGCCTTACCGCCGAAGGTGCTTCCGGAAACTATCATCTTAGCTCCATCCTCGCTGAGATCACCATCCCAGCCTCGACCACCGAGTTCTCGATCCAGTGCACCGGAAAAGGCTACCGTCTCTATGGTTTTGAGTACGTCCGTCTCATTACCAAAGCCGCCTAATCGCCAAAAAGGGAACCTTAGCCAAGCGCCAATCCGCTTGGCTTTTTTCGTCTTCGCGTGTAAGCGATTTCATTTATTTACCTTTTTATAAAAACCTCAAAAGCGGTGGGCTTTGCAGTCTTTATTTATCATAGATAAAGAAAGCCCTTTCATTTTTTATTGGAAAAACTTGTATTTTCTTGGAAGGATAAGCGATAATGTAGGCAACAATAATCTCAAAGACCAGAGGACTGACTTTCCTTTGGCAATTCAAAAAGGAGAATTTTTAATGAAAAAAAGTCTTTCACAAGTCTTGATTCTCTCCGCCGCGCTTTTATTAGCGTCTTGTGGTGGTCCAAAGAATTCAGAGACTCCTGCCAGCACTGAAACTCCTGCTACTTCGCAGGCTGAATCAGTTCCTGGTACTTCCGAAGCCGGAACCTCGACTCCAGCTGGCAGCACCTCGACTCCAACTGCGTCTTCTTCCAGACCAGCCGGATCTTCCACCCCAGCTGCCTCTTCCTCCGAAGCTGTCCAGGGCAACGTTGCGTTCACTGGAATCGACATCGTTGAAGAAGGTGGCAAGGCTTATGCCAAGATCACCGGAACCATTTCCGATTTCCCAAATGCCGATGCCATGAAGATGGCCTTCGGTCTTGTTAGCGGTGAAACCTACATCATGGGTTCCGCTACCCCAGCCGCTGCCGATTACAAATACGTCCCAACCGTTAGCAACGGCACATTCGAACTCAAAGTCGATCTTAGCGGCGCTACCTTAGCCCAGGGCGACTACACCGCCATGTGCGGTCCAAAAGGCCACTATGCCGCCGTTGGTGGACAGCAGGCCACCGGAATGACCTATGGTACTGGTAAAGCCGTTGCCAATGGCTTCAGATTCTCTGTCCGTAGCCACAATGGTGCCATCGCTCTTGATGAACTCCCACCAATCGCCATGACCATCTCCCGCATTGAAGTTGAAGGCGATAAGGTCTACCACATCGTTGGTGGTCAGCTTAACACCGGCAAGATGACACAGGCTGCCTTCGAAGCTCTCACCCCAATAATGGTTTATGAGACCACTGTCGCTTCCTGGCATCAGTACAAGTCCAACACCAGCGATGCTGAACTTACTACAACCGTCTCTGTCGATGCTCAGGGCAACGCTCTTATCAAGACCGATATCACGAGCCTTCCAAACGACAGATACAACATCAAGGTCGTTCTCGACAACACCGCCACTTCGTATCCTGATACCAAGATGGACGCTGTCATCGATACTTCCGCCAACCCAGTCGTCTTCGGTGCCCACGAATACGTTTGCTACGCCGATAGCAGCAAGAGCGCCAAAGCTGACATCTATGGTAACTGCGGTCTTATCATCACCTCCCACATCTCCTATACCGCTGGCGATCCATTCGGTGATGTCACCCCATGGTCTGATCCAAACGCCACCCCATCGACCTACTACGAGATGTATCCAAACGCCACCAACACTCCAAACCTTGAAGTGACTGGTAACAACGCCTACAAGATGAACAGTGGCAAGGTCTCAACCTATGACGTCACTGGTCTCCCAGCTGGCGAATACGAAGTCTACGTCAAAGCTAAGACTTCCAATCCAAACTCCGTCGGCTTCAGCGTCGGCGAACAGATGGACGATAACGGAAGCGCCTCCGGTGGTAACGCCGTCCCAGGCAGATACTATGTCCAGGCCGGAACCGGCGAGCAAGTCTACACCGACACCGGTGACAAGCTTTATTCCGGCGTTGGCTTAAATGCCAGCTCCATGGAATGGACAACCGAAGCCGTTGTTAAATCCGTTATGATCCCAGAAGGAACAACCTCCTTCAAGTTCGGACACACTGGCGCTGGCTATTCGATCAGCTACGAAGCCATCCGTCTTGTCAGAATCGGCAGCTACATGACACAAACCAACATCGTCTTTGACGAGAACAACGCTGCCAAGGTTGAAGCCGAAGCTTACTCCTTAAAGCACACCATCTTCACCAACAGTGGCGAGGAAACCGATTACACTACCGATTACAGCTACAACGGCGTTACTTATCCAACCAACCTCGATGGAAGCGTTGAAGATGATGCCGAAGCATCAGGCGGACAATATCTCCATGGTCTCTATAGACAAGGCTGGAATCAGAGCAAGGGTTCCAACATGTCTGGCGAGGTCATTTACAGAATTAAGTTGGCAGAAGAAGCCAAGGTCAAGATCAAAGCCAGAATCAAGTCCAATATGGAAACTGAAAAAGTCTGCTTCGATCTTAAAGTCGACGGTGCTAGAAAGACCACTTTCAACTCCGCTAACGCTTGGGTCGAGGTTGAATCAGCTGAAATGACACTCTCCGCTGGTGTCCACCTCATCTCCTTCGTTGGCCAGCAGTTAAGCTCAAGCGAAAACTACACAAGTGTCTTAGGTGATCTCGACTGGTTCGAGCTCGATAAGATCCCTGTTCCAACCGCTACCCTTAACGTCAACTACACTCTCCCAACAAACTCCAACTTAGCCTACGCCCCACTTAAGGCCACCGATGATGGCAAAGTCCCAGCTCTTCCAACTCCTTTCCGCCCAGGCGCTTACAAGTTCGTTGGCTGGTACACCGCCGCTGAAGGTGGAACAAAGGTCGAAGAAGGCGCTGACCTCACCGCAAATACTGAGCTCTTCGCCCATTGGGAAGCCTACACCTGGGCTGATGGCACCAAGACCGGTGCTATGCAGGCCGAAACTTCCGGCACTGACACCGCTATCAAATTAGCTTGGGCCGACAAAACCGCTGCCGAAGGCTGGTCCGATAGCCGCTGTGGTGGCCAATCTGGTACCTCCCATTGTGATTGGGATGTCACCGGCATCGCCGCTGGTTCCTACGACGTCCAAATCAGCGTCAAAGGTGGATCTGGCGATAACGTCGCTTGGTGGGCCAATGCGAATTCCGCTCACAGCCGTTACTATTTCGAAGCTGGTGAAGGCGCCTTCGCTGATGCTCCAAAATTTGACTACGAGGCCACCGGTATCGTTAAAGGTTCATCCAACTATTGCCTTACTTCCATCTTAGGAAGAATCACCATCGCTGAAGGAACTACATCCTTCAAGATGCATTACACTGGCGACGGCTACAGACTCTACGGTCTTGAATTCGTCCGTTTGATCAAAGTCGCCTAATTAGGTCAATAACCTAAAAATGACGGGCCCTCTCACGAGGGTCCGTTTTTTTGTGTCTTCCTGCGCTTTTATTTAAAAAGACATATAAATCCTTACCAAACAGCCAAATCTTCAAAAATAAGGTGGTTCTGCGAGCGATTTTTCTTTAGACATAAACAAAAACCACCCTCGTGAAGGAGTTAACGGGGTGGTTTCTGTGTAAAGCAACAATCATGGAACGACTGTGGTGGTTTATCGCTCCATTCACCCTATTAACAGGTTAGTTTTCTTTTTTATTGGAGAATTTATACAAAATGAATGTGAGGATTGCGCCACCGACAAGGAGACACCCTCCGACGATGTAATCCCATAACGGATGAGCGACATCCAAATAGACAGGGTAGATGCTCGAATTCATGAACATGCTGACAAGGGATCCGATGATCAAACCGAAGATAGCGAAGAATGTGGTGGTCCTATGTTTGGCAAGGAGATACTTCATTCCTTTGGAAGCGACAACCAAACCGGTGATCGCTCCTAAAAGGATCACAAGGGCGTAGATGATCCCGTTAAGGATGTCCCCAGTCATATAGAAGGCATTATCCCCGATAAGCTTATTGAGGAGAGGGATATATAAACCCATGACCATAAGGCACATTGAACCGGAGACGCCTGGGACAAGGCATGCGCCTGCACCTATTGCGCCCGCTAAGAAGATATATGGATATATCCACCAGGCGTGTTCGTCCATGGCCGCGCTCAAATCAAGTTTATATAAAGCGGACAATATGCCTAAAAGTGACGCTACAGCGAAACAAATGAGCATCGCGAAGATATGGAAGAACTTCTCTTTGACGTTGTTTCCTTTATGGAGTTCGACGGTAATCGAAGGGAGTGAGCCGATGATGAAACCGCCAAACAATCCGGTCAAACAGAATGGAGCGACCTCATAGCCTTTCTTAATAGCAAGGAGGGCTAACGCACCGCCAATAAGATATCCAAGCAAGAAGGGGAGAAGGCTTAAGAAGTTCGCTTTGAAGTTCTTCTTCAGGTCAGCGATCGAGTTGATGATCCTGTCATAGCACTTCTCGATGATGGCGATCGTTCCCGCGGATACCCCAGGGACGGCAGCAGACACGCCTAAAGGAAGCCCTTTGAGGGTGTCGATTAAGAAGTTCTTCTTGGTGGACTCGTTCTCCATATCAGTAATATTAATGCAATTCGCCTCAAATGTGTTTGCTTTCTCTAGAACTCCCTTTCAAAAAAAGTAGAATAACAAGTGAGGTCATTAGTTATGGAACAACATCTTCTTACCGAAGGACCCCTTTTGAATGGAGAAGGGAACCTTAACGAGGCTGGCTACGCTTTAAGTCTCGTCAAAAAATACGACAGAAATCTCATTAAAGCCGGCAAATCCCGCATAAAAGAGTGGGATTACTATTATGTCGGCAACAAGAAAAGAGGCATCGCCATGACGATTGCCGACAATGGGCTATACGCAATGGCAAGCGCCACTCTTTTCAACTTCGAAACAAAAACCTATGTCGAGAAGATGACCCTCAAAGCCTTCACCTTTGGCAAGACCAACCTCCCATCTTCCTCGAAAGAAGGGGATGTAGTGTTCCAAAACAAGGAAGTGGAGATGAAATTCCTCCATGAAGGAGAGACAGTTAGAAGACTCCTCCTCGTTTGGAAGAACTTCTCAGGAGAGAAAGAGCTCCGTGCCGACATCAAGCTCACTGAGACGCTTAACGGCAACTCTCTTGTCATCGCCACCCCATGGCCAAAGAAAAAGCATTTCTATTACAACCAGAAGATAAATCTTCTCTCCTCGACGGGATACGCCAAACTCGACGATGATTTCGTCGATCTTAGCCACGATACATATGGCACCCTCGACTGGGGAAGAGGTGTTTGGACCTATAAGAACACCTGGTATTGGTCGAGCATGAACACCATCCAGGATGGCAAAGAGATCGGCTGGAACCTCGGATATGGCTTTGGCGACACAAGCGCAGCCTCCGAGAACATCCTTTTCTATGATGGCAATGTCTATAAGCTCGATGACGTCCGCTTTGATATCCCGTTAGACAACAAAGGCCATGATGATTTCATGAAGAGATGGACCTTCAGAAGCGAGAAACGCGACATCAAGATCGAATTCACCCCAATCCTCAACCGCCATAGCGACAGCAACCTTGTGGTCATCCGTTCGAACCAGAACCAGGTCTTCGGCGTTTTCAATGGCACCATCCGCCTTCCTGACAGCGAAAAGCTAATTGTCATCGAAGATGCGCCTGGCTTTGCCGAAAAAGTCTATAACCGCTGGTAAAATGCTTGACCTCCATTTGCTTACCCTTTAATATATGGGGGCGCTCAAAAGGCGTACCTATTATCGCGGGGTAGAGCAGTGGTAGCTCATCAGGCCCATAACCTGGGGGTCGGTGGTTCAAATCCACCCTCCGCAACCAATCAATCAGAACAGTATCGATACAAATCGGTACTGTTTTCTTTTATGATATTAGAGTCACCGGAAAACAAGGATAAAAGGCATGAAAGTATATTCCAAAATAATCGACACCATCGGAAACACACCTTTGGTGGAACTCTCAAACATCGAGAAAAAATACGGTCTCAAAGCGAAGATCATCGCGAAAGTTGAACGCTTTAACCCAGGCGGAAGCGTCAAGGACCGTATCGCCAAAGCCATGATTGAGAAAGCCGAGAAAGAAGGCCTCATCAATCAACAAACCGTTCTTATTGAGCCAACATCTGGAAATACCGGCATCGGTTTGGCAATGGTTGCCGCCTCCAAAGGCTTAAGAATTATCCTCACCATGCCAGAGACCATGTCCATGGAAAGAAGGAACCTCCTCAAAGCCTATGGCGCTGAACTCGTCTTAACCGAAGGCGCTAAAGGAATGAAAGGCGCTATCGAGAAAGCGGAATCCCTCGCGAAAGAAATCCCTAATTCATTCATCCCTTCCCAGTTCACCAATATGGCCAACCCAAATATCCATTATTTGACCACGGGTCCTGAAATCTATGCGGATTTAGATGGGGAAATTGACTATTTCGTCGCAGGTGTCGGCACAGGTGGAACCCTTTCTGGCGTTGGCAAATGCCTCAAAGAGAAGAACCCAAACATCAAAGCCGTTGCCGTTGAGCCGGAGACCTCTCCAGTTCTCTCAAAAGGAACCCCAGGCCCACACAAGATCCAGGGCATCGGAGCAGGCTTCGTTCCAGAGACACTTGATACCTCCATCTATGATGAGATCATCACCATCGGCAACGAAGAAGCCTTCGAGATGGGCAAAGAATCAGCAACGGTGGAAGGCCTACTCGTCGGCATCTCTAGCGGCGCAGCCATAAAAGCCGCCATCAAGCTCGCCCAAAGAGAAGAGAACACTGGCAAGACGATCGTCGTCCTTCTCCCTGACACCGGCGAAAGATACCTCTCGACCCCAATGTTCAACTGAGAAACTCAAACAGCATCGAACAATCGGTGCTGTTTTTATTCTTCCTTCAGGCTTGGAATAATTGAAAATGTGCTACAATGAGCCCCTACATGAAAAACGAAAAACCAAAATCTGAATCGAGATTGCTATCGAATATCTGCCTGATATCGGTGTTCGCTTTGATCGCCGTGGCGGTCGTCGCCGATCTCATCATCTTCTCGGATGTCGTTTTGCAGTTTGTCGCGGCACTCATCGTCCCTTGCATCGCTTTCGTGATCCTTTTTGCCGCCATGATCGCCTCATTCATCTTCATCTTCGGCATCTTTTTGGTTGAGCAATATGGCTTCTGGCCTTTGACATTATCCGTGCAGTTCTTTGACGAAATCATTGGGGATATTGAAGTCACGGCTTCCCAAGTTGAGGCATTCAGGACCCTCAGAATCGTTTTGATCGTCCTTTGCATTGTCATATTCGTCCTCTCGATTGTCGGAGCGACCCTTGCCAAAAACGACAAAGAGGAGGGGAACGACGCCGCATACCGCTCATCAAAGGGAAAATGCAAGGCCGCTAGGGTATTTGCCATCCTTGGAATCCTCGTTTCAGTAGGCGCTTTAGCCATAACTTCCACCATTTAAAACGACAATAATTCGCAAAATGAGCACTTATAATTAAAGACTTACAAAGTAAGTCTTTTTATATAGCAAAATCAAAAGAAAGACCATGATTGTAACACAAGTTTGTCATGCATGTATCCGCTTACATTTAATAACCTTTATAAATAAGAATGCATTTTGATGCGTAATATCTGATGTTTTCTTCTTTATGAAGAGGATTTTGAAGGGGGGATCTTCTTCATCTAAACCTGAAAACCCCAAAAGAAAGGAACCGCAACTTAACCGTTGCAGAAAGATTTATGAAGAAAGTTAAAATCTTAGCCTCATTAGCTGCCCTTATGACCTTAGGTCTCGCAGCTTGCACCGAACAGACTCCAACCGAGTCCGGAACTGCCGCTGCCACCAGCCAGAGCCAGGCCGCTACCAGCGCCAAAGCTTCCAGCTCCAAAGCCTCCTCATCCAAGGCCTCTTCCTCCAAGTCCACTGGCCCAGACTACACCAAAGTCATCGCCCACACCTGGACCGAAGGAACCCCAGCTGCCAACGCCGATGGCAAGAACTACATCCCACTCACCGATGCGACCGCTAACAAAGTTGGCGTCAAGATCGCTATCGCCGATTGGACCGTTGCCGAAGGCGCCCCTGAAGGCACCAAGCTCGACAGCGACGGCAAGGTGTATTCCGTCAACGACAAGACCGCTGCCGTTTGCTGGAAAGTCAAAGCTCCAAAAGCCGGCGCTTACCAGATGGTCATGACCGCCAAGACCTCCAGCAGTGGCGAAGGCAAGACCCTCGGCGAGAGAAGCGTCACCGTTAAACTCAACGGCACCGAGATCGATATCCAGGACAGCAGAGACTGCCTCACCACCGATTTCGCTCAGTTCGTCGTTGCCCCAACCATCAACCTCACCGGCAATGAAGACACCATCGCCATCACCGCTTGTGACTACCGTCCAGTCTTCGATATGACCTCCTTCGTCATCTTCGCTGAGCACTAGTCCTTAGTTAAGTGTTGATAGCCAAGCCTCTCCGAAAAGGAGGGGCTTTTTCTTACGAAAACTTGAACAAATTGTGAAATTGGCACAATATTAACCCATGAGGAAAAACACGGATAACGTTTCCCTTTTCATCAAAGTCCTTGGCGATGTGTTTTTGATACTCGCCCTTTTCGTTGGAATTCTTTATGTTCTTGCCGGTGTTTTCTCCAACATGAAGAACCTCAATCCAACCGATTTCTTTCAGCTTCCTGAGGTGATCACCATGGGTTCCGTGTTTGTTGTGGGAACGGCTGCTTGCCTCTTCCTTATCTTCACCGGTCAGAAGAAGTTCCTTCCTATCGCTTTCTTAGTCTCTAGTGGTTTGTCTCTTGCTTTCCTTCTTTATGTCTTCTTCGTCTTAGCAGCGAAGATGAATGTAGGGGGAAATGAGACTTTCTTCACCTCGATCAAATTCGCTTCGACGTTCTTCCTTTTATTCGTCGCTGTCATGGTCGTCTTCTCTAGCGTCATCCCAGCCATCTTCCTTAGGAAGAATTACTTCAACCCTCTCCTTCATTCGATCGCCTATGTCGTTGAAGCTTTGCTTTGGGTTGTCATCTTCATCCTCATGATCGGCAGGGTTTCCCCAATAACCGGATTCCTTGTCATGTCCTTCATCTTCCTTAGAAGCGGCCTCTACTGGTGGCTACTCGAGCTTCGTGATGAGAAGAAAAGGAAAAAGAAGAAAACCAACTCTCTCGAAGGAAGGTGACTTCCTTCTTTTTTCAAATGAAGATAGAATAGCCGAGTATGCTCCCAAAGAAGACGATATATTACAAGGACCTCGTTAACGATGACTTCGCTAACACGGGTTTCGACTATAAGCCTCTCCCTGATAACTTCAAATACTCAACGAGGAACCCTATCGCCAATTTCTTTGGTTTCATTTTCTATTACGCATTCGGTATCCCGATTCTTTGGATATATGCCAAAATTGCCACGCATTTTAGGATTATTGGAAAGAAAAAGCTCCGCAAATCCCGCTTAAAAGGCGGTTACTTCATCTATGGCAACCACACAAGCGCCTGTGACGCGATGTTCGTCCCAGCAGGCCTTCTCCCTCCTAAGAGAGTGGCCATCGTCTGCGGCCAGGCAGCTGTGAGCAAAGCCTTCGCCCGTCCTTTTGAGATGGCGCTAGGCGCTCTTCCTCTCCCAGAGACCCCAAACCAAAAGAAAGCGTATACGGAAGAGATGGCGAAGCGTCTCCATAAAGGTCACGCCATACTCATCTTCCCAGAAGCCCATATCTGGCCATATTGCACGATGATCAGGCCTTTCCCTGATACTTCATTCACTTATCCAGCGACACTAAACGCTCCAGTCGTCGCGGTCTGCACGACCTACGAAAGAAGGAAGATCTGCCCGAATGGCAAACCTCGCGCGGTCATCCATGTCTCCGAGCCTTTCTACCCGGATATGGACAAACCTTTAGGCGAAAGAACCCATCTTCTTAGGGAAGCCGTCTATAACTTCATGGTCGAGACGAGTTCCTCTCTTGATAACGTCGAGTATTACCGTTATGTCCCTTACAAAGAAGAAGGGGAGCAAAGCCAAGAAGAGAAGTAGTTTTTGCACTATATTTCCTCTTGCAAGTAATCACTCACTTGTGGATAATATTTAGGCACGCGAAACGGACCATTGGTGTAGCGGCCTAACATGTCTCCCTGTCACGGAGAAGATCACGAGTTCGAATCTCGTATGGTCCGCCAATAAGTGTGCTGATAGATGGGCCGGTAGCTCAGCTGGTAGAGCAAAGGACTGAAAATCCTTGTGTCGGCGGTTCAACTCCGCCTTGGCCCA
>JAEEWP010000096.1 GCA_016287465.1 Caryophanales bacterium | reverse complement strand
CCCAGGAGAAAGGCTTACGAAGCGCGGCATCGAAGCGGGCATCAAAGTCTCCGTCGTCAATGGACCTCGCGCTGCAATCTGTGGCCTAGTTGGCTCTGGTCTTGAAGCGGATCACTTCTACTTTTATGGCTTCCTCCCTAGCAAACCTTCTGCCAGAAAAAAAGAATTAGAGTCTCTCAGAAATAGAGAAGACACGATTGTTTTCTATGAGGCTCCACACCGCATTGGTGCCACGCTCAAAGACATGTCTAGCATCCTTGGAGAAGGCCGCAAAGCCGTCATCGCAAGAGAACTCACTAAGCAACACGAAGAATATATCAGAGGCACTCTTGGTGAGATGGCAGAACTAGACGAAGCAACCCTTATCGGTGAGATGGTTATCATCGTTGAAAAGCAGAAATCCATAGCAAAAACCGTTTCAAATGAGGAAATCGTTGAGATTTTGAAGGAAAAACTCAAAACCCTTTCTTCAAAGGAAGCGATTAAAGAAACCGCAAAAGAAAACGACATCCCGAAGAATGTCGTTTATGATCTCTACCTTAAGAGCTTTAAGGATTAGGAGGGCGAAGCAACTTCGCTCTCTTTTTCTTTTAATGGCTCACTTGTCTGAGGCTCGCTTTCTTTAGCGGCATCAACCGACATCGATTCTTTCCTTTTCTTTTTGATCTCGAAGGCGAAGGTCACCATGGAATAACCAGCGACGACGAACCACGCTGCGCTTGAAGCGAAAGCACCGACTTTAAGGTGTGGTGTGAGATAGGTAAGTTCATAAGTAACTTTTCCTGCCGGGGCAACAAAGCCAACCAAGCCACCGTCAACCTTGAGCATCTTTGGATATGTGACGTTTCCTTCCTCATCAGTGGCCTTAACGCTCCAACCGGCATCATAACCAACTGAAGTCGTGACAACTTTCTTGGTTGGGAAGTTACTCTCAAATGTGAACTTGTTTTTGTCATAGATGACATTTGTGAGGTTGTGCTCATCATCACTGATCTGATTGAATGCGCCTTCGATTGTGCTTCTTTCAGATTTATGGATGTTAACATTCGCAGGGAAAGTTCCTTCAGCGAAGTCGCTTGGTTTTGCGTTGAAACAAATGTATTTGACCCTTCCTTCTGGGTACATCTGGAAGATGTCGTAAGAGTAGCTGCCGCTGATACGCCAGGTTTTGATGTTATCGAGAACCCAGTATTCGTAGCTCAAAAGAACGTTCTCCTCGATTTCTCCATTAGCGTTCATTCTGTCTCCGATCATGTAGACTCTGGTTTTGTATCTGTCGGCACCGAGGTTGTAATTGATTGAGAAGCAGGCGCCATTCCAGTCTTCATTGAAATACTTGGTTCCGCTTGGCGGCGTCAAAGCCACGATGTCTGTATCGCCTTTGTATTTGAAGTCGCCATTGGTTTTGAACCCGTCCTTCGTGGTAACATAGTTGCCCTTTTCATCAACGTATCTAGTCTGGTCGGTCAGCCAAGCACTCGCGGTGCCTTTTTCGATGATATCAGCGAAATAGCCAGGACCTTCACGACCTTTGTTCGTACCCCACCACTCAAATTTGCCGTATTTGGTTGGGTCCGGGGTGCTGCACTCATAAATCTGACCCTTGTAGAAGACAGGCGTGAACAAAGAATTCTTTTCCTGTGGAGCGTCTAAATGGAAGGATGAATCTTCGGCGATGAGCTCTTCGGCATCTGCGTCTTCAAGGATAGCGCCAGTCATGAGGACTTCATCATTTCTCAAAAGCTCGGCGGCATTTCCAACCAATCTCCCACTTTCGCTCACGCTCACGAAATCGTCACCTTGGCCGAAAGTGTTCTCCTTAACGTTGCGTTTATAGACGTGGTCAACGGCGTGGCCAAGCTTCATTTTCTCGACATATGGGTTTTTATAGAGACGATAGAGGCTGTCCTTGTTGCCATAGACAAGCTCCGATCCCCATGGGACGTTGTCGCCAACCCCTTCCCATTGGCTATAACCTTCGTGAGCGATAGCATAGTATTTCATCGACAAAGC
>JAEEWP010000095.1 GCA_016287465.1 Caryophanales bacterium | reverse complement strand
AGGGTGCTTGACGGTGAGGTTCTCAAGGTCCTGACCATGGAAGGTCTTAAGGAGCTTGGCCTCTTTGAATTCAAGGGTCTCTTTGACTTTCTCTAAGAGAGATGAGCAGAAAAGGAAGGTTCCCTTTTCGGTCTCATATAAGCCGTATTCGAATTTTGGGTTGAGAGCGATCGCTTTGTTATGTGGGATGGTCCATGGGGTCGTGGTCCAGATGATGACCTTCGAACCCTCTGGGAGTTTGTCTTTTCCATCAAGGACGTCGAAAGCGATATATAAGGTTCTTGCGGTGACGTCTTGGTATTCGACCTCGGCTTCGGCGAGGGCGGATTCGCTAGATGGGGACCAGTAAACAGGCTTGAGGCCTTTGTAGATGATACCTCTAAGGGCCATCTTGGCGAAGACGTCGATCTGACGGGCTTCGTATTCTGGCATCAAGGTGAGATATGGGTGATCGTAGTCACCAAGGCAGCCAAGGCGCTTGATCTGGCCTTTTTGTCTGGCAACCTGCTCATAGGCATAGTTCTTGCAATGGTCGCGGAAATCGGCCACGGACATGGCTTTGCGGTTCACTCCGGATTTGGTGACTCTGACCTCAATTGGAAGGCCATGCGTGTCCCATCCGAAGACGAATGGGGTCTTGTAGCCTTTCATGTTCTTATAACGGACGGTGAAATCCTTTAAGAGTCTGTTAAGCATGTGTCCGCAATGGATGTCGCCGTTGGCGTACGGAGGGCCATCGTGGAGAAGGTATTCTTCGCAGCCTTCTCTGTTTTGATTCATCTTTTCGTAAAGATTCATCTCTTGCCATTTCTCAATCATCTTCGGCTCTTTGATGGTGAGATTGCCTCTCATCTCAAAACCGGTGCTAGGCATTAATAACGTGTCTTTGAGCTCGCTCATGGTCTCTCCTTTCAAGAAATAAAAAACGCCCATCTAAGGGCGCATTCCGCGTGGTACCACCTTAGTTCGATTAATCGCACTCAAGTCCTCTTTTAACGGAGAGGAATCGTCTTTCCTACTACTATTTCAGAAAGATGGCTCCGATAGTGATGGGACTTGCGCGGTGCCTCGTTCTCATCCAGGAGGCTCTCTGTAGGGTGCGCGTGTCCGCTCTATCATCCTAACCGAGGAAACTATAATTGAAGCGCCCATCTTTTGCAAGGAACTTCAAAGAAGTTAAAGAAAAACCGGACCCTTTTTAGCCCGGTTATGCTTATTTTGTAAGGCTTATTCGTCCTTAAGGAAGTTAGGAAGGATATCATCGGCGATGCCGTTATCTTCTTCCTTGGTCTCCTCGACACTCACGGATTCGACTGGCTTGACTGGCTCATTGATTCCGCTTCCGAGTTCTTCTTTGCTTGGAGCGACGAACTTAGGGGTTGAGCTGAAATCGAATTCCTCGGTGAAGTCACTCGCGATAACGGAAACGACGATGGTGTCATCGATATTCGGGTTGATTGAGACGCCGAACTTGATGTCGATGGCTCCACCAGCCTGAGCGTTGATCCTGTTGACGCATTCCTGGGCTTCGTAAAGGGTGACGTTAGAGCCGCAGGTGACAGCGCAGATGGCACGTCTAGCGCCAGAGATGCTGGTCTCAAGAAGAGGAGAGTTGATCGCATTATCGGCGGCTTCTTCGGCTTTCTTAGGCCCTTTGCCGATACCGTATCCGATAAGGGCAACGCCACTGGATTTAAGGGTTGATTTGACATCGGCGAAGTCGAGGTTCATCTGAGCTGGGACAAGGATGAGGTCGGCGACGGTTCTGACGGATTGGCAAAGAATCGCGTCGGACTCGCTGAAAGCCATGTTGATTGGGGCGTTTCCAGCCGACATAAGGAGCTTGTCGTTAGAGACGATGATGATGGAATCGACGGCGTCTTTCAAAGCGTTAAGGCCCTGGACGCTGTTCTCGATGCGTTTTGGTCCTTCGAAGGTGAATGGACGGGTGACGATGGCGACGGTAAGGCAGCCAGCGTCTTTCGCGATGCGGGCGATGACTGGCGCAGCGCCTGTGCCTGTGCCTTTGCCCATGCCGGCGGCCACGAAGACCATGTCGGC
>JAEEWP010000038.1 GCA_016287465.1 Caryophanales bacterium | reverse complement strand
TCTCACCGTCATACGGTTCTCCTCCGACTGAGCTCGCCCAGCCTAAGAAGTATTGTTTTGAGTCTGAGCTTCTTCTAGAAGCCTCGTCGTCGAGATTAACGCTTCCGTTATAGAAGACCTGCTCACCATAAGGAATTGTTTGGGTGTCCCAAAGGACAGTTCCATCGTCGTTGTAGAAATTGAAGGTGACGTAGGTAACTGGCTGGCTATAAGCGTATTTCCTTTCGAAATACTGCTTATTCTCAGTCTCTCCGCTATAGGTGCTTACGGCGTAGATGTTCAAAGAAAGACCTTCTTCTCTTCCATCAAGCCCACCGACGTAGAAGGATTGGAGCGCGCTTAAATCGGTGATCTCATAGGTTCTATGAAGCTCATCAAGTATTTCATCGAAGTCGTCATAGTATTGGTTGCCGGTCGCATCAACAGTCTCAGGATACTGTGAATAGTGGCCAACGATTTCAGCATAGATGGAGCCTTCCGCGTAATAGCGGCCAGGGTCATCGATGTTGATCATTCCCTCAAGGCACTGAGTCTCTTCGTTGAGGGCGAAGTCAGCAGTGATGACAAAGTCGGATGCAGGAGTGTCATTTGTTTTGACTCTCTCGCTGAATACGTCGTATTTGTTGTCGCCATCAATGACAGCGATCGAAAGGTTGTAGGCAGTCGATGGATTCAAATCAACAAACCTGCCTTCCTCAAAAATGACAAAGGCTTCTTCGCTTTCTTCCTTCTCCTCTTCGGCAAAATAGGATTCAAGCTCAAAGAACTGCTCATATTTCTCGAGGCGGTTTTCAAGAGTAACGACAGCAGATTCTGCGTTCTTGTATGAAAGGTTAAAGGAATACGAGATGGTATTGGCCGTGCTCTCGTATTTAAATCCGTCAACGGTTGGAACAAAGATGGCTGAAGCAACAACCACAACTGTAGCTGTGGCCACTGCTGCTGCAGTTCCTCCGGCAACAGCTGCGCTTGTGCTGACGGCAGCAGTTGAAGAGGCAGCCGCGGTAGTCGTTGTCGTGGCTGCGGTAGTTGCTGTTTGAGCAGCGGTTGAACTCGCCGATGAGAGAGTCTCCTGCTCCTCAAGTTTTTTCGTATCTATGGAGACGTGATGGGCGTTTGTGTGACTATGAAAAGTATTGGAGCGGATTTGGCACTCCTTGTTAATTCCTCCATAGTAACGATTGGTATAGTCGCCCATAAAATGTCAGGAAATTGTATTAGTTTTCAGAATTCTGTGCAGGTTTTGCAGCAGATTTTGGGTTTTCTTTCTTTTCGGAAGGATCGCGGTAAGAAAGGGAGATCTGGTTGAATGGGATGTCGACTCCGTTGTTGACGAAGAGGAGGTAAAGCTCTCTGTTAAGAGCGCGTTCAACAGCAAATCTGTCTTTCTCGTCGCAGTGACAAGCAATCTTAAGATCGACGCTCGAGGCGCTTAAGGCTGAGACGCCAAGGTATTCAGGATCACCAACCATCTGAGGGATGTTGGCTTTGATCTCGTTAAGGTTCGAACGGATGATTTCCTCAACGCGTGGAAGGTTCTCGTTGTAGTCGATGGTGATGACCGCTAAAGCGAGAGATGGGTTCTCGCTGAGGTTAACGACTGTGGTGATGTGGGAGTTGTTGATGGTTTTGACGTTGCCGGAAAGATCAACGATCTTGGTTGTGGTAAGACCGATTTCGGTAACGGTTCCGTAATAGTCATCGATGACGACGATATCGCCGACTTTGAATTCGCTTTCGAAGACGATGTTAAGACCAGCGATGATGTCACTAATAAGTGACTGGGCACCAAGACCAATGATAAGAGCGATGATGCCAGCGCTAACAAGAAGTGCGGTTGAGTTAACGCCCCAAACGGCGATAACAAGAAGGATTGAAACGATAAGGCCTGCGTAACGAGCAAAGGAAGCTAAGAGGCTGAGGGTTGTCTTGGTTTTGGAGGAAACTCCTTTTGGAAGACGGAGGATGAGGTTTAGCGCATTAGCGATGCCCATGCAAAGGCAGATGTAATAGATGCTGCCGAGGATGCGTGGCCAGACATCATCGAAGACGCCAGTCATTGGAACGGAAAGTTCAAGGCTTGTTGCGATGGTGGAATTTGGCCAAATGGTTGGAGCCAAGCTCATGACAACAACATAAGCGACGGCAAGAATCCATAAAATGATTCCTGAGATGAGGTTGACTTTCTGTCTCTTGGACATTGAAAGCCATTTTTCTTTGAGGTTTGACATATAAATCTCCTAGATAACAAAAAAATCTTACCACTCAGTGGTATTCATTACTAAAGAGATTTGAACATTTGCTTGCTCAAACGATAATCGCGCAGAGCCGTTTGCCAATCAGCGTTTCTTTTTGTACCAACCGGCCACTTCTTTATAGTATCTCTTGAAGCAATTTGTCACTGCGTAGTAATGAATGAAGATCATGACTATGGATAGACCAAAACCGATAAACGCAGGAAGAGTGTTGACATGGACCGAAAAGCCATCCTCTTTTGGTTCAAACGACGTTGTCCAAACGGGAATAACACAAAAAATTGCCATCAACAAAAGCTGCGCCGAAACGAAGAGAATCGGATAAATGTTTTTTCTTGGAATCGAATATTTAATCATGATCCTGCAATAACCAATTCCTAAGGCAATAGCGATGCAGGTGGACAATAAAGCAAACGAAAAATTAAGAATCAAAACCAAATCAGCGAGACTATATCCTGAAAAAGCTATAAACCACGGAGGTATCATCGAAAATACCATAAAGAAAAACCATCTCTTAAAAGGCTTGAAGGCATCGTATATGTGATTGTCAAAAAGGGATGCCACCTTCCACTCGTCAATTATTTTGTTATAGAAAGGGTTTCTTTTGGACATAAGCTCGATAGATAGAACAATTAAACAAAGACCTTAGAAAACCTGTCAAGCAAACACTACTTGTTTAGGATTTGGAAGCGACTTCTGTCGCTAGAAAGGAAACAAAAAAACCGACACTAGGTCGGCATGGTTTTAGTTGGTGGAGCCGGCGAGAGTCGAACTCGCGTCCGAAGGATCTCCAACGAGGACGCCTACAGTTTAGGCTTCGTCGGAATTTAACTAACCGCTATGACGAAGTCAAAGAGCGGAGAGCTAGACCAATTGAATTTCACCATTTCCCTCTAGTCAAAGGTACGTGGCTATTGCCTTTGTATGATGCCCGAAACGCTTGAGAGGCACGAATCAAGCGAAGGACACGCTGCTCCTGGATCTATGCCAGGAAACCCTCAGGTTACTGATTAAGCGCAAGCGTACGAAGCGCGCATAGCGCGGTTCGCATGGATATAACTGTTGTCAGTTATTGGTTTTTGATCTTAAGGTTTATCAGACCACTGCAATCCAGGCCAGATCAATCCCCCGTCAAAACCGGAACGACCCCAACTATTAGAACAATCCCAAGTTTGTGCTTGGGTGATTTAGTATAACCAATTTTGGTCTACACGCAACTTTTTCCTTTTTCCAAACCTAAAAGGTTTAATTGTATAAACTCTTAGTTTGTTGTAGAGTTTCATTGCGAAAAATTAGAGAACTACTATGGCAAAAAGAAAAATAAAAGCAACAACAGTCAAACCGACTCAGCAAAAAGAAAAGAAATCATCGAGCCTTTGGGCTAATATCAAATTCTTCTTCAGCACCCTCATTTCAAATGAGAGATGCGTCGAAGGCGGAACCAAAAAGCCTTGGTATGCGGCCATTATCATCGCTATCGTGGCCTGCTTGATCGCCGTTATCCCAACTATGGTTGGCTATTTCAGCAGAAGCGGCGCCTCCTTCTTCAACTCTCCAAACTACAACCTCGATACCTCTCTCACCGAGTTCGAGAAAGCTCTTAACGATGAGAACGTTTCCATGTCGATCGCCGATGGCAAAATGACAGTCAACGAGGCCGATTGGAAAAAGGTCTGCAAAGACAAGGACGGAAACGAAGCTGACCACTACAGCCACTTCTACACCGTCAAAGAGACCAAGCTTGTCGCCGCAAGCGGTTCTTCCGAAGCTACCGTCCCAACCGTCGAAGAAGTCACCTATTGCGACCTTGTCGTCTTCTTCGTCAACAACGCCAAGCTTGCCGATTCTTCCTTATTCGATTACTCCAAGAATGTAATTCTTGCGAAGAATGATCCAAATGCCGGTATCAGCACCACTGAGACCACTTGGAGCACCAACCTCTTTGTCTTTGGCGAAGAAGGTTTCATCACCTTCAAGAAGCCTTCGGGAACCACTTCTTATGCAGACGCTATGCAAGGCAAATACGACTTCGATCAGAAGTTCGATCTCAAAGACCTCTACAAACAGGACATGTATGGCAACGAGTACAAGAATGCCTATGGCACTCTCGAGCACCGCAACGACGTCCTCGAATCCTATAAAGGATTCTTCGCTGTTTCCTTTGAGAGCACCAAAGTTGGCATCGCCTGGCAGTACACCGGCATCGCCTTTGCCATCAATATCGGCATCACCTTCCTCTATGGCTTGCTCATCTTCCTCATGACCAGAGGCAAGAAGACCAATCCATTCCACATCCTCACCTTCTGGCAGACTCAGAAGATCGCCTACTGGGAATCCCTTGCCCCTGGCATCCTTTCCCTCCTTGGCTTCATCCCTCTCTTCTCCCGTTTCGCTATGTTCTTCTACCTCTTCTTAATGGGTATGAGAACCATGTGGATGAGCACCAGACAGCTCCGTCCTCAGTACGATCAGCAATAAGAGAATAAACAAAAAACGCCCCGCAAATCTGGGGCGTTTTCTTTTTGCTTATTAGTCGCCGTAGTCGCTTCCGCGGCTCTTATCCTCGACGTAGATCTTTAATGGATCGGTGATGTCATGGATCTCACGATAGATATATCCATCTCTCACGATGAATGGCGAATCGAAGTCTCCGGTGAAGATGACTCTTTCGTATTGGTTAACGATGTCGTCGATGGCCTTCATGATTTCTTCGAAGCGTTCCGCTCTCTTCTCTTTGAAGCCGGTTAATCCAACATAGAACCAAGGCTCAACGAAGAAGAGGTGTCCTTCTTTGGTCGTGTAGGCGTTGCAGAAAGGGTTCTCTTTATCGACGTATGGCGTGTATTTTTCAAACTCTGGGTAAATCATAACGGAAGTATTTTATCTCAAATATTCTATTTGTGATAAGGTTCGTTGCGGAGAATCTTGAATGAGCGGTAGATCTGCTCAAGCAGAATGACTCTTGTCATCTGATGGGTGAAGGTCAATTTGGAGAGGGTTAATGTAGCGTTTCCTCTCTTTCTCATTTCAGCAGATAAACCTAAAGAACCGCCGATGACAAAGGTGATTGAAGAACCGCCGTCCCTCATCCACTTCTCAAGATGAGAAGATAGTTCAACTGAGTCAGGTTGTTCTTTTCCTAAATCAAGAAGGACGACATAGTCGTTAGGTTTGATTTTCGAAAGAAGCTTCGCGTTCTCTTTGTTCTTAACCTCTTCCATCTCGGCAGGTGAATCATCTTTTGAAGAAGGGAGGTCATCCACTTCTTCGATGTCCGCTTTCGCATATGGAGTGAGGCGCTTAAGGTATTCGTTTTGGGCTTCTTTCCAATAGGTCTCTTTAAGATGACCGACGACAAGCAATCTGATCTTCATAAATCGCCTCCTCTTACCGCCTCGTTCTGTTTGAGGCAGATGATATTAATATCATAAGGCACTTCTTTCTTCTTGAAGGTCTTTCTATACGCTTCGAGAGCAAGTTCAGGGAGATTGCACTCCTCTGATAAGTGAGCGAGATAAATCTCTTTGGTCTTTGGGCCAACGAGCTCAGAGAGGTAGATCGCACTGTCAACATTGGAGAGATGGCCTTCGTCTCCTTTGATCCTTCTCTTTAGCACAGCGGGCCTGTTGCTCTTCATCAGCATCTTAAGATCGTGATTGGATTCCATGATGTAATAGTCCGCGTCTTTAAGATAATCGAGAGACTCCTCTGGGACATAGCCAGAGTCAGTCAGATATACGAGCTTAGTTTTTCCGGAGATGACGACATATCCAACAGGATTAGCTGCATCGTGGCTTGTCATGAACGGGATAACGCTTAAAGTGCCGATCTCAAAGGAATCGAAAGGCACAACTTCATGATCAAAATAATCAATCGTTCCTTTTGAGGCATAGATAGGGACTTTTCCTTTGTACATCGAAAGGTTTTTGATATGGTCGGTATGTTCGTGGGTAATCAAAATCCCCTGCAAATCCGATTTGTTTTTCTTAATCGACTCTAATGCAGCGGTTATTCTTCTCATCGGAAGGCCCATATCGATTTGGATAAGAGTCTCCTCGTCAAAAAGCAAAGTGGCGTTACCTTTAGAACCACTTCCAACGACGACAAAGGAAATCATATTTAGTCTTCTGAGATATCGATGCCGTTAGATGAGGAGGAACCGCCACCGCGGTAGCTGCTTCCGCTTTCAGCATCATAGCCTTCCATGGCGTTATCGAAACGCTGGTGCTTAGCGGTGAACATAAGGGTGAATTTGCCTTGCTGTCCGTTACGGTTCTTAGCAACGACAAGCGTGGCGCCTTCTGGTTTGCCACTGTTATCTTCTCTTTGCTGGTTCTCCGCTTCTTGCGCTTCACCACTCTTGAGTGGGTTGTTTTCTTTGGTCTTGTAGCCTTGGTTCTTGTACCATTCTGGACGATAGATCATCAAAACGATGTCAGCGTCCTGCTCGATGTTTCCAGATTCTTTTAAGTTAGCAAGGCTTGGGATGTGGCTTTCGTTCTTGTCGGCTTCACGGCTGACCTGAGCAAGGGCCATGACAGGAACCTTAAGGTTACGAGCAAGCTGTTTCAAGGTCTTTGTGATAGCACCGATCTCAAGGGTACGGCTATCGTATTTGCCCTGAACATCAACAATGTTGATATAGTCGACGAAGATCATCGCGAGATCTGGGTTGTTCGCTTTGAGTTTGTGGGATTTGGCAACGATATCACCTAACGACTGGTTTGGTGTGTCATCGAAGTAAAGCTTGGTTCTCCCAATCGATTCGAGAGCAGCGTTGACCTTGTCCATATCGCGCTTATTGAGATGACCGGTCGAAAGGTCGCTGATATTGACGAGAGCTTCGCTGGCGATAAGACGTTTCATGATAAGGTCGTTGGCCATTTCGCAAGAGAAGATGGCAACGGTCTTGCCGGTATTCTGGGTCGCTTTCAAAGCGAAGTTAAGCATCAAAGCGGTCTTACCCATGGAAGGACGGGCGGCAAGGATGATGAGGTTGCCTGGCTGCCAACCATGCGTATAGGCGTTGAGTTTGATGAAGCCGGTGTCGATGCCGGTGATGCCGTTATTACTGAGTTTGGATTCTTTGCGGATGTTCTCTCTTGTGGTTTCAGCGACTGTCTCAGCAGAAAGGAAGTTCGCAATCTGCCTCTTTGAGGCAATGTCAGAAAGGGCCTGGGTGTTAACCGCCATGAACTCGCTGATGTCCTCGATTCCACCGTCGGTGTAATCCTTGAGGATTTTCTCAAGCTTGGCGAGGTAGGCTCTTAAGACGGCTTGGTTACGGATGATATTGACGTAGTGGTCAACGTTGTTGATCTGAATTGGAGCCTGGAGGAGTTCCATGAGATAGGAAGTTCCGCCAGCATCGTCGAACATGCCCATGTTGATGAGCTGATCGACAACGGTTTCGGAGTCGATTGGCTTGTTGTGGGCATCGAGCTCCTTCATCGCTTTGAAGATGAGGACGTTGCGTGGATCTTCGCCAGAGAAGTCTTCCTCCCTAAGAGAGGTGATGTTGCTGGTAGCAAGGCTAGAGTCTAAAAGGAGAGCGCCTAAGACTGAACGCTCAGCTTCGATGTTGGAAGGAAGTTTTGTCTTCTTGGCCATGCTTATTTGTCCTCGCTGATGTGGACGCTGACGGTGCCGATGACCTGGCCAGCTTGTCCTTTGTATAATTCGATTCTGAGTTTGGTGTATCCGAAGGCATTCGCAGGGGTTTTGTCGATGAATTTGCGTTTATCGATGGTGATATCCCACTGCTTCTTCATCCCCTCTTCGATCTCTTTTGGGGAGATGGTTCCGAACATCCTTCCGTCGGATCCGCCTTTGGCTTTGAATTCGACGTTGATGCTCTCAAGTCTCTTGGCGAGGACTTCTGCCTCTTCCTTGAGTTTCTTTTGTCTGGCTGCCTCTTCGGCGTTGTCTTTCTGAAGCTGGGCTTGGCTGCCTTTGGTTGAAACGACAGCGAGTCCCCTTGGGATCAAGAAGTTCGAGGCGTAGCCGTCGTTGACGTCTTTCGTCTCGCCTTTCTTTCCGACTCCTTTGACATCTTTAAGCAATATGACTTTCATGATTAATCTTCTCCTTTAAGTGCGTTTCTGGCGCTGTCGAGGTACTGCGACAAGGTTGATAAGAGCCTTGTGGCCGCTTTCTCGATCTGAACATCGCCTAGGTTCGTGGCTGCGCTCGTGAAGTGTCCGCCACCACCGAGTTTCTCGAGAATGAACTGAACGTTCACCGAGCCATCGCTTCTTCCTGAGATACGGACTTCGCTGTCGGAGGTTCTTCCGATAACGAACGCGGCATTCACGCCTTTGAGCTGAAGCAATGTATTACAGACCTTCGCAATGGTCGTCCTCTCGATGATGTCTCTGTCATCGGAAACGCAATAGACGACGCCATAGAATGGGGTCTGAATGGTCGAGATGATTTTGTTGATGAGGGAGTATTCCTCATACTCATCCTTGAGGTAATCGTCAGCGATGCTGTTATCGGCACCATAACTCTTAAGAGTTTGAGCGGCCTCGAAGGTTCTCATACCGACGGCTTTGTTCTTGAAATACGAAGTATCCATGAAGATGCCAGAGAGCATGATGGTCGCGAACGCAGGCTTGATCTCGATACGTGGGTTCGCGTTGGAGTACTTGATCATCTCAGTGATAAGCTCAGTCGCACTGGCGGCAGTCGGATCGATGTAGGAAAGAACTGGTTTTTCTGGGTAGGATTCACCACGACGGTGGTGGTCGATGATCATCGTCTTGCTCGAAAGTTCAAGGAGCCTTGGAGCCATGGTGATCTCAGGAACCGAAACGTCTACGACGATAACCAAAGTGGTTTCTTTGATTGTCGAGGCTGCTTGTTCTGGGGAGATGGTCATCTTTTCATGAACGTCTCTAGAGAAGGCGGATTGGAAGGCCAAACGGGTCTTCTTCTCAGCACGCTTCGCGCTATAGACGATCCTGCTTGGAACGCCAACCCAATCACAGATTGCCATCATACCAAGGGCAGCGCCTAAGGCGTCCATATCCATATCGGTGTGGCCCATGATGAAGACGTTCGAAGCGCCACGGATAATGGTTGCAACAGAATCGGCCATGGAACGAACTTTGACCTTGGAGGTGTTTTCAACACCTGTTGTCTTACCACCGAAGAAGGCGAGCTCGTGTCCATAGTGGGAAACGACGACTTGGTCGCCACCACGGGAGAGGGCGACATCGATAGCGTCGTTGGCCATGTCGTTAAGCTTTGCGATATCCGGGAAGTCGTGAGCAATACCGATGGAAAGGGTAAGAGGAATATCCTCTTTCTCTTCGGCGGCACGGACTTTCTCAACGATCGAGAATCTGTCTTTTTCCATGCGGGCGAGGGAGTTGTAGTTGCAGACCATGAAGTAGGAGTCAGTTTTGATACGACGGATGAGGACACCATATTCATGGCAGTAGTCGTTGATGAGGGAGCGGACCTTCAAGATCTGCTCAGACATCTCATCGATATCCGATGAAACTTCGTTATAGTTGTCGATCATGATGATACCGAGGACGGTAGCCTGCTCACGGGAGTAGGTGGCCATTTCTTCGTACTCAGTTTTGTCATTGAAGACAAACATCTTTGGCTGAGAGAGGTATCTTACTTCGTAAAGGCGTTGTTTGATTGTGACTTTGATGGTTTTTCCTGGGATGCCGTTAACAAGTTCTTTGAGGGCTGGAGCGAACTGATAAATATCAGCATCGACGATGTCGATCTGCATATCCTTGAACATATTGTTGGCCCAGATGACGATGCCATCGCCATCAACGACGACTAAGCCAATGTGAGCAAAGTTATAAGCGTTCTGAACGTCACCGCCGATAAGGGAAGCAGCTTCCTGGTCGTTGCTTTGCCTCTTGCGGCCGATCTTGAGAAGAGAGAACCAGAATACGAGGGAGTCAACAAGAAGGAATCCGCAGCAAACAAAGAGAAGATAAAGTTCGATGTTATTGACGGTTTTGATTCCAAAAGAATCAGTGAACCAGAACACGATAAAAGTGACGACGATGATCGCCTGGATACCGAGGATTACAAATAGAGCTAAGCGAATTTTCGAAATCAGTTTATTCATGGTTAGTGATTATTATATCGTTATCCCGTTATGGGATAAACCTTTACGTGCGTGAAAAAAGGGCAACCCGCTAAAAGAGTGCCCTTTTGCTGAGGATTTTTGCTTTAACTCATTTAACCTTCTTGAAGAGGAGGGTTATCGAGTTGATGACTAGGAGCAAGGTCAAACCGGTGTCTGCGAGAACGGCTGCCCAGAGAGGGAAAGCCTCTCCGAGGACAATAGATAACGTGGCGATCGCGACCTTAACGACAAGGGAGGCAACGATATTGAAGATGGCTTTTGCCTTAGCGGCTTTCGCGATTCTCACA
Organism: Caryophanales bacterium; assembly: GCA_016287465.1. Classification (GTDB taxonomy): domain Bacteria; phylum Bacillota_I; class Bacilli_A; order RFN20; family CAG-826; genus UBA4951. The sequence continues at coordinate 654 of JAEEWP010000038.1, read as the reverse complement.
GCCTTAACGATTTTGCGAAGATCGTCATTCATGATGACAACGTCCGCGCTGTCGACGGCCATATCGCTTCCTGCTCCACCCATAGCGATGCCAACATCAGCTAAAGCAAGGGATGGAGCGTCGTTGATGCCGTCGCCTATATAGGCGACTCCGCCTTTGCGGTTGTTGATCTCTTCCTGAAGAATGCGTTTCTTGTCCTCTGGGAGAAGTTCGCTATAGACCTTCTTAACGCCGACTTGTTTTCCAATCTCCTCAGAGACGTCTTTTCTATCTCCGGTAAGAATGATTGTTTCGATGTTCATGAGGGAAAGCTGATCGACCATCTCTTTGCCGCTTTCTTTGACTTTGTCTTTCAGAGTGGCGTGGCCAACATACTTGCCATCAACCGCCATATAGGTGGTTGAACCTTTTTTGGAGCATCTTTCAAAAGTGATTTCGTTGTCTTCCATAAGATGGGAGCTGCCAGCCAAGATGCTATGACCTTTGTACACCAAGGAGATTCCTTTTCCGGCAATCTCGTTGTATTCGGAGATGTCCTTTTGATACTTGCTTCCATCGTCATCTCCCATAAGGGCTTTTGCGAGAGGGTGATTGGACCTTGATTCGGCTGCAAAGAGGTATTCTTTGAATAACTCTTCGTCGATCTCGTTTTGC
>JAEEWP010000037.1 GCA_016287465.1 Caryophanales bacterium | reverse complement strand
GCTGAGGAGGGTGACGAAGATGAGGGTGAGGGCGGTCGGTGTCTTTGAGTGGCCTAATCCTCTAAGGTAGAAAGAACAAACATCCATATACCCATCAAGGACATAGGTAAGGCCAACGAGGGTAATACGCATCGTGCCTACTTCCATCGCTTTGACGAAAGAGTTCTCAAGGAACACTCCGGATTCGTCCGGGAAAGCCTCTGGAGAAATGAACAAACCGATTAACTGGTAACGGAAGAAAAATGAGATGAGGCCTAAAGAAACGCCGATGATGGTCTCATACATCATCGAGATCCAGAAGACCTTCTTGAGGTTCTCTTTCTTGAAGGCGCCATAGTTCTGGGAGATAAGAGCTGAGACCGCGACGGCAAAGCCATTCATGGCGATCCAGATATAGTGCTCAATCTGAATTGAGGCGGTGTTTCCCGCCACCGCAACATCACTTGACATATCAGCGGTTGAGAAACCATTGACGCCGGCTTGGATGAAGATATTTGAGAAAGAGAAAATGAAAGACTGAATGCCGGCAGGGATTCCGTTTTTGAGAATCTCCTTGGTTTCTTTTTTGTAGATGGTCCAGTCCTTCCAAGAGAAGACGGCGAAAGACTCTTTGTTATGCGAGAGGAAGAAAAGGATGATGAGGGCGGAGAAAAACTCCGAGATGACGGTAGTGATGGCAACGCCCACAACATCAAGCCCAAAGCCCATGACGAAGAGGAAATTAAGGCCAATGTTGAGGACGCCGCAGATGAGCAAAGTGTAGAGAGGACGCTTGGAATCGCCCATTCCTCTAAGCAAAGCAGAGCCAAAATTGAAGACCATCAAAAACGGCATGCCAAGGAAGTAGACGCGAAGATAAGCGATGGCTTTGTCGATATAAAGGTCTGGCGTGTCCATGAGTTCAAGAAGCGCTGGGGCGACAAACCAAGCAGCGACCGCTAAAAAGACACCGGAGAAAAGCGAAATGATGACGGAGCTCTGAACCGTCCTATGGGCGGTTTCCTTGTCATTCATTCCCCTGGCTTTGGCGATGACGACGTTGGCGCCTACTGATATGCCGACGAACAAACCGATGATGAGATTGATGAGAGCGCTGTTGCTTCCAACCGCGTTCATCGAGGTATATCCACCGCCGAAATTGGAGACAACCAATTGGTCGACGGAGCTATAGAACATCTGGAGGAAAGAAAGAAGAACCATCGGGATGGCATATAGAGGTATGGTCACGAAAAAATTGCCTTCCGTGAGGTTAAGCTGACCGCTGAAGATGCGATGGATTTTTTCTCTTAAGGACTCTTTTTTCTCCACGAAGGCATATTCTAGTGCTTTCTAGGATAAATTCCTAGAAGAATGCGTTTTTGCCGCGATTAAAAGAAAAATCCCCACGCGTTTTGCTGGGGATTTTAAGAAATTGTAGGGTCTTTTAGTCGGTATAAGTATCAGCATCCCTGATGATCATGATTACGCCAGGGGCAATGGCCATGAAGAGGAGCGTGCAGATAGAAAGAACGAGACCATAAGGCTCCTTTTTCTTGATTCTGTCGCAAGCAGTCATCGTCATAGGGACCGTCCAAAGGAGAGGAATAATCGCAATGCCGGTGATGACGGTGATGACAATCATGAGGATTTTGACGACAGTATCAAGGTCTGCTTTCGTCGAATCGTTGATCAGTTTCTTCTTTCCTGGCTTCGGTTCATCGACGACATCATCATATTCGCCTGGTCTTTCGCCGTATTCGTCTTCTTGGAGGAGGACTCCGCAGTGTGGGCAGAATTTGTTTCCTCTGCTGACTTCTTTACCGCAATGATGGCAATAATAACTCATTTGTTTACCTCTTTTTTGTTTTCATATGGGGCAGTCCAATCGATGCCCTCCTTTAGGAGAAGCTGACGTTTCTTGATGTTGTAATTCTCAAGAGTGAACTCACTCATGTGAGCGTCAAAATACTCCTTTAAGGCTATATTAACCTTATCGATGATTTTTGGGAAGAGAGGGTTGGTTTCAACCGGATCATGGATGATGGAAGGCATCTCTTTTTCAAGAGCGAAGAGCCTTTTCCCCTCCTCTAAGCCAAGCATCATGATAAGGGATTCGTAAGTTGGAAAGAGATTTGCTCTTTCTTCTTCTGGGTATCTTGAGACAAGGCGGATTTCCCTTTCTTTGGCGAAGATGGCATCTTTCGCATCTTGTGTTTGGAAGGCATAATAGGCCGCTTCGTCATAGCATTCTCTTTCCTTGTCGATGTCCTCGAGATAATCAAAGGCTTCGGCTAATTTGAGATAAGAGATACGAAGTTCTTCTTTGCTGAAGGTCTCTTTTCTGGTTTGGAGGAGCCTATAGGCTTCACCAACCGCTTCCCTTCCCTTCCATGGTTCGTCAGCGTTATTGACCGAATGGAAATAAAGGAGGTCGAGGGCGACAAGCTCACCGAAGGATTCCACTTTGTTTTCTTTTAGAAGCTGTTCCCTGAAAGAAAGGACGAACTGAGAAAGGTCTTTCCTCTTGTCTTTCATGATTTTCTCGAAGAGATATTCGTATGAGGATTTGATTTCCTCTTCTGTTTTGGCTCTGATGTTTTTCTTCATATGCTGTCCTAGATAGTATCACTTTGAGATACTTTCATCGCAACTTTCATGATAACATGAAAGAAAGCAAAAAGACTGTTTTATCGGTAATTTATTCACAAAAAACGCTTTACAGAGAATCGAATCTTGCTAAAATTGAGAACGGTTCTCAAATTCACTGTATTGGAGGACCATATGACTACCCGAGCAAAATATAGCACGAAACAAAAAGAGATCCTTCTTGACTTCTTTAAGCAAAACCCTGGCGTCCACCTTAGCGCTGGTGACGTTGTGGCCCACTTGAAGAAAGAAGGGGCCACAATAGGGCAAGCCACCATTTACCGCAACTTAGAAAGTCTCGTAAGCGATGGCGTGATCGTCAAATACACAATTGAAGGCAGCCCTGCCTGTTTCGAGTATATCTCTCCCGATGAACATATGGGCGATGAGGGGGATTGCTACCACTGCAAATGCGATAAATGCGGCAAGATCATCCATGTCAGCTGCGAGGATGTGAAAGCTTTGCAAAAGCATTTCCTTGAAGAACACGGCTTTGAGATCGATCTCAAGAGAACGATCTTCTATGGCGTGTGCAGCGACTGCGCTTCATCAAAATAAAACAACCGATGCATTGAGTTTCTCTGAACCGCGAATCTATTAGAGGAACTATCAATGAAAAAATCTTTACCAATGCTCTTCGCCTCTTTAATGATGGGCGTAGGGTTTTCCGCTTGTTCGATGCCAAGCGCAAATAACGACAAAATCCAAATCGTCACTACCATCTTCCCAGAATACGACTGGACCAAAGAAATCCTTGGCAAAAACGCCACGAATGTCGAAGTCACAATGCTTCTTGGCAACGGTGTCGACCTCCATAGCTATCAGCCAAGCGCTAAGGATATAGTCAAAATCTCCGACTGCGATCTTTTCATCTACGTCGGAGGCGAATCCGATGAATGGGTTGAAAGAGCCTTAGAGCAAAGCACCAACAAAGACATGGTCGTCATTAACCTCCTTGAATCCCTTGGTGACAAAGTCAAAGAAGAGGAAGTCAAAGAAGGTATGGAAGGCCATGACCATGACCACGAACACGGCGAAGAAGATCCTGATCACGAAGAAGAAGACCATGACCATGATGAGCATGACCATGAGGAAGAAAGTCATGATCACGACCATGATCACGAGCATGAAGAGGAAGTCGAATATGACGAGCACGTCTGGCTCTCTCTTAAGAACGCCTCCGCGATCTGCGAGACAATCGAAAAGGGAATCGAGAAAATCGACCCAGCGAACGCCTCAACATACAAAGAGAACCTTGCCTCTTATAAGGCCAAACTCAACTCTCTTGATGCCGACTACAAAGCCGCTGTCGAGGCCTCTGCCATCAAGACTCTTGTCTTTGGCGACCGTTTCCCATTCCGCTACATGGTCGATGACTATGGACTCGATTACTATGCCGCCTTCGTTGGTTGCAGCGCTGAAACCGAAGCAAGCTTCGAAACCATCGTTTTCTTAGCTGGAAAGGTCGATGAATTAGGACTCCATTCCGTCCTCACGATCGAAGGCAATGACCATAGAATCGCCGAGACCGTCATCGCCAATACCTCTGCCAAAAACCAGAAAATACTCACCATGAATTCGCTTCAGTCCACCACTTCCAGGGACGTCACGAACGGCACGAGCTATCTTACCGTCATGACTGAGAACCTCAACACTCTCAAAGAAGCGCTCAAATAAGGAGGAAAGAGATGTCTTTGCTGACCGTAAACAACCTGACGTTAGGCTATAATTCCACGCCAATCCTGAGCAATCTTAACTTCGAAGTCGAAGAAGGCGATTATCTTTGCATCGTCGGAGAGAATGGCTCTGGAAAATCAACCCTCATGAAGACGCTTCTGCATCTTCAGAAGCCTCTTGGGGGTTCGATCGTTTTCGGCAAGGGCTTAAAGCAGAACGAAATCGGTTATTTGCCTCAGCAAACAGATATCCAAAAAGACTTCCCAGCCTCCGTATATGAAATCGTCCTATCCGGCTGCCAAAGCCGGTTGGGATGGAGGCTTTTTTATAACAAAGAAGATAAAGAGCTCGCCAAAAAGAACATGGAAAGGATGAATGTCCTCTCATTGGCTAAAAGGTGCTTCAGAGAACTCTCTGGAGGCCAGCAGCAAAGAGTCCTCTTGGCGAGAGCGCTTTGCTCCACTCAGAAGGTCCTCCTTCTCGATGAGCCGATCTCCGGCCTTGATCCTAAGGTCACGGCGGAGATGTATGAGCTCATTTCCAAACTTAACGAGGAAGGCATCACCATCATCGTCATCTCCCACGATATCGGCGCTGCCCTCACCTACTCAAAACACATACTCCACCTAGGGAAAGAGACGTTCTTTGGCACAAAGAAAGAATATCTCTCAAGTTCTTTGGGCAAGCTTTTCGTCGGTCAATCTAAGGAGGGTGAATAGTATGAGCGTGCAAGACGTTGTGAATTACGACATGCAAGAGATTCTAGACACTCTTTTGATGTACCTTTCCAGGCCTTTCGTGCAATACGCCCTCATCGTCGGCGTTTTGATTGCCCTTTGTTCTTCTCTTTTAGGTGTCTCTCTCGTCCTAAAGAGATTCTCGTTCGTCGGAGATGGCCTTAGCCACGTCGCCTTTGGCGCTATGTGCATTGCCCAAGTCATAGGCTTAAGCAAAAACATGTTCATCATCATGCCGGTGACGATCATCGCAGCTGTGCTTTTGCTGAGATTCGGTCAAAACACGAAGGTCAAAGGTGATGCCGCTATCGCGATGGTATCCGTAGCCGCTCTCGCGTTCGGCTACCTTATCATCAATCTCTTCTCGAATTCGGGAAACGTCGCCGGTGACGTCTGCACTTCTTTGTTTGGCTCCACCTCCATCCTCACCCTCAAGCCTGAGGAAGTTTGGACCTGCGTTGGTTTATCCATCGTCGTCGTCCTTTTCTTCGTCCTTTTCTATAACAGGATCTTCGCGATTACCTTCGATGAAGGCTTCTCAAGAGCCGTTGGAACGAAAGCCGATCTTCACAATTTCACCATCGCCGTTGTCATTGCGGTCGTCATCGTTTTGGCGATGAAGCTCGTTGGCTCTTTGCTCATATCCGCGCTTATCGTCTTCCCTGCTTTGTCAGCCATGAGACTCTTTAACAGTTTCAAGACTGTCACCATCGCATCCGCCATCTTCTCGGTGGTCTGCACGGTGATCGGGCTTTTCGCTTCGATTATTATTGGCACGCCTGTTGGAGCGACAATCGTCGCCATAGACGTCATATTATTTGCCATCTGTTTTGTTATCGGTCTTTGCAAGGGAGGGTTAAGAATTGGAAAAGCTTGCTAAATTTACTTTGCTAGTAGGGACTTTGTCCCTATCTTCCTGTGGATTACACGGGAACGCCTTGGATAGTCTCTTCTCAGAAGAAACTAGCACGAGCATTAAGGAGTTCTATCCGAAAAAGAGCTCATCCTCGGAAGAAGAGTCTTCTATTGCCCCTCAGACATCAGCTCGTTCCGTCTACACCGGAAACTACGACAAGGTCGATGTCGATCTCTCTAACTATTCGGACACGATGGCCTACACGGAAGCCCTCTACATTGCCGACCACATTGAGGATTACCGTGGCAAATCGATGAAGATCAAAGGCTTTTTTAAAGCCTATGAATCGACTTGGGTTGGCTATTACTTCTATGCCTGCGAGGTCATGGATAGCACCGCTTGTTGTTCCATTTACTTCGAATTCGTCCCAAGGGACACGTTAAACTACCCTACCGATTTCCCTGAAGAGGATGCCGTAGTCACTGTCGCAGGTTTCTTCGATCCTTACACCGAGGAACACGAAGGAAAGACATACATTTATTGCAACCTCATCGATGCGGTAATGCTTTAAAGAAAAAGAAGCCGGGCTAACAATAGCTCGGTTTTTTATATATCAATTGATATATTCCTTCAAAAAACCCACAATTTAGATATGAACAAGATTAAACGCAACATCCTCTTGCTTGGACTTGTCTCCTCCTTCGGTCTTCTTGGAGCCTCTTCCCTTCCTTTGAATGCGGAACCAACTTCCTCAGAACCAAGGTTTGCGAACAAACTGCCGAGCACCATTGATCTAAACGACTCAACCGAAAGTGAAATCAGAAGCTATTACTCTTCCTTAGGCTCCTTAAGCGCCTCCGAGAGAAATGGCACGAACCTTCTTAAAAACCTTAAGCCGATCCTTCAGGATTTCGACTACTACAGCTACGACAACGTCTGGAAGATCTACGAGATCACCGACAGAGATTGGAATCTTTCCCCTGCCATCTCAGACAGCGATAACGGAATCACCTATGATTCTGCGACAAACACCTATACCAAATACGGATATCTTTCTAACGCCAAAAAGGACGCTGCCTCTAACCCATACGTCCACACCCTCTACAGGAACGTTGATGCAAATGGGTCCATCGTTGAGGAAGGCCGCATCAAAGAATGGGGCGACCACAACGCGACCGGCACGAACAGAGAGCACGTCTGGTGCCAATCGAGAGGCTTTAAAGCCTCTTCAGGCGCAGAAGGCCCTGCTGGAACCGACGTCCACCACCTCATCTCAGGCGATGGCAGAGTGAATCAGTCCTACCATAACAACAGCCCTTATGGTTATGTCGACAAAACGAGCTCCAAAACCAAGAATGCCGGAAGCGATAAGCCATATCTCGAAGGGAACCTTCTTGGACCGCAGCTTCACGCCCATACCGATGATGTGACCAATATGGTCTTTGAGCCACAGGATAGCGACAAAGGCGATATCGCCCGCGCCCTCTTCTATATGGCTGCCTGCTATAACAACTTCTCAGGCAACGAGACCATCACGCAATTCAACCCTAACCTTCTTTTGGTCGATTACGCGACTAGCGATGGAGCGGCTGAAGAATCTAGCGCTTCTCACCCAGTCACGATGGGAATCCTCAGCGATCTCCTTGAGTGGCACAAGCTCGATCCGGTTGATGAATATGAGATCCATAGAAACAACCTGATTTACAAAAACTTCCAGCATAACCGCAATCCTTTCATCGATTTCCCAGAGTGGGTCGATGTCGTTTGGGGCAACGACTCTTCTAAGATCGCTAACCCAACGACCGACAAAATCGGCTCAAGTGAACAAGGTCCAATAACGGTCACTCCTTCGACACTCAATTTCGAGATCAGCCAAGATGCCTGTCGCATGGGAACGTCAGTCAAGGTCAAAGCGGACATCGACGACGAATTGACTTACGAAATCCCTGACGCAATCGTCGAAGTCAAAAAAGGCGAAACCGTCACTGATGCCGACGGCGTTAAAGAAACCACTTTCGAAGTCACGACGCTAAAGCATTTCACTGTAGGCTCTACCACTATTACCTTCAAAGGCCACAAAGGTGAGGAAGAGGTGACCGCAACGCTTAAGGTCACCATCACAGAAGCGAAGAAAGCCCCTGAAACCGATAACGAAAACCCATTCGTTAAGGCTCTTAGGGGAGTGTTCGGAGATGCCGCCGAGACAGTGTTTGTCATTATCATCGTTGTTCTCGTCATCCTCGTTCTCTCAATCCTCATCCTTACCTTCGTGATGATGGGCAAGAAAAATAGAAAGAAGGCTTTGAAGAAAGTCACCAAAGCCGCTAAAAGAAGCTACAAAAGGAGGAAGTAAGCATGTCAGTTAAAGTCACCCCTTACATTCCAAATGAAGACTACGACAACCCAGCGATGGTCGTCGATTTCTATGAGTTCGCGATGGCGAATTCCCTTTTCCTTCACGGATACAAAGACACCATCGTCGTCTTCGACATGTTCTTCAGAGAGAACCCGGATAACCTTGGCTATGCCATCTCCTGTGGCCAAGCCAAGTTAACGAAGTTCCTTCTCAACTACCACTTCAACGAAGAAGACCTTATCTATCTACGCGGCAAAGGCATGTCCGAGGAATTCTTAGAGTGCCTCCGCACCTACAAATGGAAAGGCGATATGTACGCCCTCAAAGAAGGATGTGTCGCCTATCCTCAGGTCCCGATGGTCAGAATCGAATGCGACATGATCGGCGCCATCCTTATCGAGACCTATCTCCTTCAGACCATGAACTTCCACTCCTTAATCGCCACCAAAGCGACAAGGATCTCCGGACTTTCCTCTCATAAAGAGAGAGCGGTCATGGAATTCGGCACCAGACGCGCCCAAGGCCAAAGCGCAGGCAACGATGGCGCATATGCCGCCGTCCTTGGCGGGTGCATCGGCACCGCTAACTGCTTAGCTGAGATGAAATATGGCCCAGAGGTCAAAGCGGTCGGAACCATCGCCCACTCCTTCATCGAATTCTATCCTGATGAGCTTAGCGCTTTCCGCGCCTATGCTGAGACCTATCCAAATAACGTTTCCTTGTTACTAGACACTTATAGTGTCTTTGGCTCAGGACTCCCTAACCTCATCAAGTTAGATGATGAGCTCATCAAGAAGTACCCAAACGATCCAAATAAGAGAGTCAAATCCGCCCGTGTCGATTCTGGCGACCTTGCTAGAACCTATAAGAGGCTCAGAAAGGCCCTTGATGCGGCTGGAAAGAGCTACGTCAAATTAATCGCTTCCAATTCTCTCGATGAGAGAAAGATCATGAACATGGAGATCTATGAGGGCGCGAAGTTCGACGCCTATGGCGTTGGCGAAAACCTCATCACTTCCGCCACAGACCCTGTCTTCGGCGGGGTTTATAAGCTTGTCGCCGTCAAGAACGCCGATGGCAGTTACACCCCTAAGATGAAATGCTCCGACTCTTCCGTCAAAGCCATCATCCCAGGCAAACTCATGGCCTACCGCATCTTTGATGAGAATGGCCAAGGACAATGCGATTTGATCACCTTCGACGATGAAGTCGTTGAGGAAGGAAAGCCTGTCACCGTTTACGATTTCGACCCAACCTCATTCAAGAGACAAAGAGTCATCACCCCTTATAAGGTTGAGAAGCTTCTTGTCCCTTATATCATCGGTGGCAAACTCGCAGGACCTCTTCCATCAATCACCGAGAAGAAGAACTACATCAAAGACCAGCTCGAGAACAAAGTCTGGGAATCCGAGCTTAGACCTGAGCTTCCTCACGTCCACTACGTGGATCTAAGCGAAAGGCTCTATAACGTCCGTACAGAGCTCTACGAAAAGCTTCACGGCGGAAAGATCTAAAGACAAAAGAAAAAGCCTCGCTTCGGCGGGGCTCTTTTTTATTCTACGCTCTTGAGGGACTCGACCATCTTCACGCTGTCGCTTTGGAATGAGTAGAAGCCATTGACGAGGAGAGCGACCACGAACGTGAGGACGAATGACAGCACGAATGAGAGAGGGTTGATATGGAAGAGATAATGGACGAGCTCAACTTTGTTGAGGGTCATGACGCCCATGTGGAACGGGATGCCAGCGAATAAGCCTATGCCTACGCCTATTGCGACAAGGGCCATCATCTCGAAGATGAGAGGGAAGGCGATCTCAGCACGCGAGAATCCTAAGACCTTGAGGGTTGCGATATCCCTCGTTCTGTCTTTGAAGTTCATAAGGGCGAGGTTATAGAGAACCGTGATGGCAAGAAGGATGGCGAAGACCTTAACTGCATTGGTCATGATGAGGATGCCTCCCATGACGTCACTCACCGATTTGGCCCAGTCTTCTTGGGTTTGAGCCTGCATGACATACGAAAGAGAAAGAAGCTTCTCCTTAACGTCTTTTGGCTCATAACCATCAAGGATATCGAGGTTGCAGCCTGAGTAGGAATTGCCCCAATCGCCAAGGACTGGGGAATCGCCATAGACGATGACGCCGTTATAGACGAAAGCCTCATAGACATCGTAGACCGTCGCGGTATAGGTCACATTCGAATAGGTGAAGGTGACTGTGTCCCCCGCTTTCGCGCCTGTTGAGTCAGAGATTTTCTGAGAGATGGCGACCTGGTCAAGAGGCATCTCAGGAACGTATTTCATGTGGGATTTGCTGCCGTTTTCACCCAAAATGAAGATAAAAGAGTCGGCAGAATGGCCTTCTTCGTAGGAGATCGTGGAAGTCGCTCTCGTATACATCTCAAAAGACTTGACCCCCTCAATTCCCATGATGTCATCTTCTATGTCCGCTTTCGTTTTGATTGAGGAAAAAGTGAGAGATATGTCTTGGCTATTGCCTAGGACCATATCGTGATCAAGGCCATAGTTAATCGTGTCCTCAATACCAAAGCCACAGACAAGAAGTGCTGTACAACCGACGATGCCGACAATGACCATGATGGATTTGACGACATCGCTGAACATGTTTCTCAGAGCCATCTTAAGGGATAAGAAAGTGATGCCGTGTTTCGGCTCAATCTTAAGCGAATAGGATTTCATGACCCTTGGACGAGGTCTCATCGATTCGCAAGGCTTAAGGGATATTTCCCTTCTGGCGATGAAATAGGTGACTCCTGCCGCAATCAAAAGGAACGATAGAGCGGTCAAGATTCCAGTAAACCAAGGGAAGACATAGCCAAGGGTTGGAAGGGTATAGATGATCGCGTATTTCTTATCCATGATCCATGGGATGAGGATTGGACCAACAATCTCACCTATAAGGGTTCCGATTCCCACTAAAGCGAGGGTAATCGCAACATAAAGGGACATGATCTCGCCGTTTTTGAGACCCAAAGCCTTCATTGTGCCAATCTGCATCCTCTCTTTGAGGATGATCTGGGAGGTGGTCGTTAAGATGACAAGGACCGCGACTAGGAAGAAAACGAACGGGAAAAGGAATGTGAAGTTACGAGCTTGTTCAACGTCATTGTGAACGGTGATGACGAATGGCATGTCACTTCTGTCGTTCGTTGAAAGAAGGTTATTGGCCGTCTTTGATTTGAAATACTCGTTGACGCTTTTCTT
>JAEEWP010000036.1 GCA_016287465.1 Caryophanales bacterium | reverse complement strand
CTTACCAATGTACTTCAGCGTGTCGATGGTGCTCTTGTTTCTCCAGAAGTTAACGAATCCTCTTCCAAACCTTTCTAAAAAAGGACGATCGGATTCTAATACCAACTCCTCATCGGAGGAAGTATTAGAAACATCGAGCGGTTTTTTCTCTTCTTCGAGGATTGTATCCTCGGTCTCAATTTCTTTCTTTTTCTGTTTCATAAGTGTTGATGTGCTTTAAACGCAATAAGCGCAAGGGCGCCTTTTTCGGTGAAAGGCACCCCTGCGTAAAAGTAGATGTAACTAATTAAGGGATTAGTTTTCCCAGGATTTGTAGATGTCGCCTAAGGAGTTGTTGTACTTGTTGCAGAACTCGGTCCACTGAGCGTCATCGTACTTGAACTGGAGGAAGCGGATTCCGCCATAGCCGATAAGGTTGATGTAGACCTTGGTGGCGTTCTCGGTCTTGAAACCAAGGAGCGAGGAAGTTCCACGGGCAACAAGAGGGATGGCCTCGAAACGGTTGATGATGCCAGCCTCAAGTCCAGCGAGGACGTTGAGCTTGCGGTTATGGCACTCGAGGTATTCCTCGTAGTCCTCATCGCCTTCAGCGATTTCGTCGCCGTACTTGGCTTCGTTGCAGTCATCGCTGTCGACCATGTAGCTGTACCAGCCATTGAAGGACTTCCACTCATCGCCGGACTCTGGGGTTCCGTCGTTGTCGGAATCGACGACGGCGAACTCGCCGTCAGCGTTGGCGTCGATGGCGATGTAAGCCTCGTCCTGTTTGCCAGTGAAGCCGTATTCGCAGCAGTTGGTGAAGTCTTTCTTGCAGTAGACTTCCATTAATCCGTAAGGGTTGATGGCAGCTCCGCCCCAAGTGGAGAAGATCATATCGAAGCCACCGTTTCTGGCGGACTTGTAGTAATCCTGGTCCTTGACCATCTCGATGGAGATGGAGAGGGTTTCGCTGCTAGCGAGGACGCCTTCGGTTTTGAGTTTGGCGACAGCCTCACTGATAAGGCCGGTCCAAGCGGAAGTGATGAAGTTGTTGGCGGCGATGGTGTTCTCACTCTCGTCGTCATAGACACGGAACTCGATGTGGATGTTGTCGTTTGGTTTGAGGTGTCCTTCAACGGTGGACTGGAGTTCCTCTTTTAAGCCAAGGGCGGCATATTCGACGGCAAGGGCGTGGTTGTAACCGCACTTCTTCTCGTCGAGAGGGGTGTCCTCTCCGTCAAGGGTGGTCTTGCCAAGTTTGCCATAGACCATGTTGTAGACGCTCTTGCCTTGTGGGGTGTCTCTATAGGAAGCACCGGTGCTGTTGTTGGCGAGGTAGAGGTCATTGAGAAGGCCGGTGAAGCCTTTGGAACCAGAGGTGGCATTGGAAGCGAAGCCTTTTCTATCAAGAGAGAGGGAGAGGGCTTCACGGAAGTTCTTGTTGGTGAGAACGGTCTTGTTCTTGCCACTTCCATCAAGGGCCTGACGGGAAGCGAGCTTCTTGGCGTCGGTGTTGAAGGAGATCTTCTGGGTGTAGGACTCGTAGGTCGTGGTGCAGCGTCCGCTGTTACCATAGGTACGGTAGTCGGTGACGGTGAGGTCGATGTCATCAAGACGTCCGGCTAAGAACTCGGCCATAGCGGTCTCGTGCTTCTGGATGATCTTGGTGTAGATGTTGGTCATCTGGAACTGGCCGGTGTGCTTGCCATCCTTGTAGCCATACCACTTATCGTTGCGGACGATATTGATTTCCTCGCCGGCGATGAAGTCCTTGAGCTTATATGGGCCATAGGACATGTAGTTGGCTGCGCTGTTGGAACCATAGGTGGTAGCGACAGATGTGCTGTTAGGAAGCTGGGTGGTGAGCTTCTTATATAAAGGAACGTTGACGAGCCAGTTGCCAGTGAGGGCGAACTTGAGGTTCAAAGAGGTGATGGCACGGCTGAGATAAAGACGGAACTTGTAGTCATTGATCTGCTTGATGCCGACCTGATTGAATTCGATTGGGTCTCCGTCATAGGTGTAGACATAGGTGAAGAGAGGGAGTTTCCAGGACCAATCTTTGCTGGCCTCTGGTCTATTACGGCCAATGGCTTTGACGACTGCTTTAAGGTCTTTTTGGAGAGCGGCGAAGGTGTAATCCTCGATGTTGCTCTCGATCCAGCCATCGGTGGTGTTCTTGATGGTCTTGATGTAATCCTTCTGACCAAGGTAGTTGGTGAAGCCTTCGTCGAAGGTCTCGACAGGAAGGTCAACATTCTGTTCCTTGATGATGTTGCTGCTGACGCGGTCTGGACGGCCGGCCTTCTCGCTAGATGGATCGTTTGGATCGATTGGGCGGAAGACGGTGTCCCAAGAGGTGTCATCAAGATGGTTCTTGTACATCATCAAGTAGTAGCTGTAACCATGGATGATACGCTGAGCCTCGAGCTTGACGTTGTATTCTTCGGCGACCTGGTCAAGGACACTGTAGAAGTTGGTGTCGGTGTCAGCGTTGCTGTAGATGGTGCCGACGTAGCTGGTGTACTTGCCAAGGTTAAGGAAGTAGAAGCCGGAATCGTAATCGCCGACGGTTCCATCATCTTTTCTATATTTGTAGAACTCTTCGATGGTCTGACGGCCTTGCTTGTAATAGTTCTCAGCATTGGCGAGAACGAGGTTGCTGCCGAAGTAACCATCAGCGCGGTAGTTGGCGTATTTTGGGGAAAGCTGAAGCTCCATCGAATCGATGTAGTCTTTAGCGGTGATTGGGGTGCCATCTTCCCAGCAAGCGTCTGGATTGAGGGCGATATCCCATGCCATACCGGCGGTTGGGTTGCCGTTATAGTAGGTGTCGATCTCATTATCGGTGAGCTGGTCGACGACGTCGACTGGCATCTGGCTCGCCATTTCGGTGACGAACTTGTAGCCGTTCTTCTCATCGTTGAGGATGCAGTCGTAAAGACCCATCTCGCAGAAACCGCTGACATAGCCTTCGTCACTGGTTTCCCAGTTGTGGACGTTCCAGGTCTTTGGTGAGGTGGAAAGGTAGGTCTTGTAGGTGTAGACGCCTTCGCCCTTGCTTTCGTCTCCCCCGCTGCAACCAGCGAGAAGGCCTAAGGTCATAAGAGCGCCAGCACCAAGGATTAGTACTTTCTTGTTCTTCATTTTTTTACTCCTTTATTCGTAGCCAAAGGGGACCCTTTACGAATCCCCTCTGCTCAATTGTGATTTATTAGGCAAGCATGCCTGGGTTCTCGTTGGCGGCCGCAAGAGTCGAGAAGTCGAAGGTTGTGGTGCCGATATCAGAGATGGTGAACTTCATCATGAAGTAGTTGTTGTCGATATCGCTGAATGGAGCGTAGATCAAGAGGTAAGCCTCGATTTCGTTCGTAGCGGTATCAACGGTAAGAGCGTAGAAGTCGCTCGATCTGCTGTAAGCGTGCTTTCCGCCATCTCCCCAGCCGTCAGTGGCGTTGGTCCAAGTTCCGGCCCAATCTTTGAGGACGCCGTATTCGGTTCCGCCGAGGAGTCCGAAGATCTGAGCGGCGAGAAGGTTGGTCTGAGAGGTGCCATCGTTATCACCCATATCACCAGCGAATGTGACTTTGGTTCCTTCTGTCTTCTTGCCGGTCCAGTTGACCACATTGGCAGCGGCAGCGGTGATGTTGTTGGCAGCCATCAATTTGATCTCATTAATCTGGAAGACGTCGGTGACACCGGAGATGGCGCTGCGGGCTGGAAGAACCTTGGCAGTCTGATCTTCGTTGTCGGTGAGTCTGGTGCTATAAGCGGCACCGCTGTCATTCCAAACGGCAGAGATATCAAAGAGTGAGTATTCGGCTTCAGGAGCGTAACCAGTAGCAGTCTGGTTAAGCTTCTTTCCTTTGAATTCGGTGTAGATACCGGTTGAGGTGTATTTCTCGGTGATGACGGCGTCGCAGGTTCCTAAGAAGTTTGCGCAGGCGTCGCCGGACATGTCGGCCTCAGCTGGGACGAACTTCTGGGTCTTGTCTCCATCGCCGACGGACCAAGCTTCCATGGTGAGGGTGAAGTTGCCAGCGGCGTTGACAGCCTGGAAGGCAGCTGGGATTTCGTTGGCGGTGATCTTCTCTGGGATGTAGGAAGCATCGGTGACGGCGGTGTTCATCCAATCGAATCCGGATTCGCCAACGGCAGAGAGTTTGATGGTGCAGTAGACTTCGTTCTGGGATTCGGTTCCGACATAGATATCGAAGATCATGATGTCTGGGTTGCCATTCGGCATACCGACTTCTTCGTATCCTTTGTAGGCAGCGCCGTAGAATGGGATGACGCGATCATAGGTGTCATAGGCTTCAGAGAGGCCGACGGACCACATGAGTCTCTCAGCGAAGGAAGCGCCCATCATGAGGACGTCTTCGCCGGCGATGCTGGTGTAGGTTGAGTCAGCGGCGTTGAGCTCGAGATCCATGACGATGTAGTAGTAGTCGTAGTATTGCTGGATACCTGGCTCGAAGACGGCTTTTGGATTGTTGTTGGCGTCTTTCTCGATGTGTCCGAAGTAACCATTGCCATCAGAGAGTTTGGCAAGGATGACGGAGGCTGGATCGCCATCTTCGTCAACGGCGAAGAGATCGACACCGTTATAGACGACTGAGTAGTTGGCGTTGTGAACGACGCGTCTGTAGAGTTTTTCGTTACCCTGGTTGTCTTCGCCAAGAAGATCGACGGTGAAGTTACGGGCGTCGTTCTCAAGTGGCTCAAGGAAGGTCATGATCTTGGTCTGATCATTGCTAAGAACGGTGAGCTCAAGCTTGGTGGTAAGACCGCCGGCAGTGATGGTGACATAGAAGACACCGACTTCGGTGGAGCTGACTCTGTGACCGTTGATGGTAACGTTCTTAGAGGTAGTCTTGACCTCGTAGTTGCTGTCCATGGAACCATCGGCGTACTCAACACCGATATAGGCGTCGAGGTTGCAAGCGATACCTTCCTGGAGGTAAGGGATTTCTTTGATACGTTTGATCTTGGTAGGAGCTTTGACTTCAGAATCTAGAGAAGTCGAAGTGTCTCCTTCGCTATTGCTTCCTGGCTTATTGTCACAGGAACCTAACATAACGAGCGTTGCTGTGGACAGAAGCATAAGCTTAGTGGCTAATTTTTTCATTCTGTGTGCTCTCCTTTCATGAAAGAGTGAGGTTAATATAGAACACATAAGCCAATTTTCAATAATTATTTTATTTCTAATAAAAGGGCGGACTGCTTAGATACCGCCTTTTTTAAAAAGGCACTTCCCCTACTAATCTAGTTTTTGCTACGATTTGGGGTCTTTTTCCCCTCTTGTAAGCGGTTACACTCAAAAATCTTCTTAAATTCAGTATTACTGAAGATATCTTTACATTGTTCCAAAAAGCAGTAAAAATTTCTCAATTGCCGCACGCATATTATGGAAACGCGTGGGCGCGCTTTTCGACTTTGGGGGGTACCACTAGTTGGCGAAAATGAGTAATATGGTTGGGACAAATGGCACCTAAAAGCATCTACGAACAAGTAGCCGAAACCATCAAGAAATACCCGCTCGCGAAAGCGATCGTTTTCGAGAATAAGAAGTACAATTACCGCCAATTCGGAAGGGAGATTCTGAAGGCCGCAAGCAAGCTCGCCGCCCTTGGCATCAAGCCTCGCGACGTGGTCACCGTCCTTCTCCCAAACTCCCCTGAGAGCGTCTTCATTTTCTATGGTCTCAGTGCGATCGGCGCCATCTCATATAACATCCACCCTCTCACCCCTGGCACCACCGTCGCCAAGATGATGAAGAGGGTCAATTCCAAGTACCTTATTTCGTTAATTAATACCGCACACGATAATTGGGTTTCGATGCCAAACGACGTCAAAGTCATCGGCGTCAATCCATACGTCGGAATCAGCTTCTTCAAGGCTTCCTACCTCAACTATCTTGGCAGGAATACCGAAGGAGTCATCAAGTTCTGGAAAGTCAAGGGATTACCGACAGTTCCTTTATATTCTCCAAAAGAAGAGAGGGAAGATGCCGTCTATCTCAACACCGGCGGAACGAATGGCGAACCAAAAGTCGTCCGTATCTCAAATGAGTCAATGAACCATGTCGGAAGCAACTCTTATCAGCTCATCGGAGGCAAGGTCACCGACATCGGAATCATGACCGCTGTCCCAATGTTCCACGTCCTTGGTTTGGGTATGGCCATCCACGTTCCTTTGAGCGCAGGCGCAAGCGCTTGCCTCATCCTTAAATTCAACACAAAAGAGGCCATTAACCAGATGAAAAAGGGCAACGCGAACGTCATCATCGGCGTACCTGCTCTCTATAATGCCTTACTCAGCCGCGACAAGTTCTATGGCCCACATCTCAAGAAACAGATCGTCGCCTATTTAGGTGGTGATTATTGTCCAATGAGCCTCATCGAAAGATGGAACGAAGCCATGGAGAAATATGGCTCAAAAGCCAGGCTTTTCGTTGGTTATGGACTCACTGAGACAAGCACCGCTTGCAACGTCAACACCTTTGGTGGACGTAACAAATACGGCTCAGTTGGAAAGCCACTACCAGGCGTTTTGAATAAGATCATCGACCCAGAAACCGGAGAGGAACTTCCTGTTGGAAAATATGGTGAGATCCTCGTCGGAGGACCATCTTTGATGACCGGTTATTTCGATGACGAGAAGCTCAACGAGAAGACCTTATTCAAAGACAAAGACGGAACAGCGTGGCTCCACACGATGGACTATGGCTGCATAGATGAAGATGGCTACCTCTACTTCAAGCAGAGACTTAGGAGAATCGTCAAAGTGAACGCCGAGACCCTTTGCCCAAGCGATGTTGAGGAAGTCGTCAACTCCCTCCCAGGCATCTATGAGTCATATTGCTATGGCGTGCCGAACGCCCGCAAAGGCAACATCTTTAGACTTCTTGCCGTCATTAGAAGAGGTGACCACCCATGGTCCGAAGAAGAAGCCGAGAAAGCCATCAAAGAAGCGGTCAAGAAATCGCTTCCTCCAGCCTACTTCCCGGACAAGATCATCTTCATGAAAAAGCTTCCAAGAACCCCTCTTGGTAAGATTGATATCTCTTCCATTGAGGGAGCGGAGACTCACTAATCTAGGTTTTATCGTCGTTTTGAAAATATTTCACCACTTCACTTTTTAAAGTGATAACCTATAGCACATAGTTTCTATGACTTGGTTTTACGAATTTCTACATTGGTTATGCGGCAAGATGGAAGAGCCGCACATGCTCGGATGGTTCCACCTCATGATGGTCGGAATCGTCATCGCACTCACTATCGTCTATATCGTCTTGTGGCGTAAAGCCGACGAGAAAACATATAGGAAAGTCATTTTCTGGACCTGGGTTGTCCTTGTGTATTTAGAGTTGCTTAAACAGCTCACCATCAACTTCGTCTATAACGAAGCGGACCCATCTTTGTCCACTTTCGAATATTATTGGGATCACTTCCCATTCCAGTTCTGCGCGGTTCCTTTATACACCTACCCTCTTGTCGCCTTCCTTCCAAACAAAGGAAAGGTTTCGAAGTTCATCTGGGAGAGCTGCGTCGGATTCACCGTCTGCTTCATCACAATCGGCGGTCTTGCTACCCTTATCTATCCTGAGCAAGCCTTGATTGACACCATCGTCATCAATGTTCAAACCCTTCTCTATCATGGCCTCATGATCGTTGTGGGAATCTACACCGCAGCGTGGCTTGGACGCAGGTTTAATCTCAAAATCTTCAGCAAAACCCCTGTGCCTTTCCTTGCCTTCATCGTTGTGGCGATGATTCTTAACATCACTTTCGTCAAAAGCGGAATCACTGGTGGTTCTACCTTCAACATGTTCTTCATCAGCCCTTACTTCCCATGCACCTTACCAGTCTTGTCTGAGATCTATCCTGTCGTTCCTTATCCAGTATTCTTACTTCTCTATGTCTTAGGCTTTATTGCCTTGTCATTCGTCTTCTTTGAGATCATCTACTGGATCTTATGGGTCATCAGGAAGTTGGCCCCTCATAAAGAAGCGAGCCTCGCGACTGAACAACAATAAACGGCTGCTTAGCCGTTTTTTTATTACTTTCCTTTAGGAAGGATTGTCTCAATGGTAAGATATGTGGCTGATAGGAGACTAACTATGGAACACTCAGAAGCATATATGAAAATCCTTCCTTATCTTGAGAAGATGAGGAGACTCAGACATACCGCATCGATCATCTATTACGACCTTGCCTGCGTAGCAGGAAAGGACTCCATAAAAGATGAGTCAGAACTTCTTAACCATTGGCTCGCTGAAGCTGCGAAGATCTCGCAGGACAAAGACTTCATCGCCATCGTCAAGGAAGGCAAAGAAGACAAGAATGCGAATCCTATGGAGAAGAGGCTCTTTGAGAACCTCTACAAAGAGATCGAATTCATGGAGAAGTTCACTCTCGATGAGTATCTCGAATATAGGAACACCATCTCAGACTGCAACGAGCAATGGAGAATCTGCCGCCCGAAGAACGATTTCAAAGGCTGGCTCCCCTATTGGAAGAAACAAGTCGAGTCTTCTAGGAAAGTTGCAAGAAAGATGATGAAGGAAGGACAGACCCCTTATGACACCTGCCTTGATTCCTATGAGCCAGGGAACAACGAGGCCTTCATCGATTCCATCTTCAACCCTTTGAAGGAAACCCTTATCCCATTACTCAAAAAAGCCAAGGAAAAACAAAAATCCTATGCAATTCCTGCTTTAAAGAGCTACGACAAGATCAAACAGAAAGATATGTCTTTAAGGATGCTCAAAGCCATCCATTACGACATGGATAAAGGTGCCCTTATGGAATCCGCGCATCCGTTCAGCGATGCCTTTGCGAAAAACGACGCCAGAGTCACCACCAAGTTCCTTCTTGAGGACTGGAGAAGCAACGTCTTCACCTGCCTCCATGAAGGTGGACACGCCCTTGAGTTCCAGAACTGGACCGATGAGATGTTCGAGAACCATGTCGAGAACATGGCCACAAGCGCAATCTGCGAGACCCACAGCCGCTTCTTCGAGAACATCATCGGAAGAAGCAAGGCCTTCATGCCGATTCTTCAGAAAGACGCTAGCGATGCTCTTGATTCTGAATTAGGTAAGATTGATCCAGAAACCTTCTACCATCTCATGAATGAGATCCAGCCTTGGTTAATCAGATGTGAGGCCGATGAACTCTCATATTGCCTCCACATCATCATCCGCTACGAGATCGAGAAAGACCTCATCAATGGCAAGATCGAATGTGAGGACGTCCCTGCTATCTGGAAACAGAAATACCACGACTACCTTGGCGTTGAAGTCACAAACGACAAAGACGGCTGCATGCAGGACACACACTGGTCTGAGGCCCTATGGGGCTACTTCCCTTCATACGCCTTAGGAAACCTCTACGGCGCAATGATCAAAGAGAAGATTGAACAAGAGATGGACTTCGAAGGCGCGATCAAAGAGAACCGCATCGACAAGATCGTTAAGTGGATGAGAGAGAAGGACTACTGCTACGACTATCTCAAACCTAACGACTGGATCATGAAGGTCGTCGGCAAGCCATTAAGCGCTGAACCGTATATCAAATACCTCAAAGATAAATTTGAGTAAAAATAAAAAGGGCTGCGATTTGCAGTCCTTTTTTGTTTTTTTGCTTAACGTTCCTCACGGAAGTAATTGACGCCAAGAGAGCCTGGCGGCAAGACGTTTTTCTTACCGAATATCGAGGTGAAGATAAGAACGACAACGGTCATGATGTATGGAATCAAGACAAGGAATTTGCCAGTGACCATGTCGGCATTGATGTAGCTTGGGATTGAGTAAAGGAAGGCGAAGACGAGCGAACCCGCGATAGCGATGAGTGGATTCCAAACCGTGAAGATAACGAGGGCGAGAACCATCCATCCAAGATTCTGGAGGTTTCCTGTGCCATTCCAGCCGCCTTGGAGACGGATCATGTTATAGAAGACGCCACCGATACCTGCGATTCCGCATCCGATAATCGTAGCCATGTATTTGTACTTGTCGGTGTTGATGCCGGCTGCGTCGGCTGTGGCAGGGTTTTCGCCAACGGCCCTGAGAGACAAGCCGATTCTTGTCTTATTAAGGACGATGAAGACAACTATGGCCAAAATGAAGCAAAGATAAACAAGCGACGACTGGGAGAAAATGTTGGCGACCGCATTGTCGCTTGCGATGAAGCCCATATGCCAATTCGAATTGTCGAAGGTGGTACCACCCGCACCAAGGGTTGCGTTAGTGAGGTGGGTGCCATAAATCTTTGCGGCCACCTCAAAGAGGCCGTCGCCATCATCACGACGCATCAAGGTCATGAAGAAATCGCCAACGCCAGCGCCAAAGGTGGTGAGAGCCAAACCCGTGACGTTTTGATTGGCTTTAAGGGTTGTGGTAAGGAAGGAATAGATGAGTCCTCCGATCGCTCCGAAGGCAAACGAGAACACAATGCCCAAAAGAACGAGCAAGAGATACGAGATGAGCTCAACGAAACCGAAAGCATTCGCCGTAACAGGCATAGCGGGGTAGATGAAGTTCATGTAGATTAACGAACCGATTCCACCGCCGACAACGCCAAAGCACATGACGCCAGGGATACCGAGGTTGAGGTTTCCAGCTTTTTCGCTGATGGTTTCACCGATGCAGCCGAATAAGAAGACGACGCTAAGGGTGATGACGCTTGGAAGCGAACTTCCTAATATCTCAAAGAAATCCATATTATTTGCTTCCTTTCTGCGACTTCTTCTTGCCGCTTGTCGCCTTTTTCTTTGAAGGGCTTGCTTCAGGTTCTGCAATCTGTTTCGCTCCATCTAAGCTGACCTGATTCTCTTCATCAAAACCATCAATTGATTTTTCAGCAGGCTTTTCTTTCGCTTTGTCTTTGATCCTAAAGAGTTTCTTGAAGAAGCGGCCAATAGCAATGAATACCTTCGCAAAGAAGCGACCGACAGGAACGAACACCTTCTTGAAGAAGCGGCCTACAGGTCCAAAAACCTTCTTGAAGAAGCCACCGATAATCTCTAATACATCGGTCTCTTTTCCGTTCTTGTTGTACATGATTTTGTATTCGATAAAGAACTCGGAGGCGATGACGAAGAGATAGATGAGACCCATGACGATGCTTGTCGCAGAAGCGTCCGTAATGTATCTCGAGTTCGCCATCTGGACCTGACCCATGCCCTTCGTGATGAAGGTGATGAACATGGCGGTGAAAATGGTGACTATTGGGTTGAACTTACCAAGCCAAACGGCCATGATCGCCGTAAAGCCCATGCCTCTATGAGTCGTCTCAGCGGTGATTGTGTAGTCAACGCCAGAGCCGATCAGGAATCCGACGAAACCACAGAGCGCGCCAGACAAAATCAAAGTGCGGATGATGACCTTTTTGCTGTTGATGCCGACATACCTTGCGGTGTTAACGGATTCTCCGACAACGCTTAACTCGTAACCGTGTTTGCTGAATTTCAAATAGAAGAGAATGCCGACAAACAACGCGGCGATGAGGATGATGATGAGCAATTTATCATTGAAAAGGACTGGAAGCCTTCCGTTGCTCTGCGTAGGAACGACGTTGGAATTGCCAGGGAATCTCCAATAAATCCAAACGGAAACAAGACCCGTGGCGATGTAGTTCATCATGAGGGTGAAAAGCG
>JAEEWP010000094.1 GCA_016287465.1 Caryophanales bacterium | reverse complement strand
TCGGTCGCGAAAAGGTTCATGTTATAGACGTTATCGATTCCGATTCCGCGTGCGCCGCCTTGATAGGCGAGGGAAGAATCGATGAAACGGTCGCAAAGGACAAGCTTTCCTTCTTTTAAGGCTGGTATGACTTTTTCAACCAAGTGTTGACGGCGGCTGGCGGCATAAAGAAGAGCCTCAGTGCGAGGATCCATAGCCGTGTTCTTCTTATCGAGGATGACGTTTCTGATTTCCTCGGCGATCGGAGTTCCGCCTGGCTCTCTAGTCAAAACGATCTCATATCCTTCGGAAGTGAGTTTCTCGACGATTCTTTTTATGGCTGTGCTTTTGCCAGCGCCTTCTCCGCCTTCAAATGTGATGAACATATTAGATCTTCTTCCTTCCTTCGAATGCTTTTGACAAAGTCAAAGCGTCCGCATAATCAAGGGATGAGCCCATTGGCAAGCCATAACCTAATCTAGTGATGTTAGGAACGACTCCATCAAGGACTTTCGCGATAAATAAAGCGGTGGTCTCGCCATCGATCGTTGGGTTAGTGGCAATGATGACTTCGGTAGCCTCGTTCTCTTTGACGCGGTCTAGAAGAGACTTGATGTTCAAATCATCAGGTCCGATTCCGTGGCTTGGTGAGACGACTCCTCCAAGCACATGGAAAACTCCATCAAAGGAATTCATTTTCTCAATCGCCAAAGCGTCTTTTGCTTCGCTTACGACGCAGATGGTTTTCTTATTCCGTGCAGGATTTGCACAGATTTCGCATTTTTCATCCTCGGTATATAACCCACAAACAGGGCATGGATGAATGTTTGAGGAAACGTCTTTGATGGCCTTCACAAAATCATCCCGGTCTTCTTCTTTCATGCGAAGGACGGCATATGCCATACGCTCAGCGCTTTTGACGCCGATGCCGGGAAGCTTGCTGAATGACTCAATTAATTCGGTCAAAGAGCGGAGTTCTTTCATTAGAATCCGAGGACTCCTCTTTGTCCGGTGACTCTCTCTTCGATGGCGTCGCTTTCAGCCTGGACTTTGTCATAGGCTTCATTGATGGCCATGGCGAGGGTCTCTTCAACCATCTCTTCGTTATCGGCGGATAACGCATCCTTGTCGATCTTGATGGCTTTGATCTTTCTGTCGCCCATGATGGTGACTTCGATGATGCCGGCTTTCTTGACGACAAACTCTTTGGTGGCTAATTCTTCGTGGGCTTTCTTAAGCTCGCGTTCCATTCTTTTAGCATTAGCTAACATTTGCTGCATTGGGTTCATATTATTACCTCTCCTTATTTAACTATTGGTAAATTTAACACGATGTCTTTCTTGTTTGGAATCTGCCCCATTTGGACCTTCTCGTAATAGTAGGTACGGACGGCAAGACGGCGGTCTGGATCGAGGGCATAGACGAACACTCTCCGTCCAAGCATAGCCTCAACCAAATCGGATAAGGCGGCTTGGTTGTTGACGAGGTTAGCTTTCTCCGCCTGATTCTTGTGCTGGTAGGCGAGAATCAAGGCGTCTTTGCAAAGGCAGAATGGGGTGGCGTTGGATAAGAGGCTTGATACTTTTCCGAACTTCGGATCCATTTTAAGTTCCTCTAGAAGCGCCCATTTGTCTTTCAAAGACAATCTTTCTTGCTTATCGGCAAGGACGGAGATTTGGAAAATCTGTTCATCGGTAAAAGTAAAATTCGTTCCGTTGGCGCTAATTTCGTAATGGGAAATCTTTGAAGTGTCGATTGAGGTCGAACGGATAATTGTATCTTCTTTGACTGGCTCAACTTTCTTTGGCTCAGGAGCTGGTTCCTCTGGCTCATCTTTGCTCACAAGCCAATCAGGGACTTCGCCTTTCTTCTTTGGGTCTGGGCTATATTTGTTCTCGTTGATGAAATCAAAGAGCGGGCTCTCTGGTTCTTCTTCAACTGGCTCAGGGGTAACGGGCTCAGGTTTTGGTTCCTCAACTTTTGGTTCAACTGGTTTTGGCTCTGCTTTCTTAACTGGTTTTGGGACAGGGGCAGGAGCAGGACTGTCGGTCGACGCCATTCTAAGAAGGGTGAGTTCGAAGAGTGAGCGGATATCCGAAACGTTTTTGAAGTTGTTTTGGGCTTCGATGAGGGCGGAGATCATGGAATTGCAATCGGCAGGGGAGAGATTCTTCGCTAAAGTGTCAGCGTTCTCCTTGTCGAGCTTCTCCATAAGAGTCACATC
>JAEEWP010000093.1 GCA_016287465.1 Caryophanales bacterium | reverse complement strand
CCCTTGCAAAAACCCTATATCTTTAAGAAAAAAGCCCTCTAGATTAGAGGGTTTCTTTTTCTTGTTCGTCTTTCTTTCGCATTGCCCTTCCGACATGGAAGGAAGCGAATATGACTCCGATGATGAGAACCACGATTCCCATGATCAGGAAGAACGGTGCCCACCTGACATCGATACTGTTTTCAGGCTCGACTCTCGCGATCTCGTAAACGCCTTTGATGGCCATATAGACGATGATCGTTCCGATTCCGCAGTTGAAGCCAAGTCTCCCCCACTCACCGATATCGATGGCGAAGATAAGGCAGATGGCAGCATAGGCAACTAAAAGGGTGAGAGGCGGAACCCAAATGAAACCGATGTAGTCGCTATAGACTCCATGGGCGTTATACAAATAGATCTGTCTGAAGGCGATGGTGAAAGCGAGAACGCCTAACCAAATAAGGGTCTGCCTAAGACCTATCTTTCTCTCAGGCGTCAACCACATAAATCATATCTCCTAAGGCACGAGGGGTTTTCTGGGTTGGGTATTTCTTGGCTGAATTGCTCGTCTCATCCCAATAATAGAAAGTGCTTGAGTCTCCGCCGTCTAGGTTATACGCAAGAGTACAGCCCCTGTCGTAAAGCCTCTGAGCGAGATCGTGGAGCGAGAAGCCATCTGTCTGTCCTCTATTCCTTCCTTGGCTGACGAGGAACATATAGTGGAACGGTCCAAGATATCCGATTGCGGTACGCTGATTTCCAGCCTGATGAGGACTTGCGACATCCTCATCTTCGTCAACGCAGATAGCGCCGTTATAGATAAGGGTTGGGCCAAAGGTCCACACCTGCCAGGCTCTTCCGTTTGTGAGATCGTTGGTTGTGTATGTCGGCAAGGAAGGAGTCCTACGTGTGCCAGTGAATCCCGGTTCGGTGTATAAGGACATCGTTCCATCATTCCACAAAACGAGATCCTCAAAGACCGCGTCGTTGCCGGTTCTTGCCTGGGTACGAAGCACTTGTCCGTTTCTAAGGACGTAGCCAAGACGGTGATCGAGGTTGTTATAGGAGCTGTCTCCTGAAATCGCACCTAAAACCTGGACGTTATATTTCTTCTCAACGTCTTTGATTTGGTTATAGACGGTCGATAAGCAGTTATCTCCAGGGTAACCATTGGAGTCGGTGACCTGGTTGGTTCTTAAATCGGTGATCTTCTTAATCTTGATCTCAAGGGTATAGAAGATTATTGGGTTGTCACGGCTATCATGACATTCGTTGTTTGGATCATATTCATTAGGGTTGTACCTAGTGAAAACGGTCGTTGTTTCAGCGTATGGGCTGACGGTTACGGTCGTCTCGGAAGAGATGGCGGGTTCGCTTTCACTCGAGGTTACGCTTCCACTGCCCGAAGAACTTGGGGTTGAGGTCTTAGCGGACGAAGCCGGAGTCGATTCTTCGAAATTGGCAAAAGGATCGTCGTCGACCCTTTGCTCAGCAACGCCATTGATTCCGAAGAAATTATGGAGAAGGTTGGTTGTGGCTAGGCCAGCGATCGCGACGGCATAGGAAAGGCCAATTATGAGTAAAAGCTTCTTGCTCTTTGTCATTTTGCTTCTCCTTTCCTTTTCTTTCTTAGCTTCCTCGCGAAGATGAACGTTTTGCTCACGAAGAAGTTGACTATGAAGATGATAGCCTCAACGAAGATTTTTAGTAAGGTCAAACCGAAGTTTTCCGGGAAAACATAATCGAAGAGATATAGAAGACCTAAGCCAAGGCACATATTAATGACGAATACGAAGGCATAACGGCCTAGTTTGCGGCCAAAACCCTCTGGCCCTGGAAAGACTACGAAATTATTCATAACGAAGTTATACGGGCCGCTTATGAGCCTGGCGCCGATATAAGGCACCAAGACTTTCCAAGGGAGTTCGGACGGACCGAAGTGATGAATCAAGGCAAACAAGCCGAAATCGATGCCAAAGCTTGTGAGGGCAATGAGGAGATAAAGGATTGGGGTCCTGTAGATCCTGAAGCTGTCTTTGATCGGATGAAAATGCGAATTGGCATTGTCATCATAGATGGTCTTGATGGTGATCTGAGATAACTTGGCGGCTTTAACAGCATCGTTAAGGAAATTGAATTCGTATTCGTAACGGTCCCCTACCGTCGTGATGGCGATCTCAAAGAGGTTCTCTGGGATGCCTCTAAGGCCAGTTTGGGTATCGGTGACTTTGACGCCGGTCGAAAGTGTGAAATAGCCGCTAG